>NZ_JAKQYH010000010.1:0-289837 GCF_022343545.1 Streptomyces arenae
ACCGCGGCGGCCCGGCTGCGCGCCGCGGCGGCCGCCCTGCTGGCCCATGCCGGCCGGCGCCCGCCGCGGTGAGAACGCGACGGCCCGCTCCGCGGCTCGGCCTCCCGGGGGAGGGCCTGGCCGCGGGGGCGGGCGGACGGCTCGGGGCGGAGATCAGGCGGCCGGAGCGGTGTGGGGTTGTTCCGGGCCGGGTTTGGGGCGGGTGCGGGTCCAGGACGGGTCGGCGGGGAGGTCAGGAGTGGGGGGACGGTCCATGGGGCGACGGGTCTCCTGGGGCGTGGGGGGTGGTGGAGCAGTCGTCCGGTGCCGTCGGCAACTCGGCCCAGACGACGCGGGCGGTGGATCCCTCCGGCGCGACCTGGACGCCCCAGTCGAGGCTGAGCGCGTCGACCAGGAACAGGCCGCGGCCGTTCTGCTCGTCCGGTCTGGCCCGCCGGGGCGCCGGGAGGGTGAAGCCGCCGTTCTGGTCCTCGACCTCGATACGGACCCGGTCGTCGGTGGCGTGCACCCGGCACACGATCCGCCGGCCGGCCGAGTGCACGATCGCGTTGGTGACCAGTTCGGAGGTGACCAGCACCGCGTTGTCGCGGGCCTCGTCGCACACGCCCCAGGTGCCGAGCAGTTCGCCCACGCTCCGGCGGGCGTTGCCCACCGCGCGCGGCGTCGGTGCCAGGTCGAAGACGCGGCTGCGGGCAGCGGCGGAGCGGTCCCCGGAGGCGAACCGGTCGAGGCCTTGCGGCCCAGGGAGTCGACCGAGGCGTTCGCCTCCGGGTGGCAGGGGGGCGCCCGTCACGTCCGACGGGCGGTGAGCGCCCTCGGCGGCGGCCATCAGGGCCGGCCGGGGCAGACCGGGTATCCGGTCGTCGGGGAGTCGGTCGAGCGGCTGGGGGAGAGAGGGCGGGGCCATCGCCGTGCGCCTTTCGTCCGGCTTCGCAGCGTGGGGCTGAGCGGTCGCGTCCGCCCCGGGCCGCTCGGGGGCAGACGACGACCCGTGCCTGGGCGGCGCCGGGCCGCAGCTCAGTTTCCCCCAACTGCTCTGCTTCGCCTGCTCCTTGGTCGGCCGGAGCAGTAAGCCCACTCTGGCATCTGCCAACATCGTCTCGCAACCGGCAAGTTGAAAATTGCAAGAAGCGAAGTGCATGCTGCTCCCGACAAGAAGTGATCGAATGAGTCCGCGAGCCGATCACACGCACGTGAGACGGTGACCCTGAAACCTGGTGTGAGGGGGTAGGGCGTGACCTCGGAGACCGACTGGGGCGGTGCCCCTTCCGTCCTGCGCATGATCCTGGGCCGGCAGCTGGAGGAGATGCGCACCCGGGCCGGCCTGACCTATGAGCAGGCAGCCGCCGCGATCGGCGTCAGCCATTCCACGATCCGCCGGATGGAGGCCGCCAAGGTGGCCCGGCTCCGGCTGGCGGACGCCGAGAAACTGCTCCAGACCTACGGCGTGACGGACCGCCAGGAGGTCGACACCTTCCTGCAGTCCGTGCGCGAGGCCAACAAGCGCGGCTGGTGGCACACCTACCGCGATGTGATGCCCGACTGGTTCGCCGCGTACCTGAGCCTGGAACAGGCCGCGTTGCAGATCCGCGCCTACGAGAACGAGTTCGTGCACGGCCTGTTGCAGACCCGCGAGTACGCCGCCGCCCTGCTCGGCGCGGGCAACCCGCACGCGCCCGGCGAGGCCACCGAGCGGATGGTGGCGCTGCGCATGCGCCGCCAGGAGCTGATCACCCGGCAGTCGCCGCCCCGGCTCTGGGTCGTGATGGACGAGACGGTGCTGCGCTGGCCGGTCGGCGGCGCCGCCGTCATGCGCGCCCAGATCGACCATCTGATCGAGCTCAACCGGCTGCCCAACGTCACCTTGCAGATCATGCCGTTCGCCAACGGCCCGCACCCCGCCATGCGCGCGGGCGCGTACCACCTCTTCCGGTTCAAGGCACCCGAACTCCCCGACATCGTCTATCTCAACGGCCTGGTGGGCGCGGTCTACCTGGACAAGGGCGACGACGTCGTGGTCTACCGCGAGGCCCTGGACCGGCTGGGCGCCCAGGCGGCGCCCGCCAGAAAGACCGAGGTCCTCCTCGGTGCGATTCGCAAGGAGCTCTGACGTGCACCACCCCGTACAGAACGGCATCACGTCCCGGCAACTCGGCGCGCGCGGCTGGTCCAAGCCGTGGAGCGACGACGCCGGCGGCGCCTGCGTGGAAGTGAAGAAGCTGTCGGACGGCCGGGTGGCGGTACGCCAGTCGACCGACCCCGACGGTCCGGCGCTGGTCTTCACACCCCGCGAGATGACGAGTTTCCTGACCGGTGTGAAAGCGGGTGACGCCGACTTCCTGATGTGACCCCTTTCCCGGGAACTTCCTTGCTACAGCTGATCGTTCAACCAGCCCCCACCTGACACAGCACCCCCGCAGTCCCCGAACACCCCCGCATCCCCCTCACCTGAATGGGAGACACGGCGTTGCCCGACAACGGATGGCCGGCCGACCGCATCGACACCGAGAACGCGCACTCCGCGCGGATCTACGACTACATCCTGGGCGGCAAGGACTACTACCCCGCCGACCAGGAGGCGGGTGACGCGATGGCGCACGAGTGGCCCGCGCTCCCGATCCACATGCGCGCCAACCGCGACTGGATGAACCGCGCCGTGCGCTGGCTCGCCGAGGAGGCGGGGATGCGCCAGTTCCTGGACGTCGGGACCGGCATCCCCACCTCCCCGAACCTGCACGAGATAGCCCAGGCGGTGTCCCCGGACTCCCGGGTCGTCTACGTGGACAACGACCCCATCGTCCTCACCCTGTCCCAGGGCCTGCTCTCCAGCACGCCCGAGGGCAGGACGGCGTACATCGAGGCCGACTTCCGCGACCTGACGGACCTCTTCGACGCCCCCGAGCTCCGCGAGACCCTCGACCTCGGCAAGCCGGTCGCGCTCACGGTGATCGCCATCGTGCACTTCATGCTCGACGCGGACGACGCGGTGGGCGTCGTACGGCGTCTCCTCGAACCGCTGCCCTCCGGCAGCTACCTGGCGATGTCCATCGGCACCGCCGAGTTCGCGCCCGAGGAGGTGGGCCGGGTCGCCCGCGAGTACGCGGCCCGCAACATGCCGATGCGGCTGCGCACCATCGACGAGGCCCACGAGTTCTTCGAGGGCCTGGAGCTGGTGGAGCCGGGCATCGTCCAGGTCCACAAGTGGCACCCGGACGGCACCGGCGAGCAGGGCATCCGCGACGAGGACATCGCGATGTACGGCGCGGTCGCCCGCAAGCCGTGACAGATGCTCCGTGCCGGGGCCGGGCTCACCTTCCCGGCCCCGGCACGGTCTTTCACCCGGGCGCCCGCGACAGGGCGTCCGTACCGACGCGTCCGTACCGACGCGTCCGTGCTCAGGCGTTCGGGTCGAACGAGATCCCCGACGGCCTGGAGTACGACAGGTTGGCGTTGAACGAGCCGTCCTTGATCTTGATGGTCGCGTCGCCGAAGTCCGCGTTCATCAGCTTGTCCCGGTAGCCCGCCGGGTAGCCGTCCCAGCCCACCAGCCGCGGGTAGAACCAGCCACCCGTCACGTTCTCCGGCGGCTCGTCGTTGGAGTTGGCGAACCGGAAGTCGTGGGTGGACACGCCGTCCTTGTGGTAGACGATCTTCGGGTGGGTGCCGTCGAACCGGACGGCCGAGGCCGCGGCCACCTGGTAGCTGCTGTGCTGGGACACCGAGACGTACTGCACCTGGTTGTTCTGGATCCACACGATGACGTGTTCCCAGTCGTGCCGGTGCCCGATGGCCAGCGGACCGAGCGTGGCCTGGTCCTTCTCGAAGTAGCTGGCGTACATCACCGCGCACCAGCCGTTGTTGCACTTCTCGCGCGAGTAGGTGTTGGCGTTGGCGAGCTGCGCGTAGTCGTGGCAGTGGCCGTTGACGTCACCGCCCAGCGCCAGACCGGGGTTGATGGTGCCGTCGGCGCCGATGGCCGCGGTGGTGTAGCAGCCGTCGCCGTCGTAGTCGTACGCCGGGGAGAACGTCTGCTCCAGACCGTCGGCGTTCTGCGGCAGCAGGGTCAGGACGTTCGCGTGCGCGGTGGCGGGCACGGCGACGACGAGGGCGAGCGCGCCGAGCGCGGCGGCCAGCGCCTTGCGGAACGGCCGTCTGCGGGTGGGGGGTTGCAGGTCGGACATGTCGACTCCCTGTTTCGGAAAGGCGAAGCGGAGTCTGGCAGGCCACCTGTGGTCGAGACCACCTGTCGGACTGAACTTTTCTCCAAAGCCGGTTGAACAGCGGTCTCAACACCCTTTCTGTGAGCGGCTGTTGAGTTGCTGTCAGTCAACCGGATGCGCTTGCCGCACCGTTCGCCCGGCGCCAGGCTGCTGGTCGGCTCGTCCCCCCACCGCCCGAAAGGGAACCCAGTGAACAACAGCAGGACGCGTTCCGCCGCGCTGAACCGGCGCGGTTTCCTCGGCGCCGCCGCCGCTGCCGGACTGCTCGGCACGCTGCCCACCCCGGCCGAGGCGGCGCGCAGCGCGGCCGCCACCGACCCGGTCACCACGGAATCCGGCCAGGTCACCGGGGTCCAGGGCGGCCTGCGTGGCGTCACCGTCTACAAGGGCGTCCCGTACGCCGCCTCCACCGCCGGAGCGAACCGCTGGCGCCCGCCGCAGCCGGCCCCGTCCTGGGACGGGGTACGGGCCGCCGACTCCTGGGGACCGGCCTGCCCGCAGCCGGTCACGGGCATCCCGAGCGACCAGGTGCCCGAGCTGAGCGAGGACTGCCTGAACCTCAACATCTGGACGGCCGCGACGAGTTCGGGCGACGCCCGCCCCGTCCTGGTCTGGCTCTACGGCGGCGACACCGCCCTGTGGTCGGGCCAGGAGATCTACAACGGCTCCCTGCTCGCGGCCAAGGGCGTGGTCGTCGTCACCCTCAACCACCGCGTCGGCGTCCTCGGCGGCCTCGCCCACCCCGCGCTGACCGCCGAGTCTGCCTACGGCGGCTCCGGGAACTGGGGGACCCTGGACGTGGTCGCGGCCCTGGAGTGGGTGGCGCGGAACATCGGCGCGTTCGGCGGCGACCCGGGCCGGGTGACCCTGGGCGGCTGGTCGCAGGGCGCCGCCGTCGTCAACGTCCTGCTGGCGTCCCGGCGCGCCCGGGGCCTCTACCACCGCGCCCTGCTCTCCTCCGGCGTCCGGTACACCAAGGACCCGGCGATCGCCCGGGGGCCCGCCCGCCACCGGAGCCTCGCCGACGCCGAGGCCGACGGCACCGGCCTCGCCGCCCGCCTGGGCGCCGACGGCCTCGCCGCACTGCGCGCCCTGGACGCCGACGACCTCGTCACCCGGGCCGCCGCCGATCCCGCCGCCGACTTCGGGCACGTCCTCGACGGATACGTGCTGCCCGACACCTACACCGCCGTACTGGCGGCCCGCGCCGAGACCGACGTACCCGTCCTCACCGGCGTCTGCAAGGACGCGGGCGGCGCCGCGCCCGACCTGACGCTGGACGCGTTCCGGGCCTACGCGGCCTCCGAGTTCGGCCCGCTGGGGCTGGCGGACACCTTCCTGACGCTCTACCCGGCGGACACCGACACGGCCGCCGCCCAGCAGTTCAGCGCCTGGGCCCGGGACGAGGAACGCGTCTCCGCCTTCCTGTGGGGCGGCCAGTTCCTCGACACGGCCGGCAACTCCGGTCCCGTGCACACCTACTACTGGACCCGCGTGCCACCGGGGTACGACGACACCAACCCGGCCATCGGCACCACGGCGACCGGCGCCTTCCAGGGCTCCGACGTCTACTACCTGCTCGGCTTCCTCTACGACACCGACCGGCCCTGGACCTCCCAGGACTACGACATCGCCGACACCACCGCCTCCTGCGTCGCGCGGTTCGCCGCCACCGGCGACCCGAACGGCACCTCCCTGCCCACCTGGCCGGCCCTCGCCGCCGACACCCCGGCGACCATGGAACTCGGCGCCCGGTTCGGCACCCTCGCGGTGGCCGACAGCGACGCCAGGCTCGCCTTCGTGAAGACGTACCTGGAATCAGGGACCGAGGAGTTCTGACCCCTCTCAGGCCCGGGCCGAGCCGTGGCCGAGGGCGCCGTGATGGTGACGTCGGTGCCCGGCCGGGGTGCGGTGCAGGGCGATCAGGGCGGCGTCGTCGCCCAGCCGGCCACCCGCGTGGGCCAGCAGGTCGCGGCGGACGTGGTGGATCAGCGCCTCGGGGGAGGAGTCGGTCCACTGCGCCACCCGGTCCGCGAGCGGATAGAAGCGGCGCCGGGCGTCCCGTGCCTCGGTGACCCCGTCGGTGTACAGCAGCAGGGTGTCGCCCGGCTCGAAGGAGAACACGTCCAGCGTGTGCTCCGAGGCCGCCGTCCCGCGCACGCCCAGCGGCGGCGACGGATGCAGGCTCGGGTCGGTGACCGCGTGCCCGGGGCTCAGCAGCAGAGGTGGCGGATGGCCGCAGCTGGTCATCCGGGTGATCGGGTCCCGGTCCGGGATCTCGATCAGCAGGGCGGTCGCGAACCGCTCGTCCGCCTCCTCCGACGAGTCCAGGTCCGCCGCGTTCCTGATCACGCTCTGCTCCAGGAGGTCGGCCAGCTCCGGCAGGCTGATGTCCCGGTGCGCGGACTCCCGGAAGGCGCTGAGCAGCAGCGCCGCCTCACCGATCGCGGCCAGGCCCTTGCCCCGCACATCACCGATCAGCACCCTGACCAGGTCGGCCGAGCGGGTGACCGCGTACAGATCGCCACCGATCTGCGCCTCGTCCTCGGCGGCCAGGTACAGCGAGGCGATTCGCAGCGGCCCGATCTGCTCGGGCAGCGGCCACATCAGCACGTGCTGCGCGGCCTCGGCGACCGAGCGGACCTGGGCCAGCTGGGCGCGGCGCCGCTCCCGGACCGCGCTGTAGACCACCAGCAACACCGAGAGCACGGCCAGCGTGACGCTCTGCACGATGTGGTTGGCGGTGGTCAGCCCGCCGTGGAACAGGGCGATCACCACCTGGGCGGCCACCGCCAGCGCCCCGACCAGCGCGGTCGCCCGGGGGCCGGCGAAGGACGGGGTGAGGGCGGGGGCGATGACCAGGGCGGGGCCCAGATGGATGTCCTCGGGCGTGCGGAGGTCCGCCACCGTGATCACCAGGATGAGGGCGATCGGGAGCAGCAGCAGCGCGTGGGACGACTGCCAGGACTGCCACGACTGCCGCAGACCCGCCGCTCCGATCCACCGCGTCCGCATGGCACCAGCGTGCGCCACCCCCGTCCGACCGGCCACCGCGCGCCGGCCGTCACAGGTTCACGGAGCGCATCCCGGACTCGTCGTAGCGCTCGCCCGCGGCCCGCGGCACCTCGGCGTCGATGCGGGCCAGGTCGTCCTTGGTCAGCTCGACGTCCACGGCCGCCGCGTTCTGCTCCAGGTAGCTGCGGCGCTTGGTGCCGGGGATCGGGACGATGCCGTCGCCCTGGGCCAGCACCCACGCGAGCGCCAGCTGCGCCGGGGTGACGTCCTTCTCCGCGGCGATCTCCTTCACCTTGGCGGCGAGCCGGAGGTTGGCCTCCAGGTTGTCGCCGGTGAACCGGGGACCGCTGCGCCGGAAGTCGTTCGCGTCGAGCTCGTCGGGGGAGGAGAACCGGCCGGCGAGGAAACCGCGGCCCAGCGGCGAGTACGGGACGAATCCGATGCCCAGCTCCCGGCAGGTCGGGATGACCCCGTCCTCCGGGTCACGGGACCACAGTGAGTACTCGGTCTGCACGGCCGTGACCGGGTGCACCGCGTGGGCCCGCCGGATCGTCTCGGGGCTCGCCTCGCTCAGCCCGATGTGCCGCACCTTGCCCTCGGCGACCAGCTCGCCCAGGGCGCCGACGGTCTCCTCGATCGGCACGTTCGGGTCGACCCGGTGCTGGTAGTACAGGTCGATGTGGTCGGTGCCCAGCCGCTCCAGCGAGCCGTGCACCGAGCTGCGGACGTGGTCGGCGGAACCGTCCTGCCGGCCGATGCTGCTCATGTCGCCCGGTACGGCGTGGTCCATCCGGTAGTTGAACTTGGTGGCGATCACGTACTCGTCGCGGTGCCCGCGGATCGCCTCGCCGACCAGCGTCTCGTTGGTGAGCGGACCGTAGAGCTGCGCGGTGTCGAGGAAGGTGACGCCCAGTTCCCGGGCGCGGTGGATGGTCCGCACGCCCTCGTCCTCGTCGGCCGTGCCGTAGAAGGCGGACATGCCCATGCAGCCGAGACCGATGGCGGAGACCTGCAGATCCCGGAGAGTGCGCTGTCGCATGTGACTCCCAGCCTTTCCTGCTGATTGGTGCTGTCCTTCGGACGCTACGACTTCAAGCGCACTCGAAGTCAAACGCGAACGGCCCGGGGCGCGGCGTACCGCGTCCCGGGCCGCCTTCGCCCGTCAGGGGTTGAGCCGCACCGGCAGCTCGAAGAGGTCGTTCTGGGTGACCACCGGCTTGTTGCGCAGCTCGGACGCCGGCACCGCGAGGTCCAGGCCGGGGAAGCGTTCGTAGAGCGCGGGCAGCGCGACGCCCGCCTCCAGCCGGGAGAGCGCCGCGCCCGGGCAGACGTGCGGCCCGTGCCCGAAGGAGATGTGCCGGTTCCCCGACTCCCGGGTGACGTCGAACTCCCCGGCGCTCGGCCCGTGCGCGTCCTCGTCACGGCCGATCGCGGCGTACGACACGATGAGCGCGTCGCCCGCCGGCAGCACCTTGTCGCCGACCTGGACGTCCTCGGTGGCGAACCGGATCAGCACGTGCGAGGTCGGGGTGGACCAGCGCAGCGTCTCCTCGACCACCGACGACCAGTCCACCTCCCCGGCGAGCACGGCGGCCCGCTGGTCGGGGTGGGTGGAGAGGTTGACCACGGCGTTGACGATCAGGGAGATGGTGGTCTCGTGGCCCGCCGCCACCATCAGCTGGAGGGTGGAGACGATCTCCTCGTCGGTGAGGTGGTCGCCGTCCTCCGAGGCCAGGATCAGCGCGCTGGTCAGGTCGTCCCCGGGCGCGGCCCGCTTGGCGGCGACCGTCGCGGCCATGATCCCGGCCAGCTCGGTGAGGGTGGCGATGACCTCGGCGGGCGGGGTCTGGGTGGAGAAGAACTTCTCGAACAGCACCTTCAGACGCGGCAGTTCAGCCTCGTCGATGCCCATCAGGTCGGCGATGACGTACATGGGCAGCGGGTACGCGAAGGCCGCCTTGAGGTCGACGCGCTCCCCGTCCACGGGCAGGGCGTCGAGCAGGTCCTGGGTGAGCTTCTGGATCCGCTCCCGCATCTGCTCCACCCGGCGCGGGGTGAGCGCCTGCGCGACCAGCACCCGCATCCTGCGGTGGTCGGCGCCGTCCACGGTCAGCATCGAACGGCCGGGGTTGGCGAGGCCGATCAGCGGCCAGTCCGGCGCTATCTCCCCGCGCTGCCAGGCCCCCCACACGTTGATGTCCTTGACCAGCCGCGGGTCGGTCAGCAGCGCCTTGGCCTCGGCGTGCCGGGTGACCGCCCAGACGGGCACCCCGCCGGGCAGTTCCACGGCGGCGAGCGGGCCGGCGGCGCGCAGCCGCGCGCTCTCGCCGTCCAGGTCACCGACGAAGGGGTCGAGGGCGATCCGGGCTTGTTCGGTACCGGTCGTCATCGTGACGTGCCTCCCAGGGCAGGGTCGGATAACTGAGCCATGCGGTGCTGCGCCTGTCTCTCGAAGCGGATCAGCGGATCAGAGGGCGGGTACGGGGGTGAACCGGACGGGCAGCGCGGTCAGCCCGCGCAGCCACGGCGAGGGCCGCCGGGTGAGGGAGTCGGCCGGGACCGCCAGGTCGATGTCCGGAAGCCGGTCGAGGACGACCTCGATCCCGGTCCGGGCGATCACCTCGGCGACCTCCTGGGCGGGGAACGGGCAGCGGTGCTCGCCGTGCCCGAAGGAGAAGTGCGCGTTGTTGCCGCCGGTCAGCGCGGAGGCGTCGGTGCGCACCTGCGGATCGGAGTTGGCGCCCTGGAGACCGAGGATCAGCAGGTCACCGGCGCGGATCCGGCGGCCGCCCAGCTGGGTGTCGCGGGACGCCCAGCGGCCGGCGATGTTCTGGCTGGGGGTGTCCTCCCACAGCACCTCGTTCATCGCCTCCGCGACGCTGTTGCGGCCGCCGAACAGGGAGGCGGCGAACCGGTCGTCGGTGAGCATGAGCCGCAGCGAGTTGCCGATCCAGTCGGCGGTCGGCTGGTGCCCGGCCGCCATCATGACCATCAGGTCGTTCATCATCTCTTCGTCGGTGAACCCGCTCTTGTCCTGGAGCATCCGCGACACCACGTCGTCGGCCGGGTCCGCCTTCCGGTCGGCCAGCAACTGGGCCATGGACGTGGCCAGATGGGTCTGCCCGGCGATCGCCCGCTCACGCCCGTCGATCATGTCGTTGAGGGCGGTGACCAGACCGGGGCCCTCCTCGTCGGAGAAGCCGTACAGGCGCGCCAGCACCCGCACCGGCAGCAGCATCGCGTACTGGCCGATCAGGTCGGCCTCACCGCTCGTGCACAGCCCGTCGATCAGCTCGTCCGCGAACCGCTCGGCGTGGCCGCGCAGTTCGAACGGGTCGACGGCCTCCAGCGCGTCGCTGATCATCCCGGCCCGCTCGCGGTGCCGCTCGCCGACCGTGTACAGGATCGAGGGCTGCTTACGGCCGATCATCGGCAGCAGCGGCCAGTCGTCGGGGATCATGTCCCACTGGTTCCACAGGTCCGAGTCCCGGCTGAACAGCACCGGGTCCCCGGTCACCTGGTGCAGCTCGCGGTAGCCGACGACCAGCCAGGCGGGCACGTCACCGTCGAGCACGACGGGGGTGACGGCGCCGTGGTCGCGCCGCATCTCGCGGTACAGACGCGCCGGTTCGGTCTGGAACCGGGGGCCGCCGAGCGGCACGGCTTCGGGGGTCACACGAACTCCTGTCGGGGCAGGTCCGCCGGCGCGGACGGGCCGGCGTACCGGTTCTTGACGTGCTGGACGAGCGTGATCAGCACCTGCTTGCCGGACTCCCGGGAACGGGCGTCGCAGTTCACCAGGGGGACCTGCGGATCCAGGTCGAGGGCGTGCCGGACGGCCTCCGGCGTGTGCACGGCGCCGCCGAAGTCGTTGCAGGCGACGATGAACGGCGTGCCGTGCTTCTCCAGGCGGTCGATGGCGTACCAGGAGTCGTCGATCCGCCGGGTGTCGACGAGCACGACCGCCCCGAGGGTGCCGGAGAACAGCCGGTCCCACAGGAACCAGAACCGCTCCTGGCCCGGCGCCCCGAACAGGTACAGCACGTTGCGGGCGTCCAGCGTGATCCGGCCGAAGTCGAAGGCGACGGTGGTGGCGGACTTGCCGCGCACCTCGCGGATGTCGTCGACCTCCGCGCCGGCCTGGGTCATCGTCTCCTCGGTGTTCAGGGGACGGATCTCGCTGACCGAGCGGACCAGCGTGGTCTTGCCGACGCCGAAGCCGCCCACGACCACGATCTTGAAGCCGTTGTCGGCGGAGGCACCCAACGGGGTGCGCGCGTCAGAGGTTGCGGAGTCCAACGAGCACCTGCTCCAGGATGTCGGGATCGGTGATGGCCGGCCGGTACGGGTGGCGGGCACTGACCCGGCCGGCCGCCAGCAGGTCGCCCAGCAGGATCTTGGTGATGCTCACCGGCAGCGCCAGCTCCGCGGCGATCTCGACCACGGAGACCGGGAACTCGGCCAGCCGCAGGATCGCCGCGTGCTCCGACTGCATGCCGGTGGCCGGCTCCGACTCGGCCACGACCAGCGTGACCAGGTCGAAGGGGTTGTCGGGGCCGGCACCGCTGCGGCCGCCGGTGATGGTGTAGAGACGGTCGGGCGCGTCGTCCCTGCCGGGCCGGCTCATGCGCTGCGGGGCTGCGCGGTCAGGTGTTCGCCGAGTTGCTCGACCAGTTCGCTCATGTTGTGCCCGACCAGCCCCGGCTCCGCGTCCTCGCTGGTCACCACGGCCAGGTGGGCGCCCTCGCCGGCCTCGACGATGAACAGCACGCCCCCGTAGAACTCGGTCATCGCCGACCGCACGCCCCCGCTGCCGTCGCCGAACTCCACGGACGCCCCGTGCGACAGCGACTGGATGCCGGCGGCGATCGCCGCGAGCTGGTCGGCCTGGTCGACGGAGAGCTCCGGGGTACGGCAGAGCTTGAGCCCGTCGCGGGAGAGCACCAGGGCATGCCGAGCACCGGGGGTGCGCTCCAGGAGGCCCTCGATGAGCCAGGTGAGCTTGTCGTCGGCGGTGGTCCTGCCGGTCATGAAGTGGTGTCGCCTTCCGGGTACGCGTGCGGGTGAGAGGTGTGCTCGGATCCGGACTCCGGGTGGGGCGCGGGGGCCGGGTCGTGCACGGGCGTGGGGGCGTACGGGTCTGTCTCGCCGGCCGCGCCGTGGGCGCCGGCGGAGTCGGGCGCGGCGGTGCGTACGGCCTGCCGGAAGCTGTTGAAGCGGGCGGCGCGCACCCGGGCGTCCTCGGCGGCGGGCGCGGGGCGCGGCTGCTCCGGCTGCGGCGACGACCTGCGCTCGGCCTCGGCGAGGGTCCGGCCGCGGCGCCGCCTCGGCAGCCCGGCGGGTTCGTCCGCGTCGTCGGCGGATTCGGCGCCCGTGGATTCGGCGGCCGCGGGTCCGGTTGCCGCGGGTCCGGTTGCCTCGGCCGACTCGGCAGGCTCGCCGGCCTCGCCCGCCGCGGCGGACTCGTGCTCGGGTGCCGGGTCCGCGGCGGCCGGCACCCGAGCGGGCGACCCGGCCGCCTTCGGGGGCACGGGCTCGTCGCCGACCGGGCTGGTCAGCAGGTCCTGCGGGACCAGCATCAGCACGCCGGTGCCGCCGCGTGCCGACGGCCGGAACGACACCTTCAGACCGTGCTTGCCGGCCAGCCGGCCCACCACCGCGAGACCGAGCCGGGTGCCGGTGAGACCGCCCAGCTCCGTGGTGTCGCCGGAGACCGCCCGCTCGGCGCGGCGCAACTGCACGTCGCCCATGACCAGCCCGCTGTCCTCCACGGACACGATGACCCCGGCCGGCACCTCCTCCACGTACACGTGGACCTCGGCCGTCGGCGGCGAGAAGTTGGCGGCGTTGTCGAGGAGTTCGGCGAGCGCGTGCATGACACCCTCGGCGGCGTGTCCGGCGACGGCCGCCTCGCTCACCGAGTGCACCCGCACCCGGCGGTAGCCGCTGATCCGGCCCATCGCCCCGCGCAGGATCGACTCCATGCCGATCGGACGTGCCCACCGGCGGCCGGAACGCGCCCCGGTCAGTACCGCGATGGAGTCGGCGAGCCGGCCCGCCTGGGCGGTGCGGTGGTCGAGGTGCAGCAGGTCCGCGAGCACGTCCTCCTCGGTGTGCCGCTCCTCCATGCCCCGCAGGTCGGCGAGGGTGGCGGTGGCCAGGGCCTGCATCCGCCCGGCCGCGTTGCCGGCGGCGGCGATCGCCGCGGCCCGTTCCCGGGAGGCCCGCTCCAGGGCGGCGGCGAGCCGGACGTTCTCCTGCCGGTACCAGTCCAGCTCCTGGCCGCTCTCCTCCTGGACGCGGGCCCGCTCCTGCTCGAAGGACTCCGCGAACTCGCTGCGCTGCTGGGCCAGTTCGTCGATGAGCCGCTGCTGCTCCTGGCGCGCCTCCTCGGTCGTGCGGGCCTGCTGCTGGAGCAGCCGCCCGATGTCCTGGCTCACCGCCTCCAGCCGGCGCCGGGCACTGCGCGCGGTGCGGGCCGCGTGGACGGCCCAGGTCACCGCCGCGCAGAGCAGCAGCGCGGCCGCGCTCGCCCCCAGGGCGAGGGGCGTACGTACCGAGGCCGGAGCGGCGGTCACCGCGGCCACCACCGCGAGAGCCGACACGAGGGCGGTCAGTGCGAGGGTCGGAGCGAGCGTACGGGGGGACGGTCGGTCGCCGGGATGCGTGGGCGCGGTCATCAGTCCGGTCTGGTCCTCGGAGCAGGTAGGGATGTGTGTCCGGTAAAGGAGTTGTGACGCTCGGTGCTGAACTTCGCGTCACTATACGAGAGTCCGTGATCGAAACAGAACGGTTCCGGCCGCATTACCTGAAAGCCATGACAGCGAAGGTGACTTGCTGTGGATCGACTGTGAGTGGGGAGGGGGACGCGCGGGCGGGCAGGAGGGTTCCGTCGTGGACGGGTGATGAACGCGACGCGGAATTCCGGCCAGTCGTAGCTCCCGCATCGTCGCAAATGATCCAAACGTCTATACGATGACGCGTGAAACGGCCGGGGCGTGGAGAACCTCTTCTCCGTGTGCGCGGGTCCGTGTGCACGGGTCCGTGGGCAGGCCGACGGCGGGGCGGTGTCGAGGGGGCGATGCCTTCATGAGGGGCGACTGGACCCGGCTGACCGCGCGAGCGGTCCGGTTCCTGCGGCGCACGCTGCGCGACGAATGGCACGGCATCGTGGTGGAGCCGGTACGGCAGCTCGTACGCCGCGGGCTCAGCGGGATCGTGCTGGCGTTCGTGGCCGCGTCCGGCGTCATCTTCTTCCACGCCGTCGCCCAGCACCCCTTAGGCAGAAGACTCGTATGGCACCTCGGCGGTGTCACCGCCGACCTCCCGCTGTGGCTCTCCCTGCTCCGCACCCCCGTCTCGCTCTACGTCCCGGCCCTGGACCTGCCCGTCTGGGCGGGCATCACCCAGCTCTTCCTCGCCTTCGCGCTCGCCGAACTCACCCTCGGCCGCGGCCGGACCCTCGCCGTCGCCTACCTCACCACCGTGGCCGGCACCATGACCGCCCGGATGATGGTCGCGGTGGGCCCCGGCTGGTGGGGGTTCGGCCTGCCCCCGGCGGTGGGCCGGGTCCTCGACACCGGGCCGTCCGCCGCCGTGGTCGGGCTGTTCACCTATCTGGCCGTGGTCCGCCGGGCCCCCGTCGTCTTCACACTGACCGGCGGCTCGATGGTGTGGGAGTCGATCGCCGTACCGAACCTCGCCGGCCGGGAGCACCTGATCGCGGTGACCGGCGCGGTCCTCCTCGGCCTGCTGCACGGCCGTCGGCCGCCCCTCCTGGCCCGCTTCACGCAGCGCCTCGACACCCCACCGCCGCCGCCCCGTTCCGGCCCGCCCGTGCACCGCCCCGACCCCCAGCGCCACCCCGTGCCGTCCCTGCGGCTCCCCTGAAACAGCCAACCCTTCCGTCTTCCCCGGAACCCCATAAGTCACGCGGCCGACCCGCCGAACCGTTCAACGACGTCAATGTGATGGTTTTCGCACTTCAGCCCATGCGGGCAACCCCTAGTGTTGCGGCGAGCTACGGCAGGTCACGGCAGGGTTCGGCTGACACCATGGTGTTTGTCGCCGGCAGGCTGAAGGGATCCAGGGATGTTCCGCAAGGTGCTGGTCGCCAACCGTGGAGAGATCGCCATCCGCGCGTTCCGCGCGGCCTACGAGCTGGGTGCGCGCACGGTCGCCGTGTTCCCCTACGAGGACCGCAACTCGCTGCACCGGCTCAAGGCCGACGAGGCCTACGAGATCGGCGAACCCGGGCATCCGGTGCGTGCCTACCTCTCCGTCGAGGAGATCGTGGCCGCCGCCCGGCGGGCCGGGGCCGACGCCGTCTACCCGGGGTACGGCTTCCTCTCCGAGAACCCGGAACTCGCCCGCGCCTGCGAGGAGGCGGGCATCACGTTCGTCGGGCCGAACGCCCAGACGCTGGAACTCACCGGCAACAAGGCCCGCGCGGTCGCCGCCGCGCGCGCCGCCGGTGTCCCGGTGCTCGGCTCCTCCGCGCCCTCCAACGACGTCGAGGAACTGGTCCGGGCCGCCGACGAGATCGGCTTCCCGGTGTTCGTTAAGGCCGTCGCGGGCGGCGGCGGCCGCGGCATGCGCAGGGTCGAGGAACCCGCCGCGCTGCGCGAGTCCATCGAGCAGGCCTCCCGGGAGGCGGCCTCCGCGTTCGGCGACCCGACGGTCTTCCTGGAGAAGGCCGTGGTCGACCCCCGCCACATCGAGGTGCAGATCCTCGCCGACGGCGAGGGCGACGTCATCCACCTCTTCGAGCGGGACTGCTCGCTCCAACGCCGCCACCAGAAGGTCATCGAGCTGGCCCCCGCGCCGAACCTCGACCCGGAACTCCGGGACCGCATCTGCGCCGACGCCGTGCGCTTCGCCCGCGAGATCGGCTACCGCAACGCAGGCACCGTGGAGTTCCTCCTCGACCGCGACGGCAACCACGTCTTCATCGAGATGAACCCGCGCATCCAGGTGGAACACACGGTCACCGAGGAGGTCACCGACGTCGACCTGGTCCAGGCCCAGCTGCGCATCGCCTCCGGCCAGACCCTCGCCGGCCTCGGCCTCTCCCAGGAGACGGTGAAGCTGCACGGAGCGGCCCTCCAGTGCCGTATCACCACCGAGGACCCCGCCAACGGCTTCCGCCCCGACACCGGCCGCATCAGCGCCTACCGCTCGCCGGGCGGCTCCGGCATCCGGCTGGACGGCGGCACCACCCACGCCGGCACCGAGATCAGCGCCCACTTCGACTCGATGCTGGTCAAGCTCACCTGCCGGGGCCGGGACTTCAAGGCCGCCATCGGCCGTGCCCGGCGTGCCGTCGCCGAGTTCCGCATCCGGGGAGTGTCCACCAACATCCCCTTCCTCCAGGCCGTCCTCGACGACCCGGACTTCCAGGCCGGCCGCATCACCACGTCGTTCATCGAACAGCGCCCGCACCTGCTGACCGCCCGTACCTCCGCCGACCGCGGCACCAAGCTGCTCACCTACCTGGCCGACGTCACCGTCAACAAGCCGCACGGCGAGCGCCCCCACCTGGTCGAGTCGACCAGCAAGCTGCCCCAGCTGCCGCCCGGTGAGCCGCCCGCCGGCTCCCGGCAGCGGCTCGTGGAGCTCGGCCCCGAAGGGTTCGCCCGCGCCCTGCGCGAGTCGCCCACCATCGGCATCACCGACACCACCTTCCGCGACGCCCACCAGTCCCTGCTCGCCACCCGGGTCCGCACCAAGGACCTGCTCGCGGTCGCCCCGGTCGTCGCCCGCACCCTGCCCGAACTGCTCTCCCTGGAGTGCTGGGGCGGCGCCACCTACGACGTCGCGCTGCGCTTCCTCGCCGAGGACCCCTGGGAACGGCTCGCGGCGCTGCGGGAAGCGGTCCCCAACATCTGCCTCCAGATGCTGCTGCGCGGCCGCAACACCGTCGGCTACACCCCCTACCCGACCGAGGTCACCGACGCCTTCGTGCAGGAGGCCGCCGCCACCGGCATCGACATCTTCCGCATCTTCGACGCCCTCAACGACGTCGGCCAGATGCGCCCCGCCATCCAGGCGGTACGCGAGACGGGCACCGCGGTCGCCGAGGTCGCGCTCTGCTACACCGCCGACCTGTCCGACCCGGACGAGCGGCTCTACACCCTCGACTACTACCTGCGGCTCGCCGAGCAGATCGTCGACGCGGGCGCCCACATCATCGCCGTCAAGGACATGGCGGGCCTGCTGCGCGCCCCCGCCGCCGCCAGGCTGGTCTCGGCGCTGCGCCGCGAGTTCGACCTCCCGGTCCACCTGCACACCCACGACACCGCGGGCGGCCAGCTGGCCACCTACCTCGCCGCGGTCCAGGCGGGCGCGGACGCGGTGGACGGCGCGGTGGCCTCCATGGCCGGTACGACCTCGCAGCCCTCCCTGTCGGCGATCGTGGCAGCCACCGACTACTCGGAGCGGCCCACCGGGCTCGACCTCAGGGCGATCGAGGACCTGGAGCCGTACTGGGAGAGCGTCCGCAAGGTCTACGCCCCCTTCGAGGCGGGCCTCGCCGCCCCGACCGGCCGCGTCTACCACCACGAGATCCCCGGCGGCCAGCTCTCCAACCTGCGCACCCAGGCCGTCGCGCTCGGCCTCGGCGACCGCTTCGAGGACATCGAGGCGATGTACGAGGCCGCCGACCGCATCCTCGGCCGGCTGGTCAAGGTCACCCCGTCGTCCAAGGTGGTCGGTGACCTCGCCCTGCACCTGGTGGGCGCCGGGGTGAGGCCCGAGGACTTCGAGGCGACCCCCGACAAGTTCGACATCCCGGACTCGGTGATCGGCTTCCTGCGCGGCGAGCTGGGCACCCCGCCCGGCGGCTGGCCGGAGCCGTTCCGCACCAAGGCGCTCCAGGGCCGCGCGGCCGCCAAGCCGGCGCCGGAGCTGTCCACCGAGGACCGCGAAGGCCTCGCCAAGGAGCCCCGCGCCACCCTCAACCGGCTGCTGTTCCCGGCCCCGACCCGCGAGTTCGAGACGCACCGCCAGACCTACGGCGACACCAGCGTCCTGGACAGCAAGGACTTCTTCTACGGCCTGCGCCCGGGCAAGGAGTACGCGGTCGACCTGGAACCCGGCGTCCGGCTGCTGATCGAGCTCCAGGCCGTCGGCGAGGCCGACGAGCGCGGTATGCGCACGGTGATGTCCTCGCTCAACGGCCAGCTGCGGCCCATCCAGATCCGCGACCGCGCCGCGGCCTCCGACGTCCCGGTCACGGAGAAGGCCGACCGCGCCGACCCCGGCCACGTCGCGGCCCCGTTCGCCGGGGTCGTCACCCTCGCGGTGACCGAGGGCACGGAGGTCGAGGCGGGCGCCACGGTGGCCACGATCGAGGCCATGAAGATGGAGGCCACCATCACCGCGCCGAAGGCCGGCCGGATCTCCCGGCTCGCCATCAACCGCATCCAGCAGGTGGAGGGCGGCGACCTGCTGGTCGAGATCGCCTGACCCGCACCGGAGCGGAAAGGGTGGCGGCGGGCCGGTCGACCGGCCCGCCCCCACCCAGGTCAGCCGCGTCCCCGCTACGACCGCACGAAGTGGGCGCGCAGGTGCGCCTTCAGCAGGTTGGGGTCGCGCTGGGTGGAGTAGGCGGCGCCGGCCACGTACACGTCCCGGCCCTGCACCGCCAGCGAGGTCGGGTTGGACAGCCCGTCCTGCACCGAGAGAACGGTGGCGCGGGTGCCGTCCGGGTGGACCAGGACGACCTCGTTGGAGGGGTTCAGCGCGGCGAGCACGACGTCCGAGTGCCCGGGGAAGACGAAGTCGTCCACGCCGGTCAGACCGGTCGCCCGGGTCTCGGCGGGGCCTGCCGAGCCGTCCTCGCGGACCGGGATGCGCAGCAGCGTGCCCCGGTCGCTGTTGGTCACCCAGACCGCGTCCTTATGGACCTTGACCCCGTTGGCACCGAACCCGGCGGCCGTACCGGGCAGCGCGGCCAGGGCGGCGCCGGTGGCCCACGCCGTGGGCGTGCCGCCGGCCTGCGGGACGCGCCACACCGTGCCCAGCGCCGAGTCGGCGGCGTAGAGGACGCCGTGCCGCTCGTCGAGGGCCAGGCCGTTGGGCAGACCGTCCGACGGCAGCTCGGCGATCTGCTCCGGCGTGCCGCCGCCCGCCGGGATGCGCCAGATGCCGGTCCTGCCGGTGCCGGTGGCGTAGTTGACGTACAGCGTGCCGTCCAGCGCGCGGGCGAGACCGAGGGTGACGGCGCTGTTCAGCAGGGGTGTGCGGGGGCTGCGTTCGGCGGGCAGGGTGGCGAGGACCCGTACCCGGCGCTCGCGGGTGACCCTGGCGACCTGACGGGCGTACGAGAAGGACACGTCGGCCGAGCCGCCGCGCTCGGCGACGACGCTCTCGGGGGTCTGGCCGCCGGCCAGATCGAAGTGCGCGACGACGCGGGGGTTCGAGACGACCGGCTCGTCGCTCGCGGCCGGAGCCGCCGCGAGCAGACCGATCACGAGCGCGGCCGGGGCGAGCACGGCCGCGCGGGGAAATCGGGGCATGTGACCTCTTTCGACGGGAGCGCAGGGCTCCGGCGTACCGGTCACACCAACATGACGGCTCCCCGGCCCCGGCCGCCGTCAGCCCCGGCCGGGACGTCGCCCGCCCGGCGCACGGCGTGGCCCCGCATGCCGCGCAGCCGGGTGACGGTTCCGCTCAGTTCCACAGCGGAATGGTCATGACCTGGGTGAATCCCTCAGGCCTCGCGCCCGGGTAGGTCATGCTCAGCCGTGTGAACTGCTGGACGTTCGGATGCTTCTTCCATGCCGTGGGACGGTCCAGCTTCACCGTCACCGGGTAGCGGTGGAAGGTGCCGGCCGCACAGTACGGCTTGCAGTCGTTCACCCAGTTCAAGCCCTGGGCGACCGCGCTGTTGTCGTTCCACTGCGTCCAGCGCATACCGGCGAGCCGGCTGTTGCCGTCGCCGCAGG
The DNA here is from genome assembly GCF_022343545.1 of Streptomyces arenae. NCBI lineage: Bacteria > Bacillati > Actinomycetota > Actinomycetes > Kitasatosporales > Streptomycetaceae > Streptomyces > Streptomyces arenae. The sequence goes on from NZ_JAKQYH010000010.1 coordinate 20,183, forward strand.
CCAGGATGAAGTCGGTGGGCCGGTACCGCTGGTGCCAGAGGCAGTCGACGAGCACGGGGTGCTGGGCCGCCCGGGGCGCGGCCGGTGTCGGCGGCGTCGCGGAGGCCGTCGTCATACCCGCCGTGAGCAGCAGGGCCGCTCCGAGTCCGATCGCCGTTCCCACCACTGGACTGCGCATGGTCGCTCCCGCCCGTACCGCCGTGAGTGCTTCTCTACGACGCTACGACCGACCCACCGGATGTACCACTTGCGGAGTATTCGAAAGCCCGGGCGAGCCGGGGCTCAGCCGTGGCTGACGGTCAGGCCGTAGAACGCGACCCGGGCCCCGTTCGTGGTGCTGTCGGAGGACGACTGGTTGTACGAGCCCGCCTTGAAGTACTGCTTGTACTGGTTGAAGGAGGACGGGATGGCGTAGTGCGTGGTGGTGCCGTTGACCGTCAGGTCGATGGTGTTCCCGCCGGAGACCGCGATGGTGTAGGTCCACGTCTTGCCGATGGACACGTGGCCCACGGCGTGCGTGGTCTGGCCGCCGTCGGGGGAGTTCTCGGTGCCGAGCACGATGTCGCCGCCGGAGTGGTAGTACAGCTCCAGCAGCGGCTTGGTGGAGGAGCCGCCGGTGCCGAGGTGGATCTGGCCCACGCAGACGTTCTTGGTCACCGAGACCACCCGCAGTGTGGCGCTCATCCGGTGGCTGCCGCTCAGCGACCAGTTGGCGGCGGAGCCGTCCCGGTTCATCTCCCGCAGTTCGGAGCGGGCGTAGCTGGAGTTGGGGGTGGTGACGCCCTTCTCCGGCGCCCAGAAGGTCATCGCGCCGTCGCGGGTGTCGGTGTAGAAGTACGCGTCCTGGTAGCCGCCCGCGCCCTGGAGCCGGGACGAGGGGATGGTGGTCGGCGAGCCGGGGGAGCCCACCGGCTCCTGGAGCTGCCATATGGACAGGTCGAAGTTGCCGCCGGGTGCGACGTTCGGGTTCGCCGCCCGCGCGCTGCCGCCGAACAGGACGGTCAGGGCGAGGGCCAGGCCCGCGGCGGTGGGCGCCGCGAGCAGCCGGGAACGGGACATGTGGGGGGTCCTTCCGTCAGAGGGAGGCGTCCGGAGCTCCATGTCGTTCCTGTATGTGAACTCCGGACGTATCCGTAACCAGCCGATGACCCGTGAAGGTAAAGGTCCGGACCAACCCCGTCAAGAGGTTCAGCAGGCGCCCTCGTCCTGCCAGGGGCCCCACTCGGAGGCGCCGGGCACCTCGTTCTGGGTCCACCACTTGGCCTTCCAGTTGTGGCCGCCGTACGACGCCTCGTCGTCCTTCACGTAGACCGCGGTCGCGCTCCAGGCGGCCTTGCAGGAGGTGGGGGTCGGTGTCGGGGTCGGTGTGGGGGTGGTGGTCGGCGGGGTGACCCCGGCGAACTTCACCGAGTACTTGGCGAAGTCCCAGGAGTTCTGCGCGACGCTGGAGCAGGTGCCTGACGTACGGCCGCCGTTGTCGGCCGGGGTGCACTGGCGGTCGCGGTTGAGGGACCAGAAGGTGAAGCGGTCCATGTTGTGGCTGGTGGCGTAGTCCAGCACGGTCTGGAAGTCGGCCTGGGTGAAGTACTCGCCGGTGTCGCTGCGGCCGTTCATCCCGGAGAAGCCCTCGTGGGCGTAGGCGGTCGCCTGGTCCCAGCCGAAGGTGGACTGCAGGATCGAGTTGAAGTTGGTGAGCGCGGCGGTCTGTGAGGCCGCGCCGTTGAAGCCGCCGTCGAACGGCATGATGGAGAAGTTGTTGGGGGTGAACCCCTGCGACTTCGCCTCCAGCAGCATCTGTTTGCCGAACCAGCCCGTGCCGTCCGCCGTGCCGGCCGTCGTCACCGAGACGTACAGGCCCGGGTTGTTCTGCTGGAGGATCTTCGCGGCGCCGATCTCGTTCCTGATCGCCGCCGTGTTCTCGTACTCCGGCTCCTCCAGGTCGAAGTCGATCGCGTGCAGCCCGTACTTGGTGATGACCTGCTGGTAGGCGGCCGCGGTCGAGGCCGCGTCCGCGCAGGTCTGGCCCAGCTTGGTGCCGCCGTAGCCGCCGATCGACACGGAGACGTCACCGCCCTTGGCCCGGATGGTGCTGATGACCGACTGGACGGCGGTGTCGGAGGAGACGGCCGCCGTGCCGCCCCAGGTGGGGGAGCAGCCGCCGCCGTTCGGGGCGAGGACGAATGCCAGCTGGAAGGCCTTGAGGCCGGTGGCGTCCATGATGGCGGCCGGGTCCGGCGGGTCGTTGTCCAGTGGCATCAGGTAGGGGGCGGCGGCGTACCACCGGTTGCTCAGCGCGGTGGTCGCGCCCGAGGCGTCGGTCGTGACGAGCGCGGTGGTGCCGGCGGCGGCGAGCGTGACGGCGGCCGCCGCGCCCAGACATGCGCGAAGGGGTCTCACTGGTGCCTCCAGGGGGTGGGGAGTCGCCCCAGCTTCCGGAGGTGTCGCGGTCACGTCAACGAATTGGACTGGACCAAAGAACACTTTGGACTAGACCATACGATCTCTTTACCCGCTGTGGCGCAGCAGCTCCAGCGTCCCGAACCGCACCTTCACCCCGGGCGACCACAGCACGCTGACCGGTGGCCCGGACGGCGCCGGCACACCTGCCGCGGCCACCAACTCGTCGTCCAGATCGACGAGTTCGGCCCGGTGCAGCGGCCAGGGCGGATGCTCGGTCGGCAGGTGCGCGGTACGGCCGTGCCAGGTGACGTGCAGCCCCCAGCGCGCGGTCAGGAAGTGCTCCAGCGGCGAGGGCTCGGCGATGGGCGGCCCGGTCCGCACGACCGCCCGGCTCGCGGCCACCGGACGCCGCCGCCGGCAGGTGTAGGTGATCGCGTCGCCGTCACGGCGCAGCCGCATCGCGGACCACAGGTACGGCAGCCGGAACCCGTACCGGCCCACCAGTGCCGGGAGCAGCCGGGCCGAGTCCAGGGACCGGAACACCACCCCGCGCCGGCCGTGCCCGTCCACCGAGTACAGCCGCACGTTCGTCTCGCAGAAGGTGCCCAGGTACGGCAGTCCCGGCCCCGGCCCGAAACCGGTGCCCCGCATCAGGAACGGGACGAGACCGACGTAGGTGACGCCGTCCAGGGTGTCCGGCCGGGTGCCGGCGGGCAGCAGCCCCGCCACCCGCTCCGGCTCCACCGGCCAGTGCAGGAAGGTCAGGTCGTACCACCCCTGCACCATCGTCGGCCGCCGTACCGGCCGCGGGGTGGACGGGGTCACGGCCTCGGCCGCCATGGTCTCCATGACAGCTTGATAGCACGCCAGTACGAGTCGACGGGAGGGTTCCGCGAGACCGGGTCGCCGCCCGTCCCGCCGGGTGTGCCGCACCGCGGCGAGCCCCGCTGATCAGGACTTCCGCGCCGCCCGGCCCGCTGGCACGGGTAAACTGTGGGGCGACACACAGGCCTTGCGAAGGGGGAGCCGGGATGCCGCCGCACAGCTCTTCCGCGGCCGGTGCCCCGGGCGACGGCGCCGGGCCGGGTGAGCCGCCGCCCGTCCGGCAGGCGCTGTCGGACAGCGTGTACGAGAGCATCAAGGCGATGGTCATGGACCACGAGATCGCCCCCGGCGCCCGCGTCGGCATCGACGCGCTCTCCCGCGCCCTCAAGGTCTCGCCCACCCCGGTCCGGGAGGCGCTGGCCCGTCTGGAGTCGGACGGACTGGTCGTCAAGCGGGCCCTGTCCGGATACCGGGCCACCGAGCTGCTGACCCGCCAGGGCCTCGCGGAGCTCTTCGAGATGCGGTTGCTGCTGGAACCACGGGCCGCCGCCCTCGCCGCCGCCCACGCCACCGAGGAGCAACTCGACGGGCTGGAGCGGATCCTGGAGGAGATGCAGGTCCAGCCCAGCCCCAACGGCCGGTACGCGTCGTACCGCGACTTCGCCGCCCTCGACCAGCGCTTCCACGAGGCGATCGGGCAGGCCGCGCACCGCCCGCTCCTCGCCGACGCGGTCGAACGCCTCCACGCCCACCTGCACATCTTCCGGCTCAGCAAGGTCGTGGGCGCCGGCGGTCCGACCGTCGCCGAACACGAGCGGATCGTACGGGCGGTCCTGCGCCGCAATCCCGAGCGGGCGGCCGAGGCGATGACGGAGCACCTCACCCGCAGCATGGAACGCCAGCGCGAGGAGACCGAAGCCGGCGGCCCGCCCGCTACTCCATGAGGAACACCCGCTCCGCCGTGGTCCACCACTCACCGGGTGCCGCCTCCGGCACCGGGCTCTGGCAGGGAGCCGTCAGCCGCCACCACTCCCGGGTCGCCTCGTCCTCGGCCATCAGCGCGAGGTCCGCGGCCAGATCGTCGCCGTGGTACTCGAAGTAGGCGAACAGCCGGTCGCCCAGCAGATGGATCGAGTAGTTGGCGATCCGGCAGCGCCGGAGCCGGTCCAGGACCGGCTCCGGCACGGCCCGGTGCAACTCCCGGTACTCGGCGAGCTTCTCCGGGCGTACGGCGACGACCTGGACCACCCGCCTCATGGGCGCACCGCGTCCCGGTCGTGGATCAGCCGGATGATCCGGCCGCTCATCCGGTCGTAGTCCCGGTCGTTGTCGACCTCGCCACGGATCCGGCGGTCCGTCATCACCACGACCCGGTCGGCGAGGGTGACCATCTCCGCGAGGTCGCTGCTGATCAGCAGGATGGGCAGCCCGTCGTGGGCCAGCTCCCAGATCAGTTCGTGGAAGGCACGCTTGGTACGGACGTCCACGCCGACCGTCGGCTCGTCGACGATCAGCAGCCGGGTGTCGGCGGCCAGCCACTTGGCGAGACTGACCTTCTGCTGGTTGCCGCCGGAGAGCTCACCGGCGTGCTGCGCGAGCCCGGCGGTGCGGATGCCCAGCCGGTCCACCAGGTCCTGGGCGACGTCGCGCTCCTCGCGCGCCGGGACGAACCCGAGCACCCGGGCCAGCCGCTTCCACACCGTCACGGTGATGTTCCGGACGATCGGCTGCTCCAGGAAGACGCCCTCCTCCTTGCGGTTCTCGGTCACGTAGCCGATGCCGAACTCGTGCAGTGCCTGCCGGGGAGAGCCGATCCGGGCCGGCCTGCCGTGCACCCGCACCTCGCCGGCGGTGATCCGGTCGAGGCCCAGCACCGCCTTGACCAGCTCGCTGCGCCCGGCACCGACCAGCCCGTACAGGCCGACGATCTCGCCGGGCCGCACCGTCAGACCGATGTCCCGGTGGCCGCCGGCCGTGGCGACCGCGGTCAGCTCCAGAGCCGGCGCGGCGGACCGGTCGACCGTGCGGGGGCGCATCCGGGCCGCCGCGTGGGCGCGGCCCACCATGAGGCTCACGATGTCGTCGTGGGAGTGCTCGGCCAGCGGGGACGACTCCAGCACCGACCGTCCGTCGCGCAGCACGGTCACCGTGTCGCAGACGGCGAAGACCTCCTCCAGTTTGTGACTGACGAACACCACGCAGGCACCGCGGTCGGCCAGCCGCCGCACCGCCCCGAACAGCCGCTCCGTCTCCTCGGGGGAGAGGGACGCGGTGGGCTCGTCGAGCAGCAGCACCCGGCTCTCGGTGTACAGGGCCTTGGCGATCTCCACCAACTGCTGCTGCGCGACCGAGAGTTCCCGCACCGGGCGGGCGGGGTCGAGGTCGACGCCCAGTTCCGTGAGGCAGGCGACGGCCGGTCCGTTCATGGCCGCGTAGTCGACCAGCCCGTGGCGGGAGGGAGGTGTCTGGAGCGTGATGTTCTCGGCCACCGAGAAGCCCGGGATCAGGTTGCGCTCCTGGTGGACGACCCCGATGCCGGTCCGGGCCGCCTCCAGCGGCGAGCGCGGCCGCACCGGCTCCCCGCACCAGGTGAAAGTGCCGCCGTCGGGGGAGTGCACCCCGGTGAGCACCTTGATCAGGGTGGACTTGCCGGCGCCGTTCTCACCGAGCAGCGCGTGTACCGATCCGGCGGTGAGCCGCAGGCCCACGCCGTCCAGGGCCCGTACGCCCGGGAAGACCTTGACCAGGTCCTGGCATTCGAGGAGGACGGTGTTCACAGGGCGCCCTCCGGTCGCGGAGCCGGTGCGCCCGGCGCGGCGGGCGTACTCCTGGCGAGCCGGCTCTGGTGCAGGTGCCCGCCGGCGACCGTGCCGAGGACGACCAGGCCGATCAGCAGGTTCACCCAGCTCGGGTCCAGTGAGAACTGGGCGCGGGCCGCGTCGATCAGCCGGGTCACGAAGGCCGCCAGGACGGTCCCGAACACCGCGACGGACCCGCCGGTCAGGGCCACACCGCCGATGATCGGCGCGGCGAAGCTGGGCAGCAGCCAGTCCCCGCCGACGCTGCGGTTGACGCCCGGCAGCGAGGCGGTCGCCGTCACCGCGGCCACTCCGACGAGGAGTCCGGACAGCGTGTGCGCGGCGACGACCTGCCGGTCGGTGGAGATCCCGGACAGCCGGGCGGCCAGCGGGTTGCCGCCGGCCGCGAGCAGCCGCCGCCCGGCGACCGTGCGGTACATGAACGCGCCCAGCAGAGCGGCCGCCACCACGGCGGTGACGAAGACCAGCGGTACGTTCAGCGGGGCCGCCGTGCCCAGGTGGCGCAGGGTGGCCGAGTAGCCGTCGACGGTACGGGTGCCGGTGAGCCGGTACTGCGCGCCCAGCAGGATCGTCATCGTGGCGAGGGTGACGATGAAGCCGTTGATCCGGGTGGCCACGATGACGATGCCGGTCACGAGTCCGACGGCGGTCGCGGTCAGCAGGCCCACGAGCACCGCGACCCCGGCGGGCACCCCGTGGTCCGCCATCAGGACCCCGGTCAGGCAGGCGGTGCAGCCGCCCAGTGCGCCGACGGCGAGGTTGAGCTGGCCCACGCACAGCGCCACCATCTGGGCCAGGCCGATCAGGACGGGAGTGGCCAGGTACTGAAGGAAGACCCGAACCGAGGGGCCCTCGAGGAAGGAGCCGGAGGACGCCACCTCCAGGGCCACGGAACCGGCCACGACGACCAGGAGCAGCATGGCCGTCGTCGTACGGGAGAACCGGTGCAGCGCCGTGACGGCCCGGCTCTGCTGGTCGCGGATCGTGCTCATGTGGAGCGCACCACCTTGCGATAGGACACCACGGTGCGGATCCGGTCCGCCGACAGGGCCAGCAGCAGGATGCAGCCGAGGTAGATGTTCAGGCTTTCCAGGCCGACGCCGAGCAGGTCGAGCCCCTTGCGGATCACGCCGACCAGCGCGGTGCCGAGCAGTGTGCCCAGCACGGAGACCACCCCGCCGGTGAGCAGGGTGCCGCCGAGCACCGCGCCCAGGAAGGACGGCAGCATGAAGTCGTCGCCGATGGAGGCGCGGAACGTGCCGGTCCCCGCGGCGGCCATGAACCCGGCGAGCGCCGCGAGCACCCCGGAGAGCGTGTGCGCGAGCAGCACCCGGCGGCCGGTGGGGATGCCGGACAGCTCGGCGGCGGCCGGGTTGGCCCCGGTGAGCAGCAGTTCCCTGCCGATGCGGGTACCGCCGTACAGGAAGCCGAGGCCGAGCATGGCGAGGACGGTGAACTGGGCCAGCTGCGGGATCGCCGGGGAGCCGCAGACCGGGCCCAGGCAGATGTCGGCGAGCGAGTAGGACCGCAGCGCGTCGATGCCGGCCGGGCGGGTGGTGAAGGCCGCGTCCTCGGTGAGCGCCGAGTACGTCAGCGACACCAGGCCGAGCAGGGCGAAGTCCATCGCCAGCGTGACGACGAACGAACTCACCCCGGTCCGGGCGATCAGCCAGCCGGTGACCGCGCCGATCACCGCACCGGCGGCCAGACACAGCAACAGGCCCGCCTGCATGGGCAGATGCAGCTTGTCGTAGCCGAGGCCGGCGAACATGGCCCCGAACGCGGCCATCCGGCCGACCGCGAGGTTCATGTGGCCCACGGACAGCGCGACCAGCTGGGCGAGGGCCACCACGGTGAGGGTGGCGACGTCCCGCAGCAGCGGGAAGAGCACCAGACGCTGGTCGAGGAACGCCGGCCGCAGCACCCCGAACAGCACACCGAGGGCGATGACCAGCACCAGCAGACCGAGCCGTTGGTTGACCCAGAACGGCATCCGGTGTCTGGCGGCGGGTTCCCCGGCGGTGGTCCGCGGCGGGCTGACGGACGTCGTCATGCCACCCTCCGGTCGTCCAGGGCGTCCAGGTCCCAGTCGATGCCGATGCCCGGCACGTCCGGGGCGAGGGCCCTGCCGTCGCGGATGGCCAGCTCGGTGCGGGTCACCGCGCGCAGTTGCGGGATGTACTCGACGAAGCCGCCGTTGGGCACCGCGGCGGCGAGGCTGACGTGCAGCTCCATCAGGAAGTGCGGGCACACCGGCACGTTGTGGCTCTCCGCGAGGTGCGCGACCTTCAGCCACGGGGTGATGCCGCCGATCCGGGCCGCGTCGACCTGTACGACGGACGCGGCGCCCGTCTCCAGGTAGCCGCGGAACTGCATGGGCGCGTACATGGACTCGCCGACGGCCACCGGGATCCGGGTAGCCCGCGCGAGCCGGGCGTGCCCGCTGATGTCGTCCGCGGGCAGCGGCTCCTCGAGCCAGTACGGGTCGTACGGCTCCAGCGCGGCCGCCAGCCGGAGCGCCGAGGACGCCGTCTGGGACTGGTTGGCGTCGGTCATGACGTGCAGCGACGGTCCCACCGCCGCCCGTACCGCGGCCAGCCGTTCCGCGTCCTCGGCGGGATGCGGCCGGCCCACCTTGATCTTCACGCCGGCCCAGCCCGCCTCCTGGGCCCGCAGGGCGCCCTTGACCAGGTCCTCGGTGCTCAGATGGAGCCAGCCGCCCTCGGTGTCGTAGACGGGTACCTCCTGGCGGTGTCCGCCGGCCAGCCGCCACAGCGGTTCGCCCGCCCGTCTGCAGCGCACGTCCCACAGGGCGGTGTCCACGGCGGCGAGCGCGAGCGAGGTGATGGCGCCCGTGGTGGTCGCCCGGGTCAGGGCGAACAGCCGCTGCCACAGCGCCTCGACGTTGCGGGCGTCCTGACCTTTCAGCGCGGGCAGCAGGTGGTCGCGGAGCAGTGCCAGGACCGAGGTGCCGCCGGTGCCGATGGTGTAGGCGTAGCCGGTGCCCGTGAGGCCGTCCGCCGTGGTCAGGTCGACCAGGACCGTCTCCTGTTTGACGAAGGACTGCACCGCGTCGGTGCGGTCCGTCTCGACGGCGATGTCGGCCAGCCTGGCGGTCGCGGTGGTGATGATGCTCATCCGTGTCCGTTCTCTGCGGAGGTGGAGTCGGGCGCGGTGGAGTGGGGCGCCGTTCCCCGCCGGGCGGTCAGCCGCACGACAGGTACCTGTCGGCGAACTCGGTCCTCAGCTGCGCGGTCCTCGCCTGCCGGGCGGTGTCGTAGTCGGCGACGTTCGCCTTGGTGACGACGAACGAACCGGAGTCCACCTCCACCCCGGGGTCGCGCACGGTGCACTGCTTCGTCTGGAGCAGCGCCAGCGCCCAGGTGCCGATCTCGGCCTGCCCGACCGGGTTCTGTACGACGGTGGCGGTGACCGTGCCCTGCCTGATGCCGCTGAGGATCTTGGCGTCGTCGTCGATGGCGATGACCTTGGCCTTCGAACCGGACGACTTGACGGCGTCGGCGGCGGCGACCGCCGGGTTGTAGGCGGTGGCGACGATCCCGGTGATCCGGCCGCCCTTGGCCGCCATCAGGTCGGACACCGCCTTCTGCGCGGTCCCCAGGTCGGTGTCGATGTCGGTGACGGTCTGCAGCAGTCTCACCTTGCCACCGGACTCCTTGACGGCCCTGGCGACGCCCTTGATCCGCAACTGGGTGTTGGCGTCCACGTTGTTGCCGGTCAGATGGACCAGGGTGCCCTTGCCGCCCATGGCGGTGATGGCCGCCTTCGCGGCCTTGTAGGCGGCGAGTTCGACGTTCGTGGAGAGGCAGAAGTCGGCCTTGTCGGTGCTGCCGGCCGGGCAGGAGCCCAGGGAAGCCACCGGGAATCCCTGCGACTTCAGGTCCGCGAAGGTCGTGTTGATGTCGGTGGGGGAGACCCCGAAGATCCCGAATGCGTTGTAGCCACGCGCCGCGAGCGTGGACAGCAGGTTGTTCTGCTTCTGCTGGTCCCACTCCGCGGTCTCGTCGAAGGTGACGGCGCCGAGCTTGTAGGTCTTCTGCGCGGCGGCGCCCGCCGTCTTCCAGGGCTGGAAGTACGGGTGGGCGCCGCCGGGCACGAGTGCGACCCGGGTGCCGGCGCCGTCCACCAGCTCGGCACCGGCACCGGCACCGGCACCGGTGTGCCGGGCTGCCGACGCCTGGCCGGCGGGGGCGGGCGCGTTGCGGTAGGTGCAGGCCGTGGCCCCCGCGGCGAGCAATGCCGTCGTGAGGACGCCGGACAGGACGGATCTGGTCGGGAAGTGCATCTCCCACCCCTGCGGAATCAGATAGGAAAACGATGCGGCGATCGTGGGGCAGGCGGGCTCGCGCGTCAAGGCTTGCGACACGACCGGTCTCGAACTGCGGTGATCCGGGAGGGGTGGCGGTCAGCCCGAAGGAGGGGGCTTCAGATCCTATAGGAAGTCATTGGGTGCTTGAGAGGTCACCCGCAGCGACCCAAAGGGTGGGTCAAGGACTGGCATTTCCCGGTGGCGCAGGAGGCTGGTCGGTGCCCGCCACCGTGGGCTACCGTCGGTAACACCCTGCCGTCCCGGCAGTCCCGGTCATGTCTCCCGCACCGCCCGCATCCGTACGGAAGGCAGTTCATGGACACTCCCAGACCAGTCGCCGGCGCCCCCGCAGGCCCGGACGAGCCGTCCCGTATCACCCGTCGCCAGGTGCTGACGGTCGCCGGCGGCGCGCTGGCCGGCCTGTCCCTGGGGCAGGCCGGCGCGTTCGCCGCCGAGTCGCGGGACGCGGACGCCATCGTCGTCGGCCACGGCCTCGCCGGTCTGGTCGCGACGGCCGAACTCGCCGCCGCCGGCCGCAAGGTGCTGCTGCTCGACCAGGAACCGGAGGCGAGCCTCGGCGGTCAGGCCTTCTGGTCCTTCGGTGGCCTGTTCTTCGTCGACTCCGACGAACAGCGGCTGATGGGCGTCAAGGACTCCCACGACCTCGCCTGGCAGGACTGGCTCGGCACGGCGGGCTTCGACCGGGGCGTGGACGACCCGAGGGGCCAGGACTACTGGGCCTACAAGTGGGCCCAGTCCTATGTGGAGTTCGCCTCCGGCGAGAAGCGTTCCTGGCTCTCCGGGCTGGGCGTGCAGTGGTTCCCGATCGTGGGCTGGGCCGAGCGCGGCGGCGGGCTCGCCGACGGCCACGGCAACTCCGTACCGCGCTTCCACGTCACCTGGGGCACCGGCCCCGCCGTCGTCGAACCCTTCGAGAAGAAGGTGCGGGCGGCGGTCGCGGCCGGCAAGGTGACCTTCAAGTTCCGTCACCGCGTGGACGAGTTGGTGACCACGGGCGGTGCGGTGACCGGCGTCCGCGGTGCGGTCCTGGAGCCCAGCGGCGCGGCCCGCGGCACCCCCAGCAGCCGTACCGTCGTGGGCGACTTCGAACTGCGGGCCCCGGTCGTGGTGGTCACCTCGGGCGGGATCGGCGCCAACCACGATCTGGTACGGCAGAACTGGCCGGCCCGGCTCGGCACCCCGCCCAAGTCCATGGTCACCGGCGTCCCCGCGCACGTGGACGGCCGGATGCTCGGCATCACGGCGCAGGCGGGCGGGCGGATCGTCAACCCCGACCGGATGTGGCACTACACCGAAGGCCTGCGCAACTACGCCCCGATCTGGCCGAACCACGGCATCCGCATCCTGCCGGGACCGTCCTCGATGTGGTTCGACGCCAGGGGCCGCCGGTTCACCAGCCCGGACATACCTGGCTACGACACCCTGCACACCCTCGGCACCATCACCGCCTCCGGCTACGACTACTCCTGGTTCGTCACCACCCAGAAGATCATCGCCAAGGAGTTCGCGCTCTCCGGCTCCGAACAGAACCCCGACCTCACCGACAAGAACGTCTGGCAGCTGCTCTCCCGGATCTGGCAGACCCCGGAGCCCATCGAGAAGTTCAAGAACAACGGCGCGGACTTCGTCGTCGCCGACAACCTCACCGACCTCGTCACCGGCATGAACAAGCTGACCGGCGACAACCTCATCGTCCTCGCCGACCTCAGACGGCAGATCGAGGCCCGGGACCGCGAGATCGACAACTCGTACACCAAGGACGTCCAGGTGATGGGGATCCGCAACGCGCTGAACTACGTCGGCGACTCCCTCAGCCGTACGGCGCCGATCCACCGGATCCTGGACCCGAGCGCCGGCCCGCTGATCGCCGTCCGGCTGAACATCCTCACCCGCAAGACCCTGGGCGGCCTTCAGACCGACCTCTCCGGCCGCGTCCTGGACAGCGCCGGCTCCCCGGTGCCCGGACTGTACGCCGCCGGCGAGGTGGCCGGCTTCGGGGGCGGCGGGGTGCACGGCTACCGCTCGCTGGAGGGCACCTTCCTCGGCGGCTGCCTCTTCTCCGGCCGGCAGGCGGGCCGGGCGGCGGCCGCGGCGACGGCCACCTGACGGAAACGGCCGGGAGAGTCCTGGTCATCCCACCCCCATCTCGCCCTGACAGTGGCACTCTTGACAGTGTGCGTACTGTTTCGCGACGTTTGAGCGGCACCTCCGGACCGGCGACGCGGTCACCGGTCCGGGAACGCCGGTGCACGGCGGGGAGCAGAAGCTGTTCGTGGCAACGGCGGAACGGCGGAACGGCAGAACGCAGTATCCGCGTTATGGGGGGGAGCGGTCGCCCATGCGATCCGAAGGCCAGTGCAGAAGTCATGCGTCAGGCACCTCGTCAGCCGAAGGGCGGTTGATCTGAGGTGGAGATCACGATCTACAGACCGGGCGAGCTGACCCAGCCGCTCCGCCGGGCCTGGCACCGCGCGATGGACGAGTCACCGGAGTACGCCAACCCCTTTCTGGCCCCGGAGTTCACGATCGGTGTCGGCAGACACCGCTCCGGGGTGCGGGTGGCGGTGCTGCGGGAGGGCGGCGAACCCGTCGGCTTCCTCCCGTACGAGCGCAACGCCCTCGGCGTCGGCCGGGCCGTCGGGCTCGGCCTCTCCGACTGCCAGGCGCTGGTGCACCGACCCGGCGTCACCTGGGACGCGCAGGCGCTGCTCGGCGCGTGCGGGATGGCCATCTTCGAGTTCGACCATCTGGTCAGCGAGCAGAGACCTTTCGCTCCGCATGTCACCGGGACCTTCGCCTCCCCGGTGATCGACGTCAAACCCGGCGACGGCGGGTATCCCTACTGGCTGCGCGCCACCTACCCGGGCCTGGCGAAGACCACGCTGAAGAAGGAACGCCGGCTCGGCCGCGACCTCGGCGAGCTGCGCTTCGAGTTCGACGAGCGCGATCCGGCCGCGCTGCGCACCCTGATGCGCTGGAAGTCCGCCCAGTACCGGCGGACCGGACGCATGGACCGCTTCGCCCGCCCCTGGATCGTCGACCTCGTGGACCACCTCTTCCACGTCCGCGAGGAACACTTCACCGGGGTGCTGTCCGTGCTCTACGCCGGGGACCGGCCGGTGGCCGCGCACTTCGGCCCGCGCTCGGCCACCGTGCTCGCCGCCTGGTTCACCGCGTACGACCCGGAACTGCGCTACTACTCGCCCGGGTTGATGATGCATCTGCGCACCGCCGAGGCCGCCGCGCGCGCCGGGGTCACCCTCGTCGACCTGGGCCGCGGCGACAAGGAGTACAAGGACTGGCTGAAGACCCGCGAGCTGCGGGTCGGCGAGGGCTTCGCCACCCGGGGGCACCCGGTGGCGGCGGCACACCGGCTGTGGCGCCGCCCGGTCCGCGGCCTGCGCAACACCGTGCTCGCCCATCCGCGGCTGCGTGAGCCCGCGGACCGGCTGCTCAGGACGGTCGGCACCCTGCGGACGTCCCGCCGGTCCGAGGGTCCGACCGGGGGGTGACCCGGCCGTCATTCGCACTATGATCCTGTAAAGGTAAAAATCTGCGGTTCTGCCCTGGAAGGGTGTCGCCCCGGCCGGAGTGATCCATGTCCCGCAAGCACTCGATGGACGACGACGAGCTCCTGGTCAGACTCAGGTCGCTCACCGCCCAGGCGCGCGAGCGGGCCGAGTACCAGCGCTCGCAGGTCGAACTGGCCGTCGCCCTCCAGCGCGGCATGCTGCCCCGGGACCTGCCCGACACCCCCCGTTTCCATGTGGCCGTCCGGTACGCGCCCGCCTGCTACGGCCTCAACGTGGGCGGCGACTGGTACGACGCCTTCACCCTGCCCGACGGCCGCATCGGGCTGTCCATAGGGGACGTCCAGGGCCACAACATCGAGGCGGCCGCCTTCATGGGCCAGGTCCGGGCGGGGCTGCGGGCGCTCGCCTCGGTGGCCGGCGAGCCGGGCGAGCTGCTCGCCCGCACCAACGACCTGCTGGTGTCCCTGGGCAGCGACCTCTTCGCCACCTGCATCTTCATGCGGCTCGACCCGGAGACCGGGGTCCTGGAGAGCGCCCGGGCCGGTCACACCCCCTTCGTCTGGGCCACCGCCGACGGCAAGTCCGGGATCGGCGAGGACGAGGGCGGACCGCCCCTGGGGATCGACCCGGGCATCGAGTTCCCGGTCACCCGGTTCCGGCTCACCACCGGCGGGATGTTCGTCCTGCTCACGGACGGGGTGGTGGAAGGGCCGTCGATGAGCATCGAGGAGGGCCTCGACCAGGTGGTACGCCTGACCGGTGTCGCCGCCGTCGCCCGCCTGGAGGCGCAGTCCCTGGCGGCCGCCGTGATCAAGGGCGCGGAACAGGTGGGCCACGAGGACGACGCGGCCGTCCTGGTCCTGGGCCACGACGGCCTCGACTTCACGCCGTAGCGCGCCACCCGACCCGGCGCTCGCCTCGCCGACGTGTCCGCCTCGGTGTGTGATGGCTGCTGTGGTGGCATTCCGGGAACTGCGCCGACCGGCCGTCCTCGTCCTGCGGACGCTGGCCGTCGCCGCCTGCTACTACGCGGCGGCCCGGCTCGGTCTGCTGCGCCGGTTCACCGTCGAGGGCGCCGTCTTCACCCCGATCTTCCCGTCCACGGGCGTGGCGCTGGCCTGCCTGCTGGTCTTCGGCCTGGGCTGCTGGCCGGGCGTCACGTTCGGCGCGTTCCTCCTCGTCACGTCGCTCGGCCCGCCCGGCCTCGACGTCGTCGGCATCCTCGTCGGCAACACGGGCGGCCCGGTCTGCGCGTACCTGCTGCTGCGCCGGGCCGGCTTCCGCACCGACCTCAGCCGCCTGCGGGACGGCGTCGCGCTGGTGTTCCTGGGGGCGCTCACCGCCATGCTGGTCAGCTCCGTCGTCGGCATGGTCTCCCTGCTTCTCGTCGGCAAGGTTGCCACGAGCAGCTTCTGGCCGAGCTGGCTGGCGTGGTGGGTCGGCGACGCGATGGGCGTCCTGCTCGTCACCCCGGTCCTGCTGCTGCTCCTCGAAGCCCGCCGGCCCCCGCCGCTGGGCCGCTGGAAGGAGGCCCTCGCGCTCGGGGTCGCCACCGTCGTCCTGGCCCCGGTGGCCACGCACAGCTCGCTGAGCGCGCTCTTCCTCGTCTACCCGCTGCTGATCTGGGGCGCCCTGCGGTTCAGGCTGGCTGGCAGCATGCTGTGCGCCCTGTTCACCTCGGTGCTGGCCACGGTCGCCGCCACGGACGGCGTGGGCGCGTTCAGCCGGCTGTCCCCCGTCGAGGTGATGGTGAAGCTGCAGTTGTTCAACGGTTCGATGGCCCTGACCGCGCTGCTGCTGTCGGCTGTGATCAGCGAGCAGCGCAACACCAGGATGTCCGTCGCGGCGGCCTGCAAGGAGCTGGCCGAGGCGCTGGAGCACCTCAGCGCGCACGACACCCCGGCCGGGCGGGCGCCACCCGGGAAGGACGAACGGTGACCGGGCGTCGCCCGGTCACCGTCGCGGTGGAGAGGCCGCCGTCAGACGGTGCCGCTCGCCGTGATCTCGACCTTGGCCTTGGGGGCACCGCTGCGGGTGCCGTAGCCCTCGATCTTCTTGACCAGGTCCTGGCCCTCGACGACCTCGCCGAAGACCACGTGCTTGCCGTCCAGCCAGTCGGTCACGATGGTGGTGACGAAGAACTGCGAGCCGTTGGTGTTCGGGCCCGCGTTGGCCATGCTCAGCAGGAACGGACGGTCGTGCTTGAGCTGGAAGTTCTCGTCCTTGAACTTCTCGCCGTAGATGCTCTTGCCGCCGGTGCCGTCACCGCGCGTGAAGTCACCGCCCTGGAGCATGAACTGGGGGATGATCCGGTGGAAGCCGGAACCGGCGTAGCCGAAGCCGTGCTGCCCGGTGGCGAGCTCGCGGAAGTTGCGGGCGGTCTCGGGCACCACGTCGTCGAACAGGTTGAACACGATCCGGCCGGCCGGCTCGTCGTTGATCGAAATGTCGAAATAAACGTTGTCGCTCATGCAGGCCAACCTATCGCGAACCGCTCCCCGGCCCCTCCCGAGGGGCCGGGCGGCCCGGGGTGTCACGCCCGGCGGTGCCCTGCCAGCCGGTTCAGCACGGCCTGGGCCATGGCGGCCTCGCCCTTGGCGTTGGGGTGCGCGGGAGCGGCGGGTGAGGACGGCTGGAGGGGTTCTATCCAGCGGTCGGCGGGGGCCTTGCACATGTCGTGCCCGACGGTCGGCCCGTAGGTGTCCACGTAGCGGGCGCCGTTCCAGGCGGCGACCAGGCGCAGCATCAGGTTGAGCCGCTTGCCGGTGTCGCGGAGGTAGGGGAAGTCCTTGGCTGCGAAGGGCACGGTGGGATAGCAGCCGCTGCCGTCGTCGGGCAGCAGGTCGGGGTAGCCGACGACCAGGATCCGGGCGTGCGGGGCCCGGGCCCGCACGGCCCGCAGCACCTTGTCGACCTTGGGCGCGGTCTGCGCGATGTTGAGCACCAGCTGGTCGGTGCCGGAGGAGTTGTAGTACTGCTGGCACGGGTTGCCGGTGAGGTCCTTGGAGCTGAGCGCCGCGCAGGTGGCGATGATGGAGCCGAACCCCATGTCGTTGCCGCCGATCTGGACCGTGACCAGGTCGGTGTCCCGCCGCACCGCGTCGAGCTGCGGGCCGTTGGTGCCCTGTGCCTTCCACATCTCCGCGGTCGTGGCGCCGGAACAGCTCACGTCCTTGAACGCGCTCACCTTCCGCGCCGCCGCCACCAGCGAGGGGTAGTTGTGGTCGGAGCGGGCGCAGGCCGCGTCGACCTGGGTCGGGATGACGGGGCCCGAGGTGTAGGAGTCGCCGAGCGCCACATAGCTCGTGCCGCGGTCGTGGCCGGGGCCGTGGCCGCCGTCGTGCGCCGCGGCCGGCGTCGTGGACGCGGCCACCAGGGCGCAGCCGCCCAGCGCCGCCGCCACGGTCGCCCTCCGCCGGTGCCCTCGCGCCGAACTCCGCGACGGGGTGCCGTACGCCATGAAGATCCCCCCTAACCGGGACGCGTACGGAACCGGTCCCGACGGGCGGCCCGCACGCGTGTGTCGGGGGTCTGTATACCGCCCGGTAGGAGTCCCTAGCCAGAGGTCGGACGCAATGAACTGGATCGAGTAACCCGCCCTGCGCGCAAGGGAATCCGGTCCGGGCTACGGGCCGGTGGGGGCGGCCGCGATTGAAGTCGGAAACCGATCGGTTTACAGTGGGTGTCGTCCCGCTGGAAACCGATCGGTTTTCCATCTCTCCGGCATCTGGAGTGTGAGTGTCATGACCGCGATCAAGGACTCCGTCGTCCTCGTCACCGGCGGCAGCCGCGGTATCGGAAAGGCGCTGGTGGAGGAGTTGTACGCACGCGGCGCCGGAAAGGTCTACGCCACCGCGCGCGACCCGCGTTCCGTCACCCACCCCGATGCGGTGGCACTGCCCCTGGAGGTGACCGACCCCGCCTCGCTGGCCGCCGTCGTCGAGCAGGCGCAGGACGTCACGGTCCTGGTGAACAACGCCGGGGTCGCCCTCGGCACCGAGTTCCTGACCTCGCCGCTCGACGACGTCCGCCGCGAGTTCGAGATCAACTTCTACGGCCCCCTGCTGCTCGCCCGTGCCTTCGTGCCGGTCATCGAGCGCAACGGCGGCGGCCACATCCTGAACGTCCACTCGGTGCTGTCCTGGGTCGCCGAGGGCGGCGCCTACAGCGCGTCCAAGGCGGCCCTCTGGTCCCAGACCAACAGCCTGCGCCTCGCGCTCAAGCCGCGCGGCATCGGCGTCACCGGCCTGCACATGGGCTACGTCGACACCGACATGGCCGCCCACGCCGAGGGGCCGAAGGCGAAGCCGCAGGAGATCGCCGCGGCGGCCCTGGACGGCGTCGAGTCGGGCGCCTACGAGGTGCTCGCCGACGACATCACGCGCTGGGCCAAGGGTGCCCTGTCGGGCGACCTCGCCGCCATGTACGCGCAGCGCGGCCTGTGACGGGGGCCGCGGCGGCCGAAAAAACCGCTCCCGAAGGCTTGTCGGCGAGTTGCCTCACCACTTAAATCAAAACCTGAACTAAGCAGTGGGGTGCGGTCGTTGTCCGCACCTCCACGCTCACCTCAGGGAGCCGCTGATGAGACGACTGAGATCCTTGGGCGTAGTGCTCGCCGCGATGGCGGCGCTGCTCGCCCTGCCCACCGCCCACGCGCCGGCCGCCCACGCGGCCGACGCCCCGCTGTCGCAGGGGAAGGCGGCCACCGCCTCCTCCGAGGAGAACGCCGGGACCACCGCCGCGAACGCGGTCGACGGCAACACCGGCACCCGCTGGTCGTCGGCCTTCACCGACGACCAGTGGCTCCAGGTGAACCTGGGCGCCACCGCCAACGTCACCCAGGTCGTCCTCAACTGGGAAGCCGCGTACGGCAAGGACTACAAGGTCCAGATCTCCCCGGACGGCACCAACTGGACCGACCTGAAGACCGTCACCGGCGGTGACGGCGGCACCGACACCCTCGACGTGTCCGGGCAGGGCCAGTACGTCCGGATGCAGGGCGTGCACCGCGCCACCCAGTGGGGCTACTCCCTCTGGGAGTTCCAGGTGTACGGCACCACCACGGGCACGCCCCCGGTCCAGGGCGGCGGCGACCTCGGTCCCAACGTGATCGTCGTCGACCCGTCCACGCCGAACCTCCAGGCGAAGTTCGACTCCGTCTTCGCCCAGCAGGAGTCGGCCCAGTTCGGCTCCGGCCGCTACCAGTTCCTCCTCAAGCCGGGCACCTACAACGGCATCAACGCCCAGCTCGGCTTCTACACCTCGATCTCCGGGCTCGGCCTCAACCCCGACGACACCCAGATCAACGGTGACATCACGGTCGACGCGGGCTGGTTCAACGGCAACGCCACGCAGAACTTCTGGCGTTCGGCGGAGAACCTCGCCATCACGCCGTCCAACGGCACCGACCGGTGGGCCGTGGCTCAGGCGGCCCCCTTCCGCCGTATCCACGTCAAGGGCGGCCTCAACCTGGCCCCGAACGGCTACGGCTGGGCCTCCGGCGGCTACATCGCCGACTCGAAGATCGACGGCACCGTCGGCCCGTACTCCCAGCAGCAGTGGTACACCCGGGACAGCTCGGTCGGCGGCTGGACCAACGGCGTCTGGAACATGACCTTCTCCGGCGTCCAGGGCGCCCCCGTCACCAACTTCGACTCCGGCCCGTACACCACGCTGGACACCACCCCCGTCTCGCGTGAGAAGCCGTTCCTCTACCTGGACGGCAGCGCCTACAAGGTCTTCGTCCCCGCCAAGCGCACGAACGCCCGGGGCGTCTCCTGGCCGGCGAACGCGGGCACCTCCATCCCGCTGGACCAGTTCTACGTGGTCAAGCCCGGCGCCACCGCGGCCACCATCAACCAGGCCCTCGCCCAGGGCCTCAACCTCCTGTTCACCCCGGGCGTCTACCACCTCGACCGGACCATCAACGTCACCCGGGCCAACACCGTCGTCCTCGGTCTGGGCCTCGCCACCCTGGTCCCGGACAACGGCGTCGACGCCGTGCACGTCGCCGACGTCGACGGCGTGAAGCTCGCCGGGTTCCTCATCGACGCGGGCCCGGTCAACTCCGACACCCTGCTGCGGATCGGCGACCCCGGCTCCACCGCCGACCACTCCGCCAACCCCACGTCCATGCAGGACGTGTTCGTCCGCATCGGCGGCGCCGGACCCGGCCTCGCCACCAACTCGGTCGTGGTCAACAGCAACAACGTGATCATCGACCACACCTGGCTCTGGCGCGCCGACCACGGCAGCGGAGTCGGCTGGACCACCAACCGGGCCGACTACGGACTGCGCGTCAACGGCAACGACGTCCTGGCCACCGGCCTGTTCGTCGAGCACTTCAACAAGTACGACGTCTACTGGAACGGCGAACGCGGCCGCACGATCTTCTTCCAGAACGAGAAGGCGTACGACGCCCCGAACGCCGCCGCCATCACCCACGACGGCGTGGTCGGCTACGCGGCCTACAAGGTCGCCGACACCGTGGGCACGCACGAGGCCTGGGGCCTGGGCAGCTACTGCAACTACACGGCCGATCCCACGATCGTGCAGTCCAACGGCTTCCAGGTGCCGACCGGTTCGGGCATCAAGATGCACGACCTGCTGGTGATCTCCCTCGGCGGCATGGGCCAGTACGCCCACGTCGTCAACACCACCGGATCGCCCACCTCGGGGACCAGCACCACCCCGTCCAAGGTGACCCAGTTCCCGTGACCGGCTAGGCCGCCGCCCTCCGCCGCGCCGGGAGCCGCAGCAGCAGCCGGCGCGCCGGGCCCTCCACGCCCTCGTACAGGAGCCAGGACAGGCCCAGCGACACGGTGAAGGCGACGAGGGCGGCGGCCGTGCCGGTGAGCAGGTCGAAACGCGGGCGGGTGCCGAGCAGGTGGGTGCCCGCCCGCAGGACCAGCAGATGGACCATGTAGAACGCGAACGACAGCTCGCCGAGCCGCACAAGGCCGCGCCGCCGCCACAGTGAGGGCAGCCCCCGCAGATCCGCCTGGGCCGCCGCCGGGATGAGCACCGCGAACCCCATGAGGGTGCAGGCGGTGGCCGCGTAGTCGTCGGTGACCTGCGGGACCAGGAAGTAGCCGATGACCGCGAGCGCGAGCGATGCCTCCAGGCCGGGGCCGCGCCACCGGCCCAGCAGCACGAGGCGCGCGGTGGCCGCGCCGAGCACGAACTCGGGCAGCCGTGCGGCCGGGAAGGAACTGATCGGCTGGTCCCACCAGTGGTGCGCGTCCGTCCAGGCCAGCGCCAGCACCGCGAGCACGGACAGCGCGGCGAGCGCCGTCGCCCCCCGGCCGCCCAGCCGCCGCAGCAGCAGCGCCAGCAGCGGGAACGCGGCGTAGAAGAACGCCTCGCAGGCCAGCGACCAGCTGACCGGGTCCAGCGTCTGCCACCAGGGGCGCCACCAGGAGTGCACCAGGAAGACGTCGGCGAGTCCCTGCGGCAGGGTCGGCCGTGGCTGGCGGGGCAGCGTGAACGCCATGACCAGCGCGAGGACGACGGTGACCAGGTGCACCGGGTAGATCCGCGCGACGCGGCGCCACCAGAAGCGCGGTGCCCGGTCGCCCGGCCGCGCCGACCACATCAGGACGAACCCGGACAGGATGAAGAAGAACGACACCCCCGAGGCGCCCGCCTCGAACCCCCAGGACACCAGCCGGCCGCCGGTCCCGCCGAAGTAGCGGAAGTTGTGCACGTGCAGCCCGAAGACCAGCACCGCGGCCATCCATCTGAGGCCGGTGAGGGACGGCAGTGCCGGTGCCGGGGCGGACGACTGGGCGGCGGGGGACGGGGGCGCGGCGGCCGGAGCGGTCGAGGGAGCCTGCGTCGCCGTCGTCATCTGGTCACCTGCCGGGGGTTTCGCGCGTGGAGCATGAAACGGAGCGTTGCCCGTTCCACACCTTTCACTCCGGCCACGGACGAAACATCACACCAACGCCGAGGGAAGGCCTCGGCCATACGGGCCGCCGCCGGGGCCGGACGGGCGGGTGCGACCCTACCCGGACGGCCGACACGCGCCGTGGCCCCCGCCGGGCGCCGCGGCACCCGGCGCGACGCCGTGGCCCGTGCCTTCGGGCCCCGTGCGGCGCGCCGAAACCCGGGCGCACGAACGTGTGAGCCACCCCTCCACGCGTTGACCCCGCGAGGGCGCCCCGGGCGGGGCTCCGGGTAAGACCCCGGGTGGGGCTCCGGGTGGGATCCCGGGCGGGGCTCCGGGTGGGTCTCCGGCGGGCCCTAGGAGCGGGGCGACGTGGCGACGGCGCTCGGCCGGCTCTCGGACGGTGCGTCCCGTGCCGTCGAGGGGGACGACGACCGCTCCCGCGCGGACGGCTGCGCGGTGCTCCGGGCCGGCCGTTCGGGCGTGGGCTCCTGCGAGGTGCCGCCGCGCGTCGGCGCGACGCTCGGACTCGGGCTCGGGTCGGCCGGTGCCGGGGACGTCGAGCGGTGCGGCGGGGCCGTCGGACTGGCGGCCGGCGGTGCGAGCGGCAGCCGGGGAGAGACGGGCGCCGAGGGCGCCGTCAGATGCAGCGACAGGGCGACCCCGGCGGCGACGGCGCAGGTCAGGCCGGCCCCGGCGGCCGCTCGGACCAGCCGGCGGCGGCCCGCCGCGCGCCGTACCTCCTCGTAGCGGCCCGGTGGCGGACCGAGGTGGGCGGCGGGCGGGCGCAGGATGACGGCGAGCGGATCGTCCGGGCCGTCGAACTCCGGCTCGTCGTCAAAGCGTGTGGTCAAGGCTTCTCCTCAGATGGACGCGGAGCAGTTCTCGGGCCGCGTGCAGATCGGCCTTGACGGTTCCCTCCTTGCGGCCGGTCAGTGCGGAGACCTCCCGGATCGGCATGTCAGCGTAGTAGTGCAGCAGGATAGGGACGCGCAGTCGCTCCGGCAGCGACTGCACCAGCAGCCGCACCGAGGGGTCCGCCTGCTCGGCGTGCGGGCGGGTCGCGGCCTCCGAGCCGACCTGGCGCACCGCCCGGCGCTCACGCTCCAGCTTGCGCCAGTGGTCCCGGACGAGATTGGCCGCGGTGACGTAGAGGAAGCCGCGCGGCTCCTCCACCTTCGTCCACCGGGCCCACAGCCGGGTGAACGCCTCCGAGGCGACCTCGTGCGCCGTCTCGTCGTCGTCGACCAGACGGCGGCACCAGCCGGCCAGGCGCGGGTACAGGGCGGCGAACAGCTCGGAGGCCGCCGTGTCACGGGACCGTTTCAACGTTCTCCAGGGTCGAGGGAGAGGTGCGGGGTGCGGAAGGACCCACCGGGGAGGATGCGGGACCGGCGGCGGACGTTCCGCCGGTCCCGCGTCCGTCCGGCGGGTCAGGGCGCGGTGCCGGTCAGCGAGGCGAAGACGATCACGTTGTCGAGGTAGCCGTCCCCGCCGCGCGGCCCGCCGCAGGTGATGAGCCGCAGCTCCGGGCGGGCCACGTCCCCGTACACGTCCTTCGTCGGGAACGCGGACTTGGCGACCGTACGGACCTCGCGGACGGTGAACACCGCCGACCTGCCGTTCTCCAGGCGCGTCACGACCTGCTCGCCCCGGCGCAGCTCGGCGAGGCGGCGGAAGACGCCGTCGCCGTAGGCGCCGACCGTGACATGGCCGAGGATCACCGACGGACCGGCCTGCCCCGGAGTGGGGGAGTAGCGGTACCAGCCCGCCCGGTCGTGCGCGGTGACCGGCGGCACCTGCACCGTGCCGTCGACCGCGAGGCCCAGCCGCAGCAACGGGGTGTCGACCCCGATCGCCGGGACCCGCAGCCGGACCGGTGCGGACCGGCCGAGCGGTGTCGCCGTGGCGGACCCGGCGGGCGTGGTGGACCCGGCGGGCGTGGCGGACGGTCCGGGGGGCTGCTGCCGGGGTGCGGTCGTGACCGCCCGGTGCGGTGCCTGCCCCGCACAGCCCGCCAGCAGCGAGGCCGTCGCGGCGGTGAGGAGGGCGCGCCTGGAGAGCGGGGTCATGCCCCGGTCGCCCGGCGGCGGCGGACGACGAGCGTGGCGGCGCCCGCGGCGAGCACCACGGCGCCCGCGCCGGCGCCGATCAGCGTGCCGTCGGAACCGGAACCCGAGGACGACTCGGTGACCCCGGTGTCGGGGGCGCCCTGCGGCACCCGCGCGACCTGGCCCCGGTCGCGGGCCGGCGCGGGGGTGGGCGCGGCGGACCTCGCCTCGGACGGGACGGGGGAGGGGGCGGTGGTCGGCGCGGCGCTGGCGACCGGGCTGGGGGCGGTGCCGGAGGCGAAGGCGGGCACGGTGGCGCCCAGCACGGCGGTGCAGGCGAGTGCCGTGGCGCTCAGGACGGTTCGGCGCATGAGGATGCTCTCTTTCGTCGGCCCGCCGTGGTCGGGCGGGCTGGACAACGGATCGAGCGGAGAGACGAACCGGCTCCGGGACGGGTTGTAAAGAGAAGGCAAAGTCCCTCGCGGGATGCCCGGGCGGCCACCTGGCCAGACTTGATTAGCTTGTTTTCTTGAATCATTCGAGTCTTTGAGGTTAGGTTGTCGCCATGACCGCATCCCAGCCCCCGACGACCGCCGATGAGCTGCGCGGTGCCGGCCTGCGGGTGACGGCCGCCCGTGTCGCGCTCCTTGAGACCGTCCGCCACGGCGACCACCTCGACGTCGAGACCATCGCCTCGGGCGTCCGCGACCGCGTGGGCCACATATCGCTCCAGGCCGTGTACGACGCGCTGCACGCGCTCACCACGGCCGGACTCATACGCCGTATCGAACCGGCCGGCAGCCCGGCCCGGTTCGAGGGACGCGTCGGCGACAACCATCACCACCTGCTGTGCCGGTCGTGCGGTGCCGTCGCCGACGTCGACTGCGCGGTCGGTGACGCCCCGTGCCTGACCGCTTCGGACGACCACGGCTTCGCGATCGACGAGGCCGAGGTCATCTACTGGGGCCTGTGCCCCGCCTGTTCCACCGTCAGTTCCTGAGAACGTCGATCCGCCCCTTCCGGAAGGATTTCCCCCCAATGTCCGAGACCCAGGAGAACGCCGCGGGCAAGTGCCCGGTCGCGCACGACCGCGCCCCGCACCCCACCCAGGGCGGCGGCAACCGCCAGTGGTGGCCCGAGGGGCTCAACCTGAAGATCCTTGCCAAGAACCCCGACGTCGCGAACCCCCTCGACAAGGGCTTCGACTACGCGGCGGCGTTCCAGGCGCTCGACCTCGCGGCCGTGAAACGGGACATCGCCGAGGTGCTGACCAACTCGCAGGAGTGGTGGCCGGCCGACTTCGGCAACTACGGCCCGCTGATGATCCGGATGGCCTGGCACAGCGCGGGCACCTACCGCATCTCCGACGGCCGCGGCGGCGCCGGCGCCGGCCAGCAGCGTTTCGCCCCGCTCAACAGCTGGCCGGACAACGGCAACCTGGACAAGGCCCGCCGGCTGCTGTGGCCGGTCAAGAAGAAGTACGGCCAGTCCATCTCCTGGGCCGACCTCATGGTCCTCACCGGTAACGTGGCCCTGGAGCAGATGGGCTTCGAGACCTTCGGCTTCGGCGGCGGCCGCGAGGACGTCTGGGAGCCGGAGGACGACGTCTACTGGGGTCCCGAGAAGGTCTGGCTCGACGACCAGCGCTACACCGGCGACCGCGACCTGGAGAGCCCGCTCGGCGCCGTCCAGATGGGCCTGATCTACGTCAACCCGGAGGGCCCCAACGGCAACCCGGACCCGATCGCCGCGGCCCGCGACATCCGTGAGACGTTCCGCCGCATGGCGATGAACGACGAGGAGACCGTCGCGCTGATCGCCGGCGGCCACACCTTCGGCAAGACCCACGGCGCCGGCCCCGCGGACCACGTGGGCGCCGAGCCCGAGGGCGCGCCGATCGAGCAGCAGGGCCTGGGCTGGAAGTCCACCTACGGCACCGGCAAGGGCGGCGACGCGATCACCAGTGGTCTGGAGGTCACCTGGACCACCAAGCCCACCCAGTGGAGCAACGACTTCTTCAGCATCCTCTTCGGCTACGAGTGGGAGCTGACCGAGTCCCCGGCCGGCGCCAAGCAGTGGGTCGCCAAGGACGCCGAGGCGATCATCCCCGACGCCCACGACCCGTCGAAGAAGCGTCTGCCCACGATGCTCACCACCGACCTGTCGCTGCGCTTCGACCCGATCTACGAGCCCATCTCCCGCCGGTTCCACGAGAACCCGCAGGAGTTCGCCGACGCGTTCGCCCGCGCCTGGTACAAGCTCACCCACCGTGACCTGGGCCCGAAGTCCCTGTACCTCGGCCCGGAGGTCCCGGCGGAGACCCTGCTGTGGCAGGACCCGCTGCCGCAGGCCGAGGGCGAGACCATCGACGCCGCCGACGTCACGGCCCTCAAGGCCAAGCTCCTCGACTCGGGTCTGACCGTCTCGCAGCTGGTCTCCACCGCCTGGGCGTCGGCCTCGACGTACCGCAACAGCGACAAGCGCGGCGGTGCCAACGGCGCCCGGATCCGCCTGGAGCCGCAGCGCGGCTGGGAGGTCAACGACCCCGACCAGCTCGCCCAGGTCCTGCGTGTCCTGGAGGGCGTCCAGCGCGACTTCAACACCGGTGCCAAGAAGGTCTCCCTGGCCGACCTGATCGTCCTCGGCGGTGCCGCCGCCGTGGAGAAGGCCGCCAAGGACGCCGGTGTCGACGTCGAGGTGCCCTTCACCCCGGGTCGGGTCGACGCGACCGAGGAGCACACGGACGCCGAGTCCTTCGCGGCGCTGGAGCCGAGCGCGGACGGCTTCCGCAACTACCTCGGCAAGGGCAACCGCCTGCCGGCCGAGTACCTGCTCCTCGACCGCGCCAACCTGCTCGGCCTCAGCGCCCCCGAACTGACCGTCCTGGTCGGCGGTCTGCGCGTGCTCGGCGCCAACCACGGCCAGTCGAAGCACGGTGTCCTCACCGAGACCCCGGGCGTGCTGACGAACGACTTCTTCGTCAACCTGCTCGACTACGGCACGGAGTGGAAGTCGACCTCCGAGGACCAGACCACCTTCGAGGGCCGTGACCTGGCCACCGGCGCGGTCAAGTGGACCGGCACCCGTGCCGACCTGGTCTTCGGCTCCAACTCCGAGCTGCGTGCCGTCGCGGAGGTCTACGCCAGCGACGACGCCAAGGAGAAGTTCGTGCGGGACTTCGTCGCCGCCTGGACGAAGGTCGCCGACGCGGACCGGTTCGACCTGGTCTGACCGGCCCCCGGCCTGATGCCCGGGCCGGCTCCTCGTGAGCCGGCCCGGGCATCGCCGTCTTCACGGGCCCTTGGCCGACTCCCCGCCGGCAGCACCGCATAGTGCGCTGCACATGAGTCGTTCTTTACTCCACCATGACCCCGACTCCCGTTGTTCACGCGGCCTTCGCAGACTCTGCACGTCCTTGAGTCACCCCCCGTACCGGCCGCCCGCGGGAGTACGAGCATGAGTCACGGTCACAGCCACGACCACGGTCACCACCACCATCACCACCACGGGGACGGCGACGCTCCCACGTCGCTGCCGCCCGCCCTCGATCTGTCGGTCCCCGACGAGGAGCTGACGCCCGGTCAGCTCTCCCGCCGCTCGATGCTGCGCCGCACCGGCCTGCTCGGCGCCGGGCTCGCCGCGGGCAGCGTCCTCGCCGGCGCGGGCCAGGCCGCCGCGGCGGTCTCCTCCTCGCACTCCGGCAACGGCCGGTCCGGCGGCTACCTGTGGCTCGCCGGAGACCACCACATCCACACCCAGTACAGCTCCGACGCCAAGTACCGGGTCCTCGACCACGTCCGGCAGGCCAACGCGCACGGCCTGGACTGGATGGTCATCACCGACCACGGCAGCGAGGCGCACGCCAAGATAGGCGTCGAGAAGGTCAACCCGGACATCGTCGCGGCCCGGGACCAGATCGACGACACGCTCGTCTTCCAGGGCCTGGAGTGGAACATCCCGGCCGCCGAGCACGGCACGGTCTTCGTCCACCCCGGCAAGAACGAGGTCGCCGTCCTGAAGGAGTTCGAGAACTCCTTCGACGGCTCGGTCAAGGGCGCCTCCGCCGGTACCGCGGCCAACGAGGCGCTGGCCATCTCCGGCCTCGACTTCCTCGCCGAGCAGGTGCGGCGCCGCAAGGTCAGGGACGCGCTGTTCCTCGCCAACCACCCGGCGCGCAAGGGCATCGACTCCCCGCACGAGATCCGCGCCTGGCGCGACGCCCAGCCCTCGATCGCCGTCGGCATGGAGGGCGCCCCCGGCCACCAGGCGGGCGGCCTGCCCAAGCCGAACGGCCCCGGCTCCGCGCGCGGCATCTACGACAACAGCCCGAGCGCCGACTCGTTCGCCGCCTACCCGCTGGAGAGCTACCGCACCTGGGGCGGCTTCGACTGGATGACCGCCACCGTCGGCGGCCTGTGGGACAGCCTCCTCGCCGAGGGCAAGCCCTGGTGGATCACCGCCAACTCGGACTCCCACAATGTGTACGCGGACACCGCGGTGCGCGGGCCGAACAGTGACTTCACCGCCAACGGCCGCTACGAGGACCCGGTCTACGGCACCGGCATCAGCCTCACCGACACCGACTTCTGGCCCGGCCAGTACTCCCGCACCCACGTCGGCGCCGCCTCCTTCTCCTACCAGTCGGTCATGGACGGCATCCGGGCCGGCCGGGTCTGGGTCGACCACGGCGGCCTGATCAGCGGCCTGAACGCGCAACTGCGCGCCGGCTCCCGCGCGGTCACCCTCGGCGGTGTGCTGCCGGTGAAGAAGGGCAGCCAGGTCGACCTGGTCGTGGAGATCAGCCTCGCCAACGGCCCCAACTGGGCCCAGTTCGTGCCGAGTCTGGCCCGCGTCGACGTCATCCAGGGTGACGTCACCGGCGAGGTGGGCGACCGGGACACCTTCGCCACGCCCGCCACCAAGGTGGTGAAGTCCTTCGAGGTGCACAAGTCGACCGGCGCGGTCCGGCTGACGTACTCCCTCGGCCGCCTCGACAAGCCCGTCTACGTCCGGCTGCGCGGCACCGACGGCAACCGCTCCGCGGTCGGCGTCAACGGCGCCGCCGTGGACCCGGCGGGTCCGGCCATCGACGTCCTCGGCGACGCGGACCCGTGGAAGGACCTCTGGTTCTACTCCAACCCGATGTGGGTCCTGCCCGCATGACCTCCCCGCACCACCCGCCCGGCGTCCGCCCCGTCATCGGGGTGGACGCCGGTTCGGCGACCCTGCGGGAGGCCGACCACCTCATCCATGAGCTGCTGGCGCAACTGGCGCTCACCGACGGCGTGTTCGCCTGCACCCACCTGCACCGCACCGACGACCGCCGGGGTACGGCGGTGTCGCTCGACGTCCCGGACCCGGACGCGGTGTGGCGGGAACTGCCGGCCCTGCTGCCGGCCGGCGCCGGCCTGGTCCTGGCCGACCGGGTCCACGGCCCCGGCGAGGCGGTGGCCGCCGCCCGCGGCGCGGCGCTCGCGCCCCCCGCCTCCGGCCGCGCGGTGGTCTACCCCGGCGTGGCCCATCTCACCGGCACCGTCACCGTCGCGGACCTGCTCGACCGCACCGCCGTCGAGCGCCTGGTCGTGCTCGGTGCCCCGGCCGCCGAACTCCCGCCCACCGCCGGGGTGCTGACCCAGGACCACGTACGCCCGGAGTGGCGCGACGGCGTCCTCACCCTCGCCCTGATGCCGGCGGCCGGCGGACTGCTGGCCCCCTTCGAGGTGCCCGATCCGACCCCGTGCTGCGCGGACCACATCTGACCCGCGGGTAATCCCTTAGTGACATGGCCTGGTCAAATCTGTCAGGCTTCCGACTCGCACCACTCATAGCGCGTGACCCGTGACCGCTCCCCGGCACACCCCTGTCGGGCGGGCGGTCTCCGAGCAGGCCGGAATCCCGGCCGGCGTAGAGGAGTTTCGTGTGAGATCGACCCCCCACAAGGCCTTCGTGACCATCGCGTCGGCCGTCGCGGCACTCACCGCGGCCCTGCTCCCCGGCAGTACGGCGTCGGCCGCCGACCAGGCGGCCTGCACACCGGCCCAGCTGATCACCAACGGCGGTTTCGAGAGCGGTACCTCACCCTGGACGCAGTCCTCGACCAGCGTGATCACCAGCCGCTCCGGCCAGTCCGCCCACGGCGGCTCCAGCTTCGCCTGGCTGGACGGCACCGGCGGCACCCACACCGACACGCTCTCGCAGAGCGTCACCGTCCCGTCCGGATGCGCCGCCACCCTGACCTTCTGGCTGCACGTCGACACCGCCGAGACGACCTCCTCGACGGCGTACGACAAGCTCACCGCGAAGATCGGCAGCACCACCCTGGCGACCTACTCCAACCTGGACAAGAACACCGGGTACGTGAAGAAGTCCTTCGACGTGTCCGCGTTCGCCGGCCAGACCGTCACCGTCGCCTTCACCGGCACCGAGGACTCCAGCCTCCAGACCAGCTTCGTCGTCGACGACGTCGCCCTGGACACCTCGGCCGCCACCACCCCCGGCGACACCACCCGCACCCCGGCCGCACCGTCGTACACCGTCAGCCTGACCAGCAACTCCTCCGGCACCGGCTGGACCGGCCACGAGAGCGTGACCTTCACCAACGCCTCCGCGACCGCGCTCAGCGAGATCTACCTGCGGCTGTGGGACAACTACCACGGCACCTGCTCGGCCCCGCCGATCACCGTCAGCAACGTCACCGGCGGCACCGCGGGGGCCCTCTCGGTCGCCTGCACGGCACTGGAGATCGCCCTGCCGACCCCGCTCGCACAGGGCCAGAGCACCACGATCGGCTTCGACCTCGGCATCACCGTCCCCAGCGGCGCCGACCGCTTCGGCTACGACGGCGCGTTCAGCATGATCGGCAACGCGCTGCCCGTCCTCGCGGTCCGGGACGGCTCCGGCTGGCACCTGGACCCGTACACCAACAACGGCGAGTCCTTCTACTCGCTGGCCGCCGACTTCAAGGTGACCCTGGACCACCCCAGCAGCCTGCTGGTCCCGGCCACCGGCACCTCGGTCGACACCCCCGGCACCAGCGGCCGCACCGTCACCACCGCGACCGCCTCCAAGGTCCGTGACTTCGCCTGGGCGGCCGGTCCGTTCAGCAAGATCTCCGGCACCTCGCCCGGCGGCGTCCCGATCAACATCTACTCCGTCTCGGGCATCAGCTCCTCCAGCGCCCAGTCGATGCTCACCACCGCCAAGTCGGCGGTCGACGCCCACGCCGGCCGCTTCGGGGCCTACCCGTACGGCGAGTTGGACGCCGTCATCGACAACAACTTCTGGTTCGGCGGCATGGAGTACCCGGGCTTCGTCCTCGACCTGGTCAGCACCACCGCGCTCACCCACGAGATCGGCCACCAGTGGTGGTACGGCATCGTCGGCGACGACGAGTACAACAGCCCCTGGCTGGACGAGGCGTTCACCGACTACGCCACCGACCTGGCGCAGGGCCTGACCGGCACCAACTGCTGGAACAGCGTGTCCTGGGCCTCGTCGGCCGAGAAGATCACCAACTCCATGGCGTACTGGGACGCGCACTCCTCCCGCTACTCCACCGTCGTCTACGGCTACGGCAAGTGCGCCCTGCACGACCTGCGCCGCCTGATCGGCGACACCGCCATGACCAACCTCCTGAAGAGCTACGCGAGTTCGCACTGGTACGGCGTCTCGACCACCGCCGAGTTCAAGGCGGCGGCCCAGGCGGCCACCAGCACGGACCTGACGTCGTTCTGGACCACCCACCGCATCGAGGGCTGACCGGTCCGGTCCGCCACCCGCGCGTGGGACGGCCGCAGCCCGCGGCCGTCCCACGTCGTCGACGCACACCCGGTGCCATCACCCTGGCGCTCGCCCTTCCCCGCGCGACGTACCAGCGGTTGCCGGCCGCCCCCGTGTCGGCCACCCCGGACGCCACGCCCGCGCCGCCGCGCGGGGCGGTGCGCCGCGACCTGCTGCACGTGCGGGTCCTCGCCACGGCGATCCCGCTCGCGTACCGGCCGCCCGACCTGGCCAAGTACTGGTGGGTGCTGACGGCCGGGCCCGAGACGGCCGGGAGCTGATCGCCGCGGCCGTCAGGGGATGGCCAGTTCGGCCCAGATCGTCTTCCCCGACGAGGTGTACCGGGTGCCCCAGCGCTGGGACACCTGGGCGACGAGGAACAGGCCCCGGCCGCCCTCGTCGTCCCGGCGTGCCCGCCGCAGATGCGGGGCCGTGTGCGCGTTGTCGGAGACCTCGCAGAGCAGCGAGCGGTCCCTGATCAGGCGCAGCACGACCGGCCCGGTGGCGTACCGGATGCTGTTGGTGACCAGCTCGCTCACCACGAGTTCGGCGGTGAACGACAGGTCGGACAGGCCCCAGCGGTCCAGCTGGCGCTCGGTGTCCGTACGGGCCCGGGCCACCATCGCCGGGTCGGGCGGCAGCTCCAGGTCCGTCACCTGCCGGGTGTCGAGCCGCCGGGTACGCACGAGCATCAGCGTCGCGTCGTCCGCCTGCGGCCCCGGCGGGAGCGTCGCCATCGCCCGGTCGCACAGCTCCTCCAGCGGGCAGCGCTGCCAGGTGAGCACATGGGCGAGCCGGTCGATCCCGCTGTCGATGTCGGTGCGCCGGTCCTCCACGACGCCGTCCGTGAACAGCGCCACCACGCTGCCGTTCGACAGGCTCAGCTCGACGTTCTCGTAGGGCAGGCTGCCCAGGCCCAGGGGCGGCCCCGGTGCCAGCGCGGACAGCGCCACCGAGCCGTTCGCGTCCGCCACGACCGGCGGCGGATGGCCCGCGCTCGCCCAGACGCACCGGCCGCTCACCGGGTCGTAGATCGCGTACAGGCAGGTCACCCCGAGCGCCTCGTCGCTGAGCCCGTCGTCCCCGTGGGGCTCCGAGTCCAGGGCGACCAGACCGTCCAGGCGGGTGAGCAGCTCGGCCGGGTCCAGGTCCAGCAGGGCCAGCGTCCGTACGGTGGCGCGCAGCCTGCCCATGGTCGCCGCCGCGTGCACCCCGTGGCCGACCACGTCACCCACGGTCAGCCCGACCCGGGCACCGGACAGCGGGATCAGGTCGAACCAGTCGCCGCCCACGCCCACCCGGCTGTCGGCGGGGAGGTAGCGGTACGCCACGTCGACCGCGCTCTGTTCCGGCAGCCGCTGCGGCAGCAGGCTGCGCTGGAGCACCAGGGCCGCCGCGTGCTGGCTGGTGTACCGGCGGGCGTTGTCGATGCCTACGGCGGCCCGCTCGGCCAGCTCCACCGCGAGAGCCTGCTCCTCGGGCCCGAAGGGGTCGGGGTTGCTGCTGCGCCGGAAGGTGGCCAGGCCCAGGACCGCGTCACGGGCGAGGAGCGGGACGAACAGACTGGAGCACCGGCCGGGGGACCCGCCGCCGGCCTGGCCGGCGTCGACGACGGGGCGGCTGGTGGCCAGGCTCTGGGCCTGCGGTGACGTGGGCGGGTAGGAGACGGGGCTGGTCCGGAACTCCTCCGGGGTCCGGCCGTGCATCCGCAGCAGACTGTGCCCCGGAGCCGAGCCCGTCGGCGGCTGCCGCCCCTCGATGACCGCCGGCGGCAGGTCCACCAGCACCTCGTCGGCGAGTTGCGGTACGGCCACGTCGGCCAGCTCCGCGGCCGTCCGGCGGACGTCCAGCGAGGCACCGATCCGCTTGCCCGCGCGGACGAGCAGCGACAGCCGCTCCTGGGCCCGGTAGCGGTCGGTGACGTCCAGGGACTCCTCGAACAGCCCCAGCGGTTCGCCCCGGGCGTCCACCAGCCGGTGGTACGAGCAGGACCAGACGTGCTCACGGACCGGGTCGGCGGGGGCCCGGCCGCGGTAGTGCATGCCCAGGATCGGCTCCCCGGTCGCCAGGACGTGCGCCATCACCTGGTCCTCGTCCGGAGGATGGTGGCGGGAGATGAACTCGCCCTCGGGGAAGAGGTCGCTCGCGGGCCGGCCGACGTACTGTGCGACCCCCGCCAGCTCCATGTCGGTGGAGGCGTTGCCCCACACCACGTTCATGTCCGTGTCGAAGACGGTCAGCCCCACGGTCGACTCGGTGGCCAGCCCCTGCAACATCGCCAGCTGCGCCTCCCAGCCCCGCAACGCCGCCAGATCCGCCGCGACGACGACGGTGGCGGCGCCGCCCCGGTCGGACAGCGGGCTGACCGTCACGGCCGCGCGCAGGGTGCGTCCGTCCCGGCAGCACAGGTCCAGGACCGTGCTCCGGGGGTGGTGCGCCCGGCAGAGAGCGGACAGCCGCTGTCCCGGCGCCACCAGCCGGGCGGCCGACCGGCCCAGCACGTCCTCGGGGGAATGGCCGAGGAGGCGCTGCGCCGAGGCACCCCACCCGGAGACGCGGCCTTCGGCGTCCAGCACCGCGGCGGCGGCCTTCGAGAGATCCAGGGGGCTGTGGAAGTCGACGTCGGCCGCGTGCGGAAAACGATCCATGGCACCGCTTCCCTCCGTGCCCCCTCAGCATCCCGTGCCGCACGACGGACGACAACCGCACACCCGGGGTCCGGCCGCGGCCGCCCGGCGGGTGACCGCGCCAGCAGCGGACACCGACGAATCCCCGCAGGTCAACGCAGCGGGCCGCGGCGGCCGTCACGGTGTGCGACAGCCCCGGAAGGTGACCTTGATCATCGTATCCAGCGGGTACGGGCCGACGCGGACCGTACGACGGGGTCAGCCCGTGTGACCCCGTCGTACCGGCTCAGCCTGTGTGATCCGCGCCGTGGCCGCCGTGGGCCGCGCCGTGGTCGAAGGCCATCGCCTCCTCGGGCATCACCACGAAGGGCCGCATCATGCCCATGTCCTCGTGTTCGAGGAGATGGCAGTGGTACATGAACCGGCCGTACGCGCCGTCGAACCTCCCCATGACCCGCAGGACCTGACCGCCCGGCACCCGGAACACGTCCTTGTACCCGAGCTCGTTCGGCGCCAGCGGGAGCCGGGTGGCCGCGTCGTACGCGATCGGCTCGACGGTGCCGCCCGTCGCCGGGTCGAAGCCGGAGACGTCGTAGGCGTCGCGGCCCAGCAGCTGGAAGTCCGCCAGGTGGATGTGCATCGGGTGGACGATCGGCGCCAGGTTGAGGAAGCTCCACTGTTCGTAGGAGCCCTCGGCGATGGTGAAGCCGAGCGCGTCGTTGAAGGTCCGGGAGGTGCGCCGGTACGTCTTCGTGGTGCCGTCCGCCCCGGTGAGCTGGATGACGCCGTCGGCGGGGAGCTGGACGGAGGCCGGGTCGGTGACCTCGGTCATCTCCCAGATCTCCGGGTGGCCGCCGGCCCCCTTGGTGGCGGGCGGGGTGAGCACGATCAGCCGGTGGCCGTGCGGGACGTCGTGGGTGAGCCGGCGGAAGGAGCCGGAGAGCACCTCCGGCAGCTCGAAGGTGTCGGGCTCGTCGGCGCAGCCGACCCGGAACTCCATGACGGCGGGGTAGCGCACGTCACCCGCCGGGTCCGGCACTCCCGGCGGCTGGTTGCGGCCCTTGTTGACCAGCCGCAGCTTCCGGCCCTCCAGGCCCCGGAAGTCGGCGAGCAGGTCGAATCGCTCCGCCGGGGCCGCGGTCAGCGTGGGCAGCGCGGCGTCGAAGCCGACCGGCACCGGGCGGGGCAGCAGCCCGCCGTCGCTGCCGATCTGGTGCAGGACGCCCGGCACCGGGTTGCCGTCCTCGTCGACGAGGACCAGTTCGTAGATGCGCGCGTTGGACGCGTTGACCAGCCGGAAGCGGTACCAGCCTGCGGCCACCTCGGCGTACGGCCAGATACGGCCGTTGACCGTGGTGTACGGGCCGGTGAACGGGATGGAGACCGGCTTGCCCGTCTCCGGGTTCTGCTGCTGGACGACCACCGTCTTGTGCAGCAGCCGCCCGTTGAGCCGGCCGTCCTCGTCGGTGTCCAGGTTCCGGTCGGCGAGCAGCAGGGGTATCTCCCGCTCCCCGCACGGGAGTCCGAGGGCGTCCTCCTCGTCGTCACGGACGAGGTAGGTGCCGTACAGGCCGGTGTGCACGTTCCACCGGGTGATGTTCATGGCGTGGTCGTGGTACCACCACTGCACCGCCTGGTGGTCGTTCGGGTACTCGGAGAGCTGGGCGTCGCCGGAGCCGACGGCGTTGTCCGCCCAGCCGTCGTTGCCCCCGCCGGTCTGCGCCCCGTGCAGGTGGGTCACCGTCCACGCGGGCAGGGCGGCGACGTCCTTGTCCGGTTCGACGCCCTCGCGGCCCGGCTCGGTGCTCGCCTGCGGCCGGCCGTCCGTGCGCAGCGGCACCTGCACCGAAGTGACCGGATACTCGCTGCCCTCGGGGATCCGGTTGGTCCAGGCGATGCGGACGCGCTGCCCGCGGCGCACCTCGATGGTGGGGCCCGGCACCTGCCCGTCGTATCCCCACATCAGGGTCGGCGGGAGCTGCGGGTGCAGCCGGATCCAGGCCGGGCGCAGCGCGATCTCCGTCTCGCGCAGGACGTCCGCGCCGCCGGGCCGCAGGACCGGCGGGACGGGCAGCGGCGCCGTGTAGGGCGCCAGTTCGTCGGGCGTCGGCGCGGTTTCCCCCGCGTCGCTCCCGGTGGTCCTTTCGATGATGTCGGTCAAGGTCGAACACCCCCGTGTGTTCTGTGGTCTGTTCCTTCACCCCACAGGACTCCCGAGGTCGCGCCGACGTTCCAGGAATGCCCCGTTCCGCCCGAATGGGTGATTGGTTCCAGCCATCGTCGGCGCGTGGGAACACCGCTCGGCACGGTCCGGGGAGGAGGACCGTGCCGAGCGGTGTCAGGACGCGGTGGGCGTCAGGCGGTGGCGCGCTGCCTGCGGCGCAGCGTCAGGTAGGTGCCCGTGGCGCCGGCGGCCACGAGGGCGCCCGCACCGAGGGTCACCGGAACCGCCGGGAACCCGCCGGAGCCGGTGGTGGCGGCGGTGTCCACCAGCGCCGGGCCGGGGGTGATCCGCGTGCTGACCGGAGCGACGTGGCGGATCGGGCCGACGGACTTCACGGAGCCGTCCGACTTCAGCAGCACCTGCTTGCCGTTGGGGTGCTTGAAGTCGAACATGCCGTTCAGGGAACCCGCGGTGGCGTCGAAGGAGTGGTCGCCGATCCGGCCGGTGCGCCAGTTGTTCTCGATGAACCGGGTGATCGAGGCCTGGTCGGTCAGCGTGTGGTCGACCTTGTTCACCTTGCTGTACGGCGAGATGACCAGCAGCGGCTGCCGGGTGCCGGGGCCGCAGCGGTCGGCGTACCCGCCGGACGCGGCCGGGCCGGACTGGCAGGCCGCGCTGTCCAGGGCCTTGCCGTTGGAGCCGGCCGTGGTGTCCTTGGAGCCGTTGCGGGGCGTGACGTAGGCGTGGTCGTACCAGCCGTCGGAGTCGTCGTAGGCGACGACGATCGCGGTTGACTTCCACTGCGGCGAGCTCTGGATGGTGTTGATCTCGTTGACGAGGAAGTGCTGCTCGTCCGTCGGGTCGGAGTACCCGGCGTGCCCGTCCTGGTACTCGCCGGCCTTGAGGAAGCTGACGGCCGGGAGCTTGCCGGCCCTGGCGACGGCGGTGAAGTCGGTCAGGTCGTAGTTGTGGTTCGCCTGGCCGTCGTGACCGATCTCGTTCACGTTCTTCGGCGCCACGTGGTGCGGGTTGGACGTCGACTTGTAGTACGAGAACGGGTTGTGGTGCGGGCTGTAGTCCACCACGGACGCGCCGCCGACGTTGGTGTGCGTGGTGTCGCACTTGGCGTAGGAGCCGGACGTGCCGTTGTACGCCGTGGACGGACGGAAGCCGCCCTGGAACCAACCCCAGGTCACATGCTTGGAGTTGAGCAGGTCACCGATGTTCTTGCCCTGTAGCGCCGCCAGCGCGCTGGTGCTGGTGTGGTCCTTGTCGGAGCAGTCGTCGAAGGCCGGGTCGGGGTCGTTGACGACCGTGCCGACGCCCTTGGCGTCCGGGGACGCGATCGCGTACGAGTCGGGGGTCGGCGTCTGCTTGCCGGTGACCGGGTCCACCGAGACCGCGCCGTGCGTCTGACCCGAGATCAGGTTGAGCGCGCCGGGCGTGGACGGGCCGTAGACCGAGCTGTAGGAGCGGTCGTTGAGGGCGTAGTGCTGGGCGTAGTTCCACAGCCCCGTGACGGTGTTGCCGTCGTAGTAGTCCATCACCAGGCCGGGCTCGCCGAACAGGCCGCCGGAGCACTTGTCGACCTCGGTGTTCTGCACGAACCGGTCGGCCCTGCCGCCGTCGTAGGCCAGCTGCTCGGGACCGTAGGAGTGGTTCTGGTCGCAGGTCATCGCCTGCGCCGGGGTGAGCCGCTTCGGCAGGTACTGGTTCGGGTTCCTGGTGAGCAGCCCGGCGTGCGCGAGGGTGTCGACGTCCTTCGGCGTGTTCTTCGCGGCCGTGAACTTCGTGCCGTCGGTGTTCGCGGCCTTCGGGTAGGTCGCGAAGTAGTGGTCGAAGGAGATGTTCTCGTCGAACAGCACGACCACGTGCTTGATGGGCGTCGCGGTCGACGACGACCCGCCGGTGTGTCCGGCGGGTACGGCGGCCCAGCTGGGCGCGGTACCGCCGAGGACCGTGAGCGCGGCGGCCCCCGCGAGAGCCCCGAGGCTCCTCGTCGCCGTTCGTCTTCCTGTGCTGGCCATGCTGGTTCACCCTCCGGGCATGAACGTCACTGCGTCGTACAGGCAGGGATGTTTCGCCCGCCGCCGGGCGTCCCGGCGGAGTCATGATGGCGGCGGAATGAACACCGGGTCAGGGATGCTGGGGCAGATCTTGACTGTGTGTTGACCGATCGGCCCAGCGAACTGCCGGGGAGTTGTTCGAACAAGCTCGGTTCCAGCGGGTGCCCAAGTTCAGGTCAAGAGCGCGCGTCCGTACCAGTCCGCCGTGTCCCGTACACCGGGCAGCGCGAAGAAGTACCCGCCGCCGAACGGTGAGACGTAGTCGACCAGCGGTTCCCCGGCCAGCCGCTTCTGCACGGTCTCGAACTGCCGGGCCAGGTCCTGCTGGTAGCAGCTGAACAGCAGACCCATGTCGAGGTTGCCGTTGCTGTCCATGCCCCGGTCGTAGTTGTAGGCGCGGCGCAGGATCCGCTGGTCGGCGGTGGCCGTGGTGCGCGGGTTGGCCAGCCGGATGTGCGCGTCCAGCGGGATGACGTCCCCCTTGGGGTCGTCGGCGTACCTGGGGGTGTCGTGCTCGGCGTCGCCGTCCAGGGGCGCCCCGGACTCACGGGAACGGCCGAACATCCGCTCCTGCTCGCTGAGCGAGACCCGGTCCCAGAACTCCACCAGCATCCTGATCAGCCGCACCACCTGGTAGCTGCCGCCGACCGCCGAGTCCGGCTCGCCCGCGTCCGCGCCGACCCACACCAGCCGGTCCATCTCACGGGCGGTGGTCCGCGGGTTGGCGGTGCCGTCCTTGA
Organism: Streptomyces arenae; assembly: GCF_022343545.1. NCBI lineage: Bacteria > Bacillati > Actinomycetota > Actinomycetes > Kitasatosporales > Streptomycetaceae > Streptomyces > Streptomyces arenae. The sequence goes on from NZ_JAKQYH010000010.1 coordinate 59,426, forward strand.
ACCCCAGCAGGTTGCGCGGGGTGCCGGACGGCCGGGGCGGACCGGCGAAGCCGTCCATCCGCCAGCGGACCTGCATGCCGCCCCGGGTGTGCCGGGCGATGTCACGCAACGCGTGCAGCACGGTGTCCGTGTCGTCGGCGTGCAGTTGGAGGCTGAGGTCGCCGTGGCACCACTCGGGCCTCAGGTCGTCGTCCGGGAAGGGCGGCATGGTGGTCAGCCGGCGGGGCCGCAGCCTTCCCAGTCCGTACCGGTCGTCGAAGAGGGAGGCGCCGACGCCGACGGTCACCGCCAGCGCCTTGGCGGGGAGTCGCCCGCCGAGGATGCCGGAGTCGGCGGGCGGCGCGGTGATGCCGACCGGGTCAGGGGTGCCGCCCGAGGTCAGGAAGCGGGCGCGCTCGGTGAGCGTGCGCAGCAGGTCGGTCAGTCCGGCCCGGTCCCCGGCCGTCACGTCGAACGACGTGAACACGGTGGTGCGCCGGGGCGCGGCGATCACGGACTGCTGGTGGGGTCCGTGGAAGGACGCGACGGCCTCGGCGGTGGCGGTGGCCGCCCTGTCCTGGGCCGGGGCGGCCGCGCTGTCCAGGGCCGGGGCGGCCGCGCCGCCCGCGGCCAGTCCGGCGCCCGTGAGGGCCGCGCCGCGCAGGAAACCGCGGCGGCCGACCCCGCCCGTGCCCGCCTTCTCGTCGGTGCTCACACCGTCCTCCGTGGGTCGCACAGGGTGGCCACCGACGCCAGCCGCTCCACCAGGTCGTCGAGGACCGCGTCGACGCGCTCGCGCTGCCGGTGGCTCAGCCCGGTCAGCGGGGTCCAGGTGCCGCCGTGCCGGAACGCGTCGAGCGTCCTGCCCGCCCGGTCCAACTCGCTCCGCAGACCGGCCAGACCCGTGTACCGCCCGGCCAGCACCGGATGCAGCCGGGACAGTACCTGCTCGGTGCCGTCCAGGTTGGCGCGAGCGGTGGCGAGGTTGCTGCCGCTGCCGTAGTCGGTCCGGCCGGTGAGCTCGAACTGCACCGTGTTCTCCAGGATCTCGTGCGCCCGCAGCCCCAGCTGAGCCGGGTCCATCCGGGTCCCCGCCCAGCTGTCGCGCAGCGCGGTGACCGCCTTCAGCAGGGCGGCCGCCGGGGCGCGCAGACCGGCGGCGGACTCGCCGTGCCACAGCCCGTACTCGACGCGGTGGAAGCCGGTGAAGTCCTGGTCGTGCACCCCGCGGGGCAGCCCCGCGTCGGTGCCGTTGACCGCCCCGTCCGCGTCCCCGAAGGCGTCGTAGGCCGCGCCCATCCGCTCGTACTGGAGGTGCGCGGGCAGCCACGCGGTGCGGGCGGCCGGCAGGTCGCCGCGGTCGATCGCGTCCCGCAGGGCCGTCGTCAGCCGTACCACCTCGGACAGGCCGGTGCCGACCCACTTCTGGTAGGCGAGCGCGGGCGGGATCAGGTCGTGCTCGGTGACCGGGGCCGCGGCCGGACCGCTGCGGCCCTTCGTGACGCGCACCGTGGGCCCGGTCACCGCGTCCGCGTCGTCGGGCACGCACTTGAACGCGAACGCGCCCCTGCCGAGGCGGACGGTGAGCTCCCGGGTGGTGCCGGGGCCGATGTCCTCGACCTCGCCGTAGACCACCCGGCTCCCCGGGTCCTCCAAAAGGACCTCCGCTGGGCCGTCGGTCGGGTTGTGCAGGTCGAAGACCTGGACACCGGACACCGGCGTGGTCCATCCCCGTCCGCAGCGGCTGGGGGACACCTCCACGGTCGTGTGCGGCAGCGCGGACGGGTCGGCGTGCGCCGGGCGTGGATCGTGCGTGAGCGCCAGCACTCCGGCCACCAGGCAGACGACGGCCACACCGACGACCGCCCAGGGACGCGACGACCTCCCGCCGAGGCCGGACAACACCATCCCGAGCTCCCGGGGTCGTACCGTTCGTGATCGCCTCATGCTAGGCAGCCCTTCGTTCTCGAACGGCCGTCCAAAGGAACCCATGACCAAGAGTTCCCTGCCGGTTCACCCGGCATCCGGACGCCCTCCTCAGTCGGCGCCGGGCTGCACGATCCTGAAGAAGGCCCGGGCGCCCGCCCGCTGTGCGGACCTGCGCAGCCGTGCCGTGAGCGGACGTGCCGCGGGAGCCGGGACGGGGGCGTCGGCGAGGCGCGGGAACAGGGCCTCGGCGTTGCCGCGGTCGACGGCCGCCAGGGTGCGGGCGTCGGTACCGCTGTCGAGGCCGTTGGCGAAGTACTGGGCGGCGGCGGCCGGCGCGAACGGCCAGTCGCTGCCGAACAGGACGTGCCCGGGACGGGCGAAGGCGAGCAGCGTGGGCAGCGCGGCGGGACTCGCGGAGAGCGCGGTGTCGAAGTAGAAGCCGCGCAGGTCGTCCAGGATGTCGAGGGGGCTGCGCCCGGTGTCGGCGGCCAGGGCGACGGCCATGCGGTGCGAGGCGTACGGCACGAAACCGCCCGCGTGGCTGAGGACGAACCGGATCCGCGGGTACCGGCGCACCACCCCGCTCCGGACCAGGAGATACGCGGCGCGGGTGGTGTCCAGGAGGAAGTCCGCGGCGAACGGCGGGATGCCCTCGACGGCGGGGCCGGGCAGTTCGGCCGGGTGGACGAACGCGACGGCGCCGTGCTCGTCCAGGACCCGCCACAGGGCGTCCTGCCCGTCGGCCCCGAGATACACGCCGTCGATGTTCGCGAGCAGCGTGACACCGTCGGCACCGAGGCCGCCGAGGGCCCGCTCGGCCTCGCGCGCCGACGCGGCCGCGTCCGGCATCGGCAGCGTGGCGAACCAGCCGAAGCGGCCGGGATGTCCGGCGGTGAGGGCGGCGGAGAAGTCGTTCAGCCGCCGGGCCAGGGCCGCGGCCTCACCGGGATCGGTGAGGAAACCGGTGCCGGGGGTGGAGACGGACAGGATCGCCGTCTCGGTGCCCAGCAGGTCCATCACGTCCAGGGCCGCGCCGGGACTCCACTCGGGCAGGGCGCGGCCGCCCGCCTCGGTGATCCCGTGCCGGTCGAGGGCCTCCCGGTAGAGGGGCGGCACCAGGTGCTGGTGGACGTCGATGCGGCGCGCGGTGCTGGTCATCACTGCCTTCCCGTCGTGACGGCACTTGACCGTCCTCGGACGGCCCGCTTACCGTAACGGCTGCTCCAATTGGAGCAAACGCTACAGCAATGCGGCGGGACTGGACGGCATGAGGTGGCCCGGTGAGTGAGACCAGCGCTGAGAACAGCACCTACGACGTGGCGGTGATCGGCTACGGGCCGACCGGGGCGACCGCGGCGAACCTGCTGGGCGCGCTGGGGCTGAGCGTCGTCGTGCTGGAGCGGGACGAGGAGGTCTACGCGCGGGCCCGGGCCATCTCCACCGACGAGGAGGTCATCCGGATCTGGCAGCGGGCGGGCCTGGCCGACCGGCTGAAGCGGGACATGCTCGCCGAACGGCCGCTCGACTTCGTCGACGCCCGTGGCCGTACCTTCCTCAGCGCCCGCCCCGCACCGCGCGGCCACGGCCATCCGCCGCAGATGTTCCTCTACCAGCCCGCCCTGGAACAGGTCCTGCGCGAGGGCGTCGAGCGCCACCCGAACGTGCGGGTGCTGCTGCGGCACGAATGCCTCAGGCTCCGCCAGTCCGCGGACAGTACCGGCGTCGAACTGACCGTCGCCGGCGCGGACGACAGGCTGCGACGGCTGCGCGCGAGGTACGTGATCGCGGCCGACGGCGGCTCCAGCCTCACCCGCGCCCAGCTCAACGTGGGCTACGAGGGGCGCACCTACGAGGACCGCTGGGTCGTCGTCGACACCAGGATGCTCGAACCGTGGCCCGGTCACGACCGGCTCCGCTTCCGGTGCGACCCGGAGCGTCCGGCCGTGGACTGCCCGACCCCGCTCGGCCACCACCGCTGGGAGTTCCCCGTCCTGCCCGGCGACGACGAGAAACACCTGACCGGCCATGACGCCATCCACGACCTGGTGGCCCGGTACGGCATCGCCCCGCACCAGATCGAGATCCTGCGCGCCACCGTCTACAGCCACCACGTGCGCTTCGCCGCCCGGTTCCGGGTGGGCCGGGTCTTCCTCGCCGGGGACGCCGCGCACGCGATGCCGCCGTGGATCGGCCAGGGCATGGCGGCCGGGGTGCGCGACGCGGCCAACCTGTGCTGGAAGCTGGCCGCCGTGCTGCGTGGCGAACTGCCCGAGCCGGTCCTCGACTCGTACGAGGCCGAACGCAAGCCGCACGTCAGGGAAATCACCAGGCGCGCGGTGTTCGTCGGCCGGATCATCACCGAGCGCAGGCCCGCGGTCGCCCGGATCAGGGACACCGCGCTACGTGCGGTCCGTACCGCGTCGGCCCTCACCTCCCGGCTGGTGAACGCCCACTGGATACCGGTCGCGTCCTACGCCGAGGGCCTCCAGGCCCGCCCGCGCGCCAAGGCGTCCGGACACCAGATCCCGCAGCCCTGGGTCACCGCCCCCGACGGCACCCGGGCCCGGCTGGACGACGTCCTCGCCGGCCGCTGGCTGCTCCTGCACACCGGGCCCCTCGTCCCGCAGCCCGCCTGGGAGCGGGCCGGTGTCCCCGCCCTGGCGGTCCGCCCGGCCGGCTCCGACCCGGCCGAGGGCGCCGTCGTCGACAGCGACGGCGTGCTGCTGCCATGGCTGACCGCCCACCGCGCCACCACCGTCGCCCTCCGCCCGGACGCCTACGTCTACGCGGCCGCCCCCGCAGCAGCCCACCTCCCCCCACCCCCACCAGGGTTCACCCTCCCCACCCGAAGCCCGTGACACCAAAGGCCCGTGACACCGGAAGCCCGTGACACCAAAAGCCCGGGGGACCTTCGGCCGCACCCGTGTCCTCACCGGCTCAGCCTGCCGAAGCCCCGACGGACACCGCCAGGTAACGGAACCCTCCACCTGTTCGGGGAGGCTGCGGGTAGGATCCGCGAGCGCTTTGGCCTCGGCTGTCGAAGCATGTGGGTGGGGGATTCTCAATGACGATTCGACTGCGCGCTGTTCGCGCGTTCGCGTTGCTGGTCGGCTTCTTTCTGATGGGCGTGGTCCTGCTGTCGGCCATGGCGGTGCTCGACTGGCTGCTGGTGACACGGCTGTTCACCGCCCGGGCGGCCTGGTTCGAAGGTGCCGTCCTGACCGTCACCGTGCTGCTGGCAGTGGCCGTTCTGCGGGGCATCTTCGCCTTTCTGCGGGCCGGACGTCTGGGCTCGTTGCCACACGCGGTGGCCGTCACTCCTCAGGACCAGCCTGAGCTGTGGGACCAGATACGAGCCGCTGCCGATGGGACGGGGCAGCGGCCGCCGGACGAGCTCTACCTGGTCGCCGAGGTCAACGCGGGCGTTGCCGAACAAAGCCGTCTGTTGGGACTCCTGCAGGGGCGACGCCGTATGCTCCTTGGCCTGCCGCTGATCGCCGGGCTGACCGTCCCGCAGTTGCGCGCCGTTCTCGCCCACGAGTTCGGGCACTACGGCAACCTTGACACCCGGCTCGGTGGTGTCGCGATGCACGGTCGGGAAGCAGTGCTGCACACGGTGGAGGTTCTCCAGGAGGGCAGCACCCGGCTGCACCAAGCGGTAGGAGCCCTGTACGTCGGCTACGCCCGGATGTTCCTGCGTGCTTCGCAGTCCGTGGCTCGCCACCAGGAGCTCGCCGCGGACCGGATGGCGGCCCGGCACGCGGGCCGTGACGCGACGGCCGCTGCACTACGTGCCCTTCCGGTGCTCACTGGCGCGTACACCCACTACCTGGAGACGTACGCCGGAATGGGTGGGCCGCTGGGAGTACTGCCGCCTGTGGGCGAGGTGCACGGCGGTTTCTGCCGGTTGCTCGCCGCTCGAACTGGAGAGCGGCTCGCTGCGCTCTCCGCCGGGCAGCGTCCGCCGCGCCCGCACCCGTACGATTCGCACCCGCCGTTGGCCGAACGGATCGCCCTTGTCGAGCAGTTGCCCGGCGATGGCCGGCCTGATGAATCAGCCGACGGGCCAGGCGGGTTGACCCTGCTGCGCGACCCGGGCATGGTGTTCGCCGCGCTGGAGGCGCGAACGCTGTCGCAGGAGGCGGCGGGGCTGCGGCGGATGAGTTGGGACGACCTCGTCATGGCCCGCGCGGTCGCCGACGCCGCGGGCTGGTCCCGGCCGCTGCGCGTCGCCGTGGCCAGGGCGCTTCGCTCATCGACGCAAGGCGCGGACGGTACGGCGACCGTACGCCGAGATTCCACGGCCGAGGAAGCGGCCAACGACCTCTTGCCGGACCTGGAGGAGATACTCGACGCCTTCGACCGCGGCCTGCTGTGGACGGCGGTCGCCGACCGCATGCCCAAACCGCATCAAGCGGCGCGACTTACCGGGCCGTCCGCCCGTAACTTCATTCGGCCCAGGGTCTTCGACGGGCTCGCGGGCATGGTCCACCTGCGCCTCGCCGAGTCCGGACAGGCTGAACCGGACATCGCCTGGTCGGGGCGGCCCGGGCTCATTCTGCCCGAGGCGTGGGAGAAGGGCATGGACGACGCCGTCGACGCGGCTGTCGCCGACACACCCGACACCGCGCCGCTGCGCGCCCTACTCTCCGGCCCCCACCGCGTCTCCGCATAGCCGCCGTGCGGCAGGCTGCCGGGCAATGGAACGATCCCCGCCCGCCTCAACTCGACGCCACGTTCACGAATGCGGTCTGACATGAGCCACCAAGCCGCGTTCACGGACCACGACCGTCCTGCTGGCGGCAGCCTCTGTGACGTAGTCCTGGACGAGTTGCTTCAGCTGCCCTGGCGGCCCCGCGAGAACGGAGTTCGAGTTGCTGTTGTGCCTGCGGTTGAAACGGGCAGGCATGTGGCGTGGCGGTGCGGTCAGGCCTTGACGGTCATGCGCTCGACTGCGGGTAGTCCTTTGTCCCACCAATGTCCGTAACGCCGGTAGACAGCCGGGTCACGGTTGACGAGCAGGGCTGACAGTCTCTCTGCCTCCTCCGTCAGACCTCGCCACGCGGTTTTGCCGAGCTTGTGGAAGGCGGTCAGCTCCAGGCCGCCGTCAGTCGCCCGCCACACTCCGGCGACCTGCCCGTCGACGAGCAGACAGGGCAGCACGTCGCCGTTGCGCCGGACGACCAGCGGGCGGTACGCCTCAGGCATGACCCGGCCGGGGACGACGTGGGCCAAGAGCGTGCTGTCCCACATCGGGAGCAGTCTCGGCGGCGCCGGGGTGTCCTCGGCGGGCACGGTGGCGTCCACGAGGTCGAACAGGGCGGCCCGGCCCGGCCCGGCCCGGCCACCCGTACCACCTGGTCGCCGAGCGCGTTCAGCGCCTGGGCTATCGCGGGCCGCGTCAGCAGGGTGAACCGGGCGAAGTCCTGGGCCGACGCGGGCCCGAACGCTCGTAGGTAGGCGAGCAGCAGCCGCTGGACCCCGGCGTCCGCCTGCTGTGGAGCGGATCCAGTGTCCGCCGGGGAGGCGCGGTAGGTGTTCGGCTGTGTGAACGACCACGGTCCGCCCGTCGGCACGTGATGCACAGGCGCGTACGTGCGCAGTGCCCACCACACCCGGTGCGCGTGCTCGCCGAACGTCCCCGTGACGTCGACCTCCACCTCGGCGCCGGTGCGGGGCCGCTCCAGGAAACCGGCGAGCTTCGGGAGCAGTCCGTCAGCGTCGGTGGGAGCCAGTCCTGTCGCCGCGAAACGTCTGTCATGCAGCCGCGACGCCCGCAGAGTGCTCAGCATCGCGGCGCGGTAGGGCTCGTAGTCCTCGGCGTGGACGGCGTGCAGCGTGATCCGCATGAGGGTTGCCTTCACGATGCGGCGGTTCGCGAACGCCGCGTCGAGATCCGCAGGTGCGAAGTCCCGCACGCGATTCCACAACGCCAGATACGGTGACGCCGGCGCCTGCGCCTGGACGGCGCAGATCCGGCGAACAGCCTCCGCCACGTCGAGGCGCTGACGTTCGAGCAGGAGCTGACGGTCCAGGGTGGCCAGGGCGAGCTGCCGGGGAGTGAGTGTCACGCCCGGATTATGTCTCCACCCGCCAGTCGCAGTCGGCGGAGCCGAGTTCGAGGACCGCGCCAGCGGTGGCCCAGGCCGCTCTGCTCCGCGTCGAGGGCGTCTCGTGGCACGCGCGGAGGGCCGTGCGGCCGGGTCGGCGGCCGCCGTTCGGATCGCCCAAGGCGGCCCTTCAGGTGATTGCCGGACGCCTCACGAGCCGCACAGCCGTCGCAGGGGTACGTCGTCTCAGCACAGGACGGACCCAGAACACCGTGAGGAGCTCGGGGATGTACGCAGCAGTCCGGCGGTACGAAGGGGTGACCGATTCGGCCGAGGCGGCACGTCTCGTGAACGAGGGGTTCGTGCCGCTCATGCGTCAGGTCTCCGGCTTCGTGGCCTACTACTGGATCGATGCCGGGGACGGAGTGATGGTCTCGACCAGCGTCTTCCGGGACCGGGCCGGTGCCGAGGAATCGATCTCGAGGGCTGCGGACTTCGTCCGGGCCAACCTCGCGGCACTGCTTCCCAACCCTCCCGAGGTGGTGGCGGGCGAGGTGGTGGCTTCCGCATGACAGCGTTCGCTCCGTGAGGCTCCGCGCGGTCAGTCGAACCCCACGACCAAGCGGACTCCGTCGTCCCCGAATCGCCCGGCCAGAGCCTTCATCACAGCGAAGACGTGCGGCCACTGAGTCCCCGAACCCAAGACAGCACCCGCGGTCAGTGGGGGAAGAGGATTGCCCGGGACCGGGACCCCGCTCCAGAGGACGGCTTCCCCGACTCGGACGCCGATCTGTCGTGCCCTGGTCTGGGGCCGGTTGCCGGCAGCAGAGTGCGCATCGCCGGGCTGTTCGGGGGCGGACCGCACACCACTGCCGAGGGGAGCTGGGAGCGATGGTGGCACATCTTCCACTTCAACTGCTCCGGGCTCCGAGCCGTCGGATTCTCGTCCTCCGGGCAGAGCCTGGCCGTAGCGACGAGTAGTGATCTGTCCCTGTGGACCCGCGGGGTCGGCCACGACCGCAGTGGTGGTGGCGAAGCCTGAATGAATCGGGCTCGACTCGTTGCGACCGCCGCCGCCGTCTCAGAAGGCTGCTGCCGCTTGGCACCGGCCGCACAGGCTTGTCGGCACGGTGAGGGCCGGGGGTGGGGGGTGGGGGTGGGTGCGAGAAGATCGTTGGTGAGTGTTGTGGGCATCAGCTGCTGGAAGGAAACGTCGAGACCATGGCTGTCATCGAAGTCCGTGGCCTGACCGAGGTGTTCGGGTGAGAGGCCCCGGAGAGCACGTCCTGCTGCGTGTCGAGGGACGGGCCGCGCACATCATCCTGAACCGGCCCGCGGCCATCAACGCGCTGTCGCACGCCATGGTGTCCCGTATCGCCGAGGCCCTGACGGCCTGGGAACACGACCCGGCCGTCGAGACCGTCGTCATCACCGGCGCGGGCGAGCGCGGCCTGTGCGCCGGCGGCGACATCCGCGCCGTCCACGACGACGCCCGGTACGGCGACGGCTCCGCCGCGGCCGCGTTCTGGCGCGACGAGTACCACCTCAACGCCCGGATCGCCCGCTACCCCAAGCCGTACGTCGCCGTCATGGACGGCATCGTCATGGGCGGTGGGGTGGGGATCTCCGCGCACGGGGACGTCCGGATCGCCACCGAGCGCTCCCGGATCGCCATGCCGGAGACCGGCATCGGCTTCGTCCCCGATGTGGGCGGCACCTTCCTGCTCGGCCGCGCCCCCGGCGAACTCGGCACCCATCTCGCCCTGACCGGGGCCCAGATCGGCGCCGCCGACGCCGTCCTGTGCGGACTCGCCGACCACTACCTGCCGTCCGGCTCGGTCCCGGCGTTCCTCGCCGACCTCGCCGGCCTGCCCGTCGCCGAGGCGCTGGCCCGCTGGGCGGGGCCGGTGCCCGGCGGCGAAGGCGAACTGGGGGGCCAGCGCGCCTGGATCGACGCCTGCTACGCCGCCGACACCGTCGAGGAGATCGTCCGGCGGCTGTCCGCCCACGGTGACGCGGCGGCGAAGGAGACGGCGGAGATCCTGCTCGGCAGGTCGCCGACGGCCCTGAAGGTCACCCTGGAGGCGGTGCGCCGGGCCCGGCGACTGGGCTCGCTGGAGCAGGTGCTGGACCAGGAGTACCGGGTGTCCTGCGCGGCCCTCAGCACCCCTGACCTGGTGGAGGGCATCCGTGCCCAGGTCGTCGACAAGGACCGCGCCCCGCACTGGTCCCCGGCCACCCTCACCGAGGTCACCGACGCCGACGTCGACCGGCACTTCGCCCCGCTCGGCGAGCGTGAACTGGGTCTCGCACGACCCTGACGAACCCTCACCGGGCCTCGACCGGGCCGTGCCGTGGCCCGGCCGGGCCGGGCCGTTCCGGGCCTCGACTGGGCCGTTCCGTGGCCCGGCCAGGCTCGGAACTCGCCGGGCGCCGGCCGTGCACCAGCGGCGAGAGGAAGATCACGCCAGGTGACGCGGTCTTGGCCGGTCCTCCGACACGCGGTACGGTCTGTCCGGTATCGACGACAGCGAGACGGAAGCCGGTGGGAATCCGGCACGGTCGCGCCACTGTATGCAAGAGCCTCCGGGCCCTTGTGAGTCAGACCCGTGGCTGTCGTCCTGTGTGCACCACCGAGATGGGACGCGAACTCCCAGAGGAGGTTCTGCCATGGCGCAGACCGTCGCCCAGCCGACAGCAACCACCCCCGTCGTCCCCGCCAAGCTGCCGCTGTCCGCGATAGCTCCGTGGGCGGTCTTCTTCGGCATCCTGATGCTCGTCCTGCTCTACTTCGTCGGCGCCGAGCAGGGCGCCACCTCCGTGTTCAGCGGCACGGACGTCCACGAGTGGGTGCACGACGCCCGCCACCTGCTCGGCTTCCCCTGCCACTGACGCGAGGGACGCCGTCCAGCCCATGAACTCCGCAACAGTCCGGAACCTCCTGGTGCGGGGCATGCTCGCCGGCCTCGCCGCCGGCGTGCTCGCCCTGGTCGTGGCCTACCTGCTCGGTGAGCCGAACGTCGACAAGGCGATCGGCTTCGAGGACGCCCACGCGCACGAGCACGAGATGGAGGTCGTCTCCCGCTCCCTCCAGTCCACCGCGGGCCTCGCCACCGGTGTCCTGGTCTACGGGGTGTCCTTCGGCGGCATCGCGGCCCTCGCCTACTGCTTCGCCCTGGGCCGGGTCGGCCGGTTCGGCCCACGGCCGACCGCGCTGCTGCTGTCCGGCTGCGCGCTGCTCGCCGTGTACGTGGTGCCGTTCCTCAAGTACCCGGCCAACCCGCCGTCGGTGGGTGACCCGGACACCATCGGCAAGCGCACCACGCTGTACTTCCTGATGATGCTGCTCAGCGTGCTGCTGGCGGTCGCCGCCACCCTCCTCGGCAAGCGGCTCCGGCCGCGTCTGGGCACCTGGTGGGCGACCGTGCTCGCGGTGGCCGCGTTCGGCGTCGCCGTCGGGCTGGCGTACCAGTTCCTGCCGGCCGTCAACGAGGTCCCGAAGGACTTCCCGGCCACCCTGCTGTGGCGGTTCCGGCTCTCGGCGCTCGCCATCCAGGTGGTGCTGTGGGGCGGATTCGGCCTGCTGTTCGGCGAGTTGGCCGAGCGGCAGCTCAACCCGAAACCGGCGAAGGCCGCGGCCGCCGGACGGACCGTCCCCGCCGCCCGCTGACCGGCCTCCGGCACACGAGGGCCCGCCGGACCCGTCCGGGGCTCTCGTGTGCTCCGTCGGGTCTTGGGACCCCGCTGCCCCCGCCGCGTTGGAATAGCCTGGTGGGGCCAGTCGTGCCACATCCGTGGTCAGGGAATCCGGTGCGAATCCGGAGCTGACGCGCAGCGGTGAGGGGGACGGGCGGGGCAAGACGCCACTGGGAGACCGGGAAGGCGCCCCGACCGGACGAACCCGAGTCCGAAGACCTGCTGGCACCTTCGCGCCGAGCGCGAAGTGACGTCCGCAGGCCAGGCTCCGCGTACGAGCCCCGACCCCCGAGGCATGCCCGTGTTCCTCCGCGCCCCCGCGCTGCTCCGCGCCCCCGTGTTCCTCCGCGCCCCCGCGCTGCTCATGACCTCCTCCCTGCTGCTCACCGCGTGCGGTTCCACCGGCCAGGCCGGGCGGGAGCAGGCGAGTGGCCACGGCTATCCGCGCACCGTCGACAACTGCGGCCACCGGGTCACCCTGAAGTCGCCCCCGAGGCGGGCCGTCTCCCTCAACCAGGGCAGCACCGAGATCCTGCTCTCGCTCGGCCTCGCCGACCGCATGGCCGGCACCGCCACCTGGACCGACCCGGTGCCGAAGAGCCTGGCGAAGGCCGACGCGTCCGTGCCGCGCCTCGCCGACGACAACCCCTCCTTCGAGAAGGTCCTGGCCGCCGAACCCGACCTCGTCACCGCCTCCTTCGTCGCCACTCTCGGCACCGGCGGCGTCGCCACCCGCGAGCAGTTCGAGAAGCTCGGCGTACCGACGTACGTCTCACCCGCCGACTGCTCCGAGGGCAAGGACAACGACAGCGGCGGAGACGGATCGCGCCGCAGGCCCCTCACCCTCGACGCGGTGTACGGCGAGATACGCGACCTGGCCCGCGTGTTCGGCGTGGAAGCGCGCGGCGAGAAACTGGTCGCCTCGCTGAAGAAGCGGGTCAGCACGGCCACCGCCGGGCTGCACGCCTCCGGTGTCTCCCTCATGTACTGGTTCGCCAACTCCCAGTCGCCCTACCTGGCCGGCTGCTGCGGCGCGCCCGGCGCCATCACCCGTGCCGTCGGCGCGGAGAACGCCTTCGCCGACACCCATGACGAGTGGCCCCAGATCAACTGGGAGACCGTCGCCGACCGCGACCCCGACGTCATCGTCCTCGGTGACCTCACCCGCAGGCAGCAGACCGCGGAGACGGCCAAGGCCAAGATCCGTTTCCTGGAGACCAACCCCGCCACCCGCAACCTGGCCGCGGTGCGCGAGAAGCGGTACGTGCTGCTGAGCGGGCAGGCGATGAACCCGTCCATCCGCACGGTCGACGGGATCGAGCGGGTCGCCGCCGGGCTGCGCGCCTTCGGGCTCGTCAAGTGAGCGTGCGCGCCCTGCTGTTGACGGGCGGGGGAGTGGCCGCGGTGCTCGGGTCGATCGCCGTGGCCGTGACCATCGGCCCCGCCGACATCTCCACGGGGGACGTGTGGGCGTCCGTCGGGTCCCATCTCGGCCTGGGCGAGAGCGGGTTGGCACCGCTCAGGGACGGCATCGTGTGGGACCTGCGGATGCCGCGCGCCCTGCTCGCCGCCGTGTGCGGGGCGGGACTCGCGCTCTGCGGGGCCGTGTTGCAGTCACTGCTGCGCAACCCCCTGGCGGACCCCTTCGTCCTCGGCGTTTCCTCCGGCGCCTCGACCGGCGCGGTCGCCGTGGTGGTGCTCGGCGTGGGCGGCGGCGCGGTGTCGCTGCCGGCGGGCGCGTTCCTCGGCGCGCTGCTCTCCTTCGCACTGGTCCTCGTGCTCAGCCACAGCCTCGGCGGCAGCATGGACCGGGTGGTGCTCTGCGGGGTGGCCGCCATGCAGCTGTTCTCCGCCCTGACCTCGTTCACCGTGCTGACCTCGGCGGACGCCGAGACCACCCGGGGCGTGCTGTTCTGGCTGCTGGGCTCCCTGACGGGGGCGGGCTGGACGCAGGTGCTGACCTGCGCCCTGGCCCTGGCCGCGGCCCTCCTGGTCTGCCTCGCGCACGCCCGCACCCTCGACGCCTTCGCGTTCGGGGAGGAGGCCGCCGCCGGCCTCGGCGTGCGCGTCGCCCGCACCCGCCTCGTCCTGCTCACCACGACCGCGCTGCTCACCGCCGCCCTGGTCAGCTGCACCGGCGCGATCGGCTTCGTCGGCCTGGTCCTGCCGCACGTCACCCGCCGGCTCACCGGCCCCGGGCACGCCCGGCTGCTGCCGGTCACCGCGCTGGCCGGCGCCGTCTTCCTGGTGTGGGTGGACACCGCCGCCCGTACCGTCCTCGACCCCCAGGAGGTCCCGGTGGGCGTGGTGACGTCCCTCGTCGGCGTACCGGCCTTCGTGGCGGTCCTGCTGCGCGGCCGGCGGACGGCATGACCGGCCTGCGCGCGGACCGCGTCCGGCGCCGCACCGACGGCCGGGTCGTCGTCGACGACATCACCCTCGCCCCCGCCCCGGGCGAGACCGTCGGACTGCTCGGGCCCAACGGCTCCGGCAAGTCCACCCTGCTCAGACTCCTGGCCGGGGTGCTCGCCCCCACCTCCGGCGTCGTCACCCTGGACGGCCGTCCGCTGTCCGGGACCGGCCGCCGCGCCACCGCCCGCCGGATCGCCACCGTCGGACAACACGCCCACACCCAGGCCGAACTGACCGTGCGTGATGTCGTCGCCCTCGGCCGCATCCCGCACCGCCGCGCCTGGACGACGGCCACGGCCGCCGACACCGAGGCCGTGACGGCGGCGCTGGAGCGCACGGGCCTGACCGAGCGGGCCGGGCAGTCCTGGCACACCCTCTCCGGCGGCGAACGCCAGCGCGCCCAGATCGCCCGCGCCCTCGCGCAGCAGCCCCGCGAACTCCTCCTCGACGAGCCGACCAACCACCTCGACATCCAGCACCAGCTGGACCTCATGGAGCTGGTCGCCGGCCTGCCCGTCACGACCGTCGTCGCCCTGCACGACCTCAACCTGGCCGCCATGTACTGCGACCGGCTGCTGGTGCTGCGCGAGGGCCGGGCGGTCGCCGAGGGCACCCCAGGCGAGGTACTGACCCCCGACCTGATCCGACAGGTCTACGGCGTGCACGCCGAGGTCGGCGCCGGCCACGGCCACCCGGTGATCCGCTTCCTGCGCACGCGGCCCGGCACCGGGCCGTGAGGCCGGCCACGGCCGCTGTGAACCGGCCGTGAACCGGCCGTGTCTTTGCCGACCGGCCGGTGCCGCACTCGCGTCCGCCCCCGTTGACAAGGAAAGATGGGAGGTGATCGATCGAGCAACGACAGCGGAGGAATGGACTCATGCCGCATGAGCGAGCGGGCCGGCCGGCGGCTCCGGAGGACCTCGTCGACGTGGCCCGGCTGGTCACGGCCTACTACGCGCTGCACCCCGACCCGTCCGACCCCGCCCAGCGGGTGGCGTTCGGCACCTCGGGGCACCGCGGATCGTCGCTGGCGACCGCGTTCAACGAGGACCACATCGCGGCCACCAGCCAGGCCATCTGCGAGTACCGGAGCGGCCAGGGCACCGACGGCCCCCTCTTCCTGGGCGCCGACACCCACGCCCTGTCCGAACCCGCCAAGGTCACCGCCCTCGAGGTGTTCGCCGCCAACGGCGTGACCGTCCTGATCGACAGCGCCGACGGCTACACGCCCACCCCGGCCGTCTCGCACGCCATCCTCACCCACAACCGGGGCCGGACCACCGGTCTCGCGGACGGCGTCGTCGTCACCCCCTCGCACAACCCGCCCGCCGACGGCGGCTTCAAGTACAACCCGCCGAGCGGCGGCCCCGCGGCCTCCGACGCCACCTCCTGGATCCAGGACCGCGCCAACGAGATCATCGCGGGCGGCCTGAAGGACGTGCGGCGCGTCCCGTACGAGCGCGCGCTCGCCGCGGACACCACCGCCCGGTACGACTTCATGGGCGTCTACGTCGACGACCTGCCCAGCGTCCTCGACCTCGACGCGGTCCGGGCGTCCGAACTGCGCATCGGCGCCGACCCGCTCGGCGGGGCCTCCGTCGCCTACTGGGGCCGGATCGCCGAACGGCACGGGCTCGACCTCACCGTGGTCAACCCCCACACCGACCCCACCTGGCGGTTCATGACCCTGGACTGGGACGGCAAGATCCGGATGGACTGCTCGTCGCCGTACGCGATGGCCTCGCTGATCGAGAAGCGCGACGAGTACCGCGTGGCCACCGGCAACGACGCGGACGCCGACCGGCACGGCATCGTCACCCGCGACGCCGGCCTGATGAACCCCAACCACTACCTGGCCGTCGCCATCTCCTACCTCTACCGCCACCGCGACCAGTGGGCGGCGGACGCCGGGATCGGCAAGACGCTCGTCTCCTCCTCGATGATCGACCGGGTCGCCGCCGACCTCGGCCGCCGGCTCGTCGAAGTGCCCGTCGGCTTCAAGTGGTTCGTCGACGGACTGGTCAGCGGCGCGATCGGGTTCGGCGGCGAGGAGTCGGCCGGCGCGTCCTTCCTGCGCCGGGACGGCTCGGTGTGGACGACCGACAAGGACGGCATCCTGCTCGCCCTGCTCGCCTCCGAGATCACGGCCGTCACCGACCGGACGCCGTCCGAGCACTACGCCGACCTGACCGCACGCTTCGGCGAACCCGCCTACGCCCGTATCGACGCCCCCGCGAACCGCGAGGAGAAGGCGCTGCTCGCCAAGCTCTCCCCGGCCCAGGTCACCGCCACGACCCTGGCGGGCGAGGCGGTCACCGCGGTGCTCACCGAGGCCCCGGGCAACGGGGCCGCGATCGGCGGCATCAAGGTGACCACGGAGAACGCCTGGTTCGCGGCCCGCCCCTCCGGCACCGAGGACGTGTACAAGATCTACGCCGAGTCCTTCCAGGGCCCCGACCACCTCACCCGGGTCCAGGAGGAGGCCAAGGCGGTGGTGAACGCGGCCCTCGGCGACTGACCCCTCCCGTCCTCCGGGCGGCGGCGCACAGCGTCGGCCAGACCCTCCTTCACGTTCCCCGCATCCGCGACGCCGACCGGCGACCGCCGCCCGGTCAGGTCGCGAAGGTGCGGCGGCGTGACCGGGTCTCGGTCAGGTCCGTCGCCGCCCGGCGGGCGCTCGTGGCCAGGTGGACCGAACCCCAGGCGTGCGCGGTGCGTTCGGCCAGCGCATAGGCCTCGGCGGCCTCCCGGTCCGCGCCGAGCAGCCGGTGCAGATCGGCGAGGGCGTGGGCGAGCGGCCGGCACGCGTACGCCGCGCCCGCCGCCCCGGCGAGCTGCCCGCGCAGCGGGACCAGGTGCCCGACGAGGGCGGCCGCCGCCTCGTGGTCCCGGTGCAGCACCGCGAGCTGGGCACGGAAGTCGAGTTCCAGGCCGTACAGATGGTCCCGCAACGGCTCCCTGGCGACCGGGACGGCCCGGGACTCGTCGAGTCTGCCCAGGCGGGCCAGGACCAGCGCGTGGGCCACGGCGACCGGCCCGCCCGCGGACTCGTACACGGCGCGGACCATCGGCTCGATCTCGGCGGTACGGTCCTGGATCAGCCGCATGCTGATCAGCCCCAGGGTGCGCAGCCCGGTGGCATGGTGGGCGCCGACCCGCTGGAGCAGGCTGTCGGCCTCGGCGTAGTCGGCCTCCGCCGCCTCGAACCGGCCCCCGACGGCGGCCAGCATCGCCCGGGTCGCGGCACTGATCCCCTGCGCCCAGACCAGCCGGTAGCGGCGGGCCAGCGCCAGTCCCTCCGCGGTGTGCCGGTGCACGGCGGCGGGGTCGTTGCGGGCCCCCGCGGTCATCGAGTCGAGATGCTCGCACACCCAGCGGTAGGCCGGCAGGTCGTGGGCGCGGACGAGCGCCCGGAGGTCGGCGGTGAGGAGCGGCCGTTCGGCGGCCCGCGTCTCGTGCGGCAGCAACCGCGCCGACGTCATCAACGCGGCGGCCAGCAGCCGGGGTTCACCGTCCGCGCGGGCGAGCGCCAGCTGGTCCCGGGCCGCCTCCGAGGCCCGTGCCGGGTCCTCGGCGGCGACCGCGTCGACCAGCACCTGGAGGACACGCGCGCGGGTCGGGCCGTCCGGCCCCGGATCGGCCGCGAGCTGTTCGAGACGGGCCAGCGTGGTCCGGTCGTACGGGCCCTCCAGACGGCTGCGCCAGGGCGCCGGCTCGGTCCAGGCGCCGTAGACGGCCGCCACCAGGTCGCCGCGGGCGGCCTGTTCGGCAAGCTCCACGGCACGTTGCCGGGTGCGCCGGGCGGCGTCCGTGGCCCCGGTGCGCACCTGCGCGCCCAGCAGCCGTACCAGCAGCTCGATCAGCCGGTCGGGCGGGGTGTCGGCGCCCGTGACCGCGGTGTGCGTGTCGATCGCCTGCTGGATCAGGGTGACGGCCACGTCATGGGCGTAGCGCCGCTCGGCGGCCTCGGCGGCCCGCAGCGCGTAGTCGACGGCGAGCGGGGCGTCGGCCGCGCTCCCCGAGCGGGCGAAGTGGTGGGCGAGCGCCGCGAGTTCGCCGGGGCGGTGGCGGCGCAGCAGCCGGGCGACACGGGCGTGCAGCCGGGCCCGCCGGGCGGCGGACAGGTCGGCGTACACGGTGTCGCGGACCAGGGCGTGCACGAACCGGACCCGACCGGGCCCCGGTTCGGCGAGCAGGTCGGCGGCGAGCGCGCCGTCGAGCCCTTCCAGGACCTCCTCCTCCGGCGCGTCGGCGAAGTCGACCAGCAGGCCGACCTCGGCCTCCAGACCGAGCACGGCGGTGAGCCGGACGACGTACCGGGCGGCGGCGGGCAGCAGGGCGAGGCGTCTGCGCAGTACGTCACGCACGCCTTGGGGGACCTCGGAGACCGCCACCAGGGCACCCTCGTCGGCGAGCAGCCGGGCGCTCTCCAGGACGTAGAACGGATTGCCGCCGGTCCGTTCGGCCAGGGCCGCCACGGTCACCGGATCCACGGGTGCCGCGCAGACGGCGTCGACCAGGGTGGCCGTGTCCCGCGGCGGCAGCCCGCCCAGCGTGATCCGGTGCGGGCCGGCCGGGGCGAGCTGGGCGAGGGTCTTCAGCAGGTGCTCGCCGACCTCCGCGGGCCGGTACCCGGCGACGGTGAGCAGGGGCACGCCGGTGACGGCGGCCGCCGCCTCGACCAGGGCCAGGGTCTCGGCGTCGGCGCGGTGCAGGTCCTCCAGCAGCACGGCGAGCGGCGCCCGCGCGGCGGCGGCGCGCAGCCAGGCCGCGAAGGCCCGGTGCATCCGGAACCGGCCGGCGGTCGCCTCGTCACGGCCGGGCGCCCCGGGACGGCCGGTGGCCTCCTCGCGACCGTTGCCGGCGGTTCCCTCCGGCTCCCGCAGCAGCACCGCCAGTTCGTCGGGCCGGTCCGGCGGCACCTCACGGGCGAGCGCGCCGAGCGCCTCCACCCAGGCCCAGGCCGGCGGCGCGCCCTCGTACTCGGGGCAGCGGCCGATCACCACCCGCCAGCCGGCCCGGCGCAGCCGCTCCGCCGCCCGGTCGAGGAACGCGGACTTGCCCGCCCCGGCCTCGCCGGTGACCAGGACGACACCGCCCGTCTGCCGTGCGACCGCGGCGGCCGCCTCCACCGCGCCCAGTTCCGCGGCCCTGCCGACGAACAGACCGCGCCCGGTGCGCGCGGGCAGGACGGCGGCAGCGGGTTCCGGTACGGCCGCGCGCAGCACGTCGAGCCGCCCGTTGAGCACGGCATGCTCC
The DNA here is from genome assembly GCF_022343545.1 of Streptomyces arenae. NCBI lineage: Bacteria > Bacillati > Actinomycetota > Actinomycetes > Kitasatosporales > Streptomycetaceae > Streptomyces > Streptomyces arenae. The sequence goes on from NZ_JAKQYH010000010.1 coordinate 78,751, forward strand.
AGGTCACGCAGCGCGGGCCCGGGATCGCAGCCGAGTTCACCGCGCAGCACGGCGGCGGCGCGGCGCAGCGAGGAGAGCGCGTCGGCCTGCCGGTCGCAGGCCCACTGCGCGAGCGCGAGGAGCCGCCAGCCCTCCTCGCGGAGCGGACTCTCCCGGACCAGCGACTCGGCGTCCGCCGCGGCCTCGGCCGCCCGGCCGGTGCGCAGGCCGGCGGCGACTGAGAGTTCGCGGGCCTCGGTGCGCAGCCCGGTCAGCCGGGCCACCTCCGCGGCGGCCCAGTCCTCGTCCGCGTGCTCGGCGAAGGCCGGGCCGCGCCACCAGCCGAGCGCCTCGGCGAGCAGCCGCCGGGCCTCCTCGGCCGAGGCGCCACGGGCCCGCCCGACCCGGCTCTCGAACCGCCAGGCGTCCACGGCGTCCCCGGCCACCCGCAGGGCGTATCCGGGTGGCGCGGTGACCAGGACGGTGGCCGGGGCGCGCGGCGCCCGGTCCGGTTCGAGGGACCGGCGCAGATTGGACAGGTAGGCGTGCAGCGACACGGTCGCCTTGGCGGGCGGCGCACCCCGCCACAGCGCGTCCGCCATCCGTTCGACCGGTACGACACCGCCCCGGGCCGCGATCAGCAGCGCCAGCACGGCACGCTGTCGCGGAGCACCCAACTCGACCGGACTTCCGGCGACTTCGGCACCCAGCGGACCCAGGACTCGCAAACGCAGCACGCCGCGGAAATCTACCCGAGCACCGCGTCGATGCTGTCAACGGACGATAAACGCGGCGCACCGCGCGACGCCAAGACGAGCGCCAAGCGGACGCCAAGTGGGGTGCGGCACGGTGGGCGGTCGAAACACAGACACCTGATCGTTGGAGCAAGCAAGCGTGTCCCTCAACAGCAGCCACGGCGCCCCGGCCACCGCCGAGCGTCCTCATACCCACGAAATGGTCGTGGTCCACCGGGTCTTCCGCCGTGAGTCGGCGCTGCTGCCCCGGCTGGTGCGGGCCGTGCCCGACGGCGACACGGCCCGTGCGGCCCTGGTCCTCGGGGCCCTGCGCGACTACACGATGGGCCTGCACCACCATCACCACGCCGAGGACGAGCTGATCTGGCCGCTCCTGAGGGCCCGGGCCGCACGGGACGAGGCGCTGGTGGACCGGATGACCGAGCAGCACGAGGCCATCGACCGCACCCTGGCGGCCGTGGCGGAGTGGACGCCGGTGTGGGAGAGGTCCGCCGACCGGATCTCCGGTGAGGAACTGGCCCTGGCGCTGGAGGCGCATCGCACCGCGCTCCTGGTCCACCTCGACGAGGAGGAGACGTCGCTGCTGCCGCTGGTCGCCGAGCATCTGACCGTCGCCGAGTGGGACCTGGTCGGAGAGCGCGGCCTGGAGGGGCTGCCGAAGAACAAGCGCCTGCTGGCACTCGGCGCGATCCTGGAGGAGGCGACTCCCGAGGAGAGCGCGTTCTTCCTGGGCAAGGCCCCGCTCGTGGGCAGGCTGCTGTGGCGGGCCGTCGGCCGGCGCCAGTACGCCGCCTACCGCGACCGCATGCGCGCGCCGCTGGCCGGGGAGTAGCCCGGTGTCCGTACTCGACTCCGCCCCGCTCGACGTCCAGGACTCCTACCGCACCTGCGAGTTCGCCACCCTGGGCCGCGACGGCACCCCCGTGGTGTGGCCGACGGCCGTGTGGCGCCGACCGGACGGGACCCTGCTGCTGAGCACCTCCCTGGCGTTCGCGCAGAAGGCGCTGAACATCCGCAGGGACGGCCGTGTCGCCCTGCTCTTCTCCGACCCCACCGGCAGCGGCCGCACCGCACCCCCGCAGATCTTCGTCGGCGGACACGCCGAGTGCCCCGACGAGATCATGACCGGCCCCCAGGGCGCCGAGGAGTACTGGCGGATGCTGTTCGAACGCCAGCCGCACAGCCGCTCGTACCTCTCGGCGCCGATGCGGCCGCTGATGGACTGGTACTACCTGCGGCTGCTGATCACCGTGACACCTCGTCAGGTCGTGGTGCGGCCGCCGCTGCCCGCGTCCGACGCACCGGCACCGGCTCGGACACCGGCGCCGGCACTGGCCTCGGCCAGTGGGCTGGTGGGCGCCGCGCGGCTCGCCCGGTTCCCGACGGCCGTGCTCGCCGCGCGCGACGCGTCCGGAGCGCCGGTGCTGGCCAGGACCCGGCCGGTGCCCACCGCCGACGGCTTCGCCGTGGCCGTGCCGGCCGACTGCCCGGCGGCACCCGGCCCCGCCTCCCTCCTCGGGCACCGGCACGACGAGCGGCTGAACAACATGTACAACGTGCTCGTGCCCGGCGAACTGCGCACGGGCGACGGGGGGCCGGTGCTGGTCCCGGGCAAGGTGGTGGAGCCGATGGGCACCGGCCGCGTGAGTGACGCGGTGGGCGTGCTGCGCAGCACCAAGCGGGCCACCGACCGCTACCTGTCCCGGCGTGGCCTGTCCCGGCCACGCGTGCAGTGGCAGGAGTTCAGGGCACTGGCGCGGGACACGCGCCGGCCCTGACCCCTCCGCGCCGCCCCTGACGCCTCCGGCCCCTCCGGGCCACCCCTGTCCGGGAGCGGCCCGGGAGCGGCCCGGAGGCGCCCGTCAGCGCGCGGTCGCGGCGCAGGTGACGTCCGCGGCCGGCAACCGTCCGGTCGACAGGTAGGCGTTGACCGTGGCGTCGACGCATGCGCTGCCGTAGACGCCGAACACCGCGTGCTGGTCCGCCCCGCGCAGCGTGACCAGCCGGGAGCCCGGCCAGCCGCGGTGCACCGCCTGGGCGCCCTCGTAGACGGTGCGCGGGTCACCCGTCGCGTTGACGAGGAGGGCCGGCAGGTCGTCCCTGATCCTCGTCGGACGCTCGCGCGGCGGCTCCCAGAACGCGCAGGGTCCGATGTTGTTGGTCACCGGCCCGAACAACGGGTCCTGGGCGCGGGCCCGTTGGACGTCACGCCAGTAGGTGTCCGGGACGCGGGGCGCGGCCACGTCCCCGCAGAGGACGGCCGTCTGCACGCTGCCGTACGCCGATTCGGAACCGGTCAGCAGGAAGCGGAGCGTGTCGGCGAGCCATGGACTCGGGTCGACGGACCTGCCGTCGGCCGCGGCCCGCAGGTCGCGGACGGCCGCCGCGAAGGCGCCGTACGCCGTGTCGTCGTCCTGCGAGAGGCCGCTGAAGACGACCATCAGCGTGCTGCTCTCGTCCACTTGGTAGTCGCCGACCCGCAGCGGTGCGCGCTCCGCCGCGGCCTGGATCCGGTCCACGACCGCCAGCACCGCCTGCCGGCTGCCGCCCAGGCCGTACGTCGTGTCGCGGGCGGCGGCCCAGGCGGCCCAGTCCCGCAGCGCGTGCCGGTTGGCGGGCTCCGATCCGCGCAGCAGGCGCGGGCCGTACCGCCCTGGGTCGGCCACCCCGTCCAGCACGACCCGGTCCGTGCGGCCGGGGAACATCGTGGCGTACACCTGGCCCAGGTAGGTGCCGTACGAGTAGCCGAGGTAGGAGATCCGCCGCTCGCCGAGCGCGGCGCGGATCACGTCCATGTCCCGCGCGGTGTTCCGGGTGGTGACGTACGGCAGCACGTCGCCCTCGAACTTCCGGCAGTCACGGGCGAGTCGTGCGGCCAGGGCGGTGGAGCGGTCGAAGCCGGCCCGGTCGTGTCCCGGGCCGCGGATCGCCGACCCGGTGGGCCAGTGGCAGTCCATGGGCGTGCTGCGGCCGACGAAACGCGGGTCCACGCCGACCACGTCGTACCGCCGGCCCACGTCCTTCATCGCCGCCCGCACCCACGGCGGGTCACCGATCGTCTGCCCGCCAGGGCCACCGCTGTTGAGCAGCAGCGCCCCGACGCGGTGTGCGGTGTCGGCGGCCTCGATGCGGGAGATCGCGACGGTGATCGTACGGCCGCGCGGGTCGTCGTAGTCCAGGGGCACGGTGACGTCGGCGCAGCGGGCGCCCGCCTTCTCCAGCTCCTTGCCGGTGTCGTCGTCGGGCCCGAGCCGGCAGCTCTTCCAGACGAGGTGCTGGTGGTGGTAGCGGGCGAGCGGGTCGGGGGCCGGGTGGGCGGTGGCGGCCGGGGCGGCGCCGAAGGCCAGCGCGCCGGCGAGGGCCAGGGCGGCGGGGGCCGTGAAACCGGTCATGCGGCGGTCCTCTCACTGGTGCCGGCCGGGCAGAGGGAGACGTCGACGAGGTGCTGGAAGTCCAGTTCGGCCCGGAGGCTGTCCGGTACCTGGTCGAGGGCGACGGCCACGCGCCGGCCGCCCGGACCGACCGCGACCAGCGCCCGGTGGCCGCCGGGCACGGTCCCGGCGTGGCCCCACCACACCCCGCCGCACGTCAGCGGCGACGAGATCAGCCCCAGCCCGTAGCGGGCGCCCGGCCACAGCCGGTCCGGATCGGCGGCCACCGTCCGCCGCATCTCGGTGAGTTCGCGCGGCGGCAGCAGCCGGCCGCCGAAGAGCGCGGTGGCGAACCGGAGCAGGTCGGCCTGGGTGGAGACGAGCGCGCCGCCGACACCGCCGAAGGAGGTGTTCCAGTCGGTCCCGTCGACGCGCCGCCCGTCCTCGCCGGTGAAGTAACTGTGCGAGTACCGCCCCCGGATCCGGGTCTCGTCCCCCGGCCAGTAGGTGTCGCGCAGCCCGAGGGGCGCGATGATCCGCCTGCTGGTCTCCGCCTCCGGAGCGTGTCCGGTGACCTGCCGCACGATCAGTCCCAGCAGCAGATAGTTGGTGGTGGCGTAGTGCCAGGTCCCCTCGGGGCGCGGGAGTTCCAGGGCTCGCTCGATCAACTCGCGTGGTGCGAAGTGGCGGTGGCGCAGCCGCTCCGGGTGCTCCCACTCGGGTGCGTCGAGGTAGTCGGGCAACCCGCTGGTGTGGCGCAGGAGTTGCCGTACGGTGATGCGGCGGCCGTCGTAGCCGTGGGCGTCGATCAGGCCGGGCAGGTAGTGGTCCACGGAGGTGTCCAGCGAGAGCCGGTGCTCGGCGGCGAGCTGGAGGACGACGGTCGCGGTGAACGTCTTGGTGACGCTGCCGACACGCAACCGGTCGGTGGTGTTCATGGGGCGGCCGGTGCGCAGGTCGGCCGTGCCCGAGGCCGCGGTCCAGCGCCCGCACGGGCCGTCGGCGAGCACCGAGGCGCCGGTGATGTGATCGCCGGAGGTCAGTTCGGTCAGGGCCCGGCGGACCTCGGCGGGCGCGGCGCACCGCCCGGGGGGTGAGGAGGGCGACGGCCGTGCGGTGGCGGGCGGCGCGGCCGTCAGCACGAGTGCCGCCGCCGATAACGCGAGGGCGGACTTCACAGGAATGGTTGCCATGCGCCCTCACGCTAGGCAGGCGGCGGCCCGCGATCACTCCCGCTGGCTGCCGCATCCGTGGTGGGGGCAGCCCCCGCCGCGGCGGGTGGCCGGCCCCCCTCGGCTACGTCGCCCGGCACTGCGCGAGCCGCTTCTCCAGGAACCTGCGTTCGGCCGCGTTCGCCACCGACTCCAAGGCCCGTTCGTACGCTTCCGCCGCCTCCTGGGTCCGCCCCAGGCGCCGCAGCAGATCCGCCCGGGTGGCCGGCAGCAGGTGGTAGCCGGCCAGTTCGCCCTCCGCCTCCAGCTCCGCCACCAGCGCCAGCCCGGCCTCCATCCCCTCGGCCATGCCCACCGCGACCGCCCGGTTGAGCCGGACCACCGCCGACGGGACGAAGCGCTGGAGTTCGCCGTACAGCCCGGCGATGTCGGCCCAGTCGGTGTCGGCGGCGGTCGCCGCGGTGGCGTGACAGGCCGCGACGGCCGCCTGGATCTGGTACGGGCCGGGACGGCCACGGCGCAGGGCCCCCTCCAGGAGCGCCGCGCCCTCGTCGATCTCGGCACGGTCCCACGCCGTGCGGTCCTGGTCGTCCAGGGTCACCAGATCGCCGGCCGCGTCCACCCGCGTGCCCCGGCGGGCGTCGTGCAGCAGCAGAAGCGCGAGCAGGCCCGCGACCTCCGGTTCGTCGGGCATCAGCCGGGCCAGCAGCCGGGCCAGCCGGACGGCTTCGGCGCACAGACCGGCCCGCATCAGATCCGTGCCGCCGCTCGCCGTGTACCCCTCGTTGAACAGCAGGTACAGCACCCCGAGGACGCCCGTGGTGCGCTCGGGCAGCAGATGCGCGGGCGGCACCCGGTACGGGATACCGGCGTTGCGGATCTTCCGTTTGGCCCGCACCAGACGCTGCGCCATCGTGGCCTCCGGGACCAGGAAGGCGCGCGCGATCTCGGGGGTGGTCAGCCCGGCGAGGGTGCGCAGGGTCAGCGCGACCCGCGCCTCGACGGACAGGGCGGGGTGACAGCAGGTGAAGATCAGCCGCAGCCGGTCGTCCGTCACCCCGCTGTCGTCCCCGTCGTGATCGGGGTCGTACGGCCCCTCGTCCCGCGCCGACACCGCCGCCTCCCGCTGTTTCGCCGCCCCCACCGCCTCCCGGCGCAGCACGTCCAGGGCGCGGTTGCGGGCGGTCGTGGTGAGCCAGGCGCCGGGGCGGCGCGGCACTCCGTCGCGCCGCCACCGTTCGAGCGCCTGGGCGAAGGCGTCCTGCGCGCACTCCTCGGCGAGGTCCCAGTCGCCGGTCACCCGGATCAGGGTGGCGACGACCTGGGCCCACTCCTCGCGGAAGGCGGCGGCGACGGCCTCCTCGACCTCGTTCGTGGTACTCATGTGCGGTTCACTCCCAGACCGGCCGCACCTCCACCGAGCCGCCGGCGAGCGCCGCGGGGTGCCGGGAGGCGAGTGCCACCGCCTCGTCGAGGTCGGCGACCTCGATGATGTCGATGCCCGCGACGTACTCCTTGGTCTCGGCGAACGGCCCGTCGCTGAGCAGCACTTCGTCGCCCTGGACGCGCACGGTGGTGGCGTCGGCGGCGGGCCGCAGCCGGGCGCCGCCCTTGACGACGTCCCGGCTGCGGACCTCGTGGAGGTACGAGGTGAAACGCGGGTCCGCGGCGATCTCGGCGGGGCTGAGCTCCTCGCCGCCGACCGGGGTGCAGATGAACAGGACGTACTTCATGACCGCTCCTTCCGGTCCGTCGCGCCGAGCGGGACCGAGACGTGCTCGTGGGCGATGAGCCAGCCGAACCCGGGGTCGCGGTAACCGGTGGTGACCCGGACCAGCTGGTCCACGGGTTCCCCGGTCACGCGGGTGCCGTGGATCCGGACGAGGGCGTGGCTGAAGCAGCTGCCCTCTCCGGGACGCACCCGCAGCTCCAGGACCTCGCGGTGCACCGGCCCGGACAGGGTGGCGAACCATGCCTCGACCGCCTTGCGGACCTCGGCGGTCCCCGACCGCCCCGCGGTGTCGGCGGGCCCGTAGACCTCCGCGTCGGGCGCGTAGCAGGCGGTCACCCGGTCGACGTCCCGCTCGCGCGCCGCCTCGGTCAGCTCGGCGTCGATCCGGCGGACGGCCGCCTCGGCGTCCTCCAGCGGGTCCTCGTCCCAGAACGGCCGCACCTCCAGGGCCCCGACGGTGGCCACCGGATGGCCGGCCGCGATCCGTACCGCCTCCTCCAGGCTGTCGCAGTCGACGACGTCGAACCCGGCGACGTACTCCTTGGTCTCGGCGAACGGTCCGTCGGTCCGCAGCACCTCCCCGTCCCGCACCCGCACGGTGACCGCGGTGTCCGGCAGCCGCAGCCGGTGCCCGTACAGCCGGCTCCCGCCGCGCACGCCGTGTTCCTCGACCCAGGGTTCGACCGGTGCCATCCCGGAGGCGTCTGCGGTGTCGTCGCCGCAGACCAGCAGCATGTACTTCATGGGTTCCTCCACGTCCTCATGTGCTTCCTACACCCCACCGACGAACGGCGCCGGACGGAATCGACACCCGGCGGGCGCGAGCTTCGGCCCGGCCTCCTACGCCGGTGACCACATCCCGTGCCCGCGGCCCAGCACGCCGTGCGGATCATGGACGGCCTTGGCCTCGGCCAGGGTCGTCCACCGGCTTCCGTAGTGTGCCCGCCAGTCCGCAGGGGACATCGGCAGCGCGTTGACCGGATAGGCGACGGCGCCCCGGGCGCGGGCGAACTCGTACGCCCAGCGGTTGGCGGCGACCATCGGACCGGCCGTGCCGGGGACGGCCGTACGCAACAGGGCCAGGAGATGGACCACCTCGCCGGGCGGGCGGCGGAACAGCGGGGCCCGCAGGGTGCGGCCGAGCAGGGGGTAGAGCAGCACCAGGCCGTTCTCGCGCAGGTCCCGGAAGCCGGGGTCGCCGAGGACCGCCGTCACCACGGAGGCGGCGGTGTCCTCGGGCAGCAGCAGGTTCAGCCAGGGGTGCGGGTGCAGCCACTCGCCGGTCGACCGCAGCAGCTCCTCGTCGGTGGCGACCCGGTCCGCGAACTCGGCGTACCCGAGGTCCTCGGACTCGGCCGACCCGAAGGCGAGGCCGTCCAGGAGCGTCCCGTCGTCGGGAGGGGTCGGGCCCCGGTGGCCGGCCACCGCCTCGACCATGTAGGTCCAGCCGCCGGGGGCGGGACGGGCCTGGCCCTCCAGGTAGTCGAAACGCCGGTCCGCGGCCAGCAGGCGCTGGTCGGCCAGGTAGCCCTCCAGGTCGGGGTAGTACAGGCAGTAGCGGCGCACCAGGGCGGGCGCGGGGGACAGGCGCAGGGTGGCCCGGACGACGACGGCCACCTGGCCCAGACCCGCCAGGACCGCGTGGAAGAGGGAGCCGTGCCGGTCCGGCGCACAGACCAGGTGCTCGCCGGCCCCGGTCACCACCTCCAGCTCCAGCACCGAGTCCGCCACCAGACCGTGCCGGTGACTCGCGCCGCCCAGGCCGCCGGCGCTCAGCACACCGCCGACACCGGCGCCCAGGTAGTCGGTCAGGACGGGCGGGGCGAGCCCGTGCGGCAGGGTCGCGGCGAGCACGTCCCGCCACAGCGCACCCGCCTGCACCTCGACCCGGTCGCCGGTCACCGGCCCGACGGCGGCCAGTCCGGCCAGGTCCAGGACGATCCCGCCCGGCGCCTGACCCTGCCCGTACAGGGAGTGACCGCCCGCCCGCGCGGCCACCGGGATCCCGTGCCGACCGGCATGCACCAGCGCGTCCCTGATCCCGGCGGCGGACCCGGGCCGCAGCACGCCCAGCGGCGGTCCGTGCACGAGGTGGCCGAAGTCGTCCGCCGCCGCCCGGAGCGTCTCGGGGCGGGTGTCCAGCGGTTCCATGGATCCCGCGGCGGCGAAGACACGGTCCGACGACGTCACGCGGCACGCTCCCAGGAGGCATCGGTCGACAGGGGCGGAACCATTCTCACGGCGGCGGAGGGCGGCCGGGTGGTGTTTCCCACACCGGCGCCGGGCACCACGGGGGGTTTACGCCGCCGGATCCCGGAGAGCAGCGACACCGGAGCAGCGCCCACCGGGCTCCACCCCCGTCCCCGGTCGCTCCTCGGAGCGCACGTCCTGTGAGAGGTGTTCTGGTCTGTCCGGCTCCCGCGAGACAGCAGCCACAGTCGACGACGCGTCAGCCGCGCGGCCCACGGACCGGACGCCGGCCCCGCCACCCGGTCCGGCACCCGCGCGAGGTGAACGGCCGCCCGCCCGGAGCGCCGGGCGGCGGGACGCGTACTTCGACAACGCCAAGTACCTGGCGATCGTGCTCGTGGCCGTCGGACACGCCTGGGAACCGCTGCGCTCGGACAGCCGTACCGTCACCGCGCTCTACACGTTCGTGTACGCCTTCCACATGCCGGCGTTCATCGTCATCTCCGGCTACTTCTCCCGGAACTTCGACGCGAGCCCGGCGCGCGTCCGGCGGCTCGTCACCGGTGTCGCCGTGCCCTACGTCGTCTTCGAGACCGCCTACACCCTGTACACCCGGTGGAGCGACCACGCCCCCGACCGCGACATCAGCCTCCTGAACCCGCTGTACCTGACCTGGTTCCTGGCGGCCCTGTTCGTCTGGCGGCTGACCACCCCGATCTGGCGCCAGCTGCGGTGGCCGCTGCCGGTCGCGCTGGCCGTGGCCGCGCTGGCGAGCGTCTCGTCGTCCATCGGCGGTGACCTGGACCTCCAGCGGGTCCTGCAGTTCCTGCCGTACTTCGTGCTCGGCCTCTGTCTGCGGCCCGAGCACTTCGGCCTGCTGCGCCGCTGGAGCGTGCGGCTGTGCGCCCTGCCCGTCGCCGCGGCGGCCCTCGCGGTCGCCTACTGGTCGGTGCCGCACCTCGGCTACCGCTGGTTCTTCCACCGGGACAGCGCCGAGCAGCTGGGCGTGCCCGCCTGGTACGGGCCCGTGATGACCCTCGCCACCTTCGGCTGCTCCCTGGTCCTGGTCGCCTGCTTCCTCGCCTGGGTACCGGGCCGCCGTACCTGGTTCACCGCCCTCGGCGCGGGCACGCTCTACGGCTACCTGCTGCACGGCTTCGTCGCGCAGGGCGCCAAGCCCGCCCACTGGTACGACCCCGCGTGGATGCACGGGCCGCTCGGCGCGGTGACCGCGACCCTGGTCGCCGCCGCGGTGGTGACCCTGCTGTGCACCCCGCCGGTGCGCCGGGTCTTCCGGTTCGTGATGGAGCCCGGAATGGAGTGGGCGTTCCGGACTCCGGAGGGCCGAGTGGACCAGGGCGGGCGGCGAAACGCCGCACGGGTCCTTCCCGGGAGCCGCTGAAGCGGCAAACATGCCGCACCATGGACATTCTGCTCATCGCAAGCGCGTTCAACAGCCTGTCCCAGCGGGTGTACGCCGAGCTGTCCGACCTCGACCACCGGGTGGACGTCGTCCTCGCCGGCCGGGGTCCGGACGCCATCCGCTCGGCCGTACGGGAACGGCCCCCGGAGCTCATCGTGGCCCCGATGCTGAGGACGGCACTCCCCGAGGACGTCTGGCAGGCGCACACCTGCCTGATCGTGCACCCGGGCCCGCTCGGCGACCGGGGCCCCTCCGCCCTCGACTGGGCGATCGCCGAACAGGCCCCGACCTGGGGGGTGACCGTCCTGCAGGCCGAGGCCGCGATGGACGCGGGCGCGGTGTGGGCGAGCGAACCGTTCCCGGTGGCGCCGGTCGGCAAGAGCGACCTGTACCGGGGCGAGGCCACCGACGCCGCCCTGACCGCCGTCCACCTGGCCGTACGACGGTACGCGGACGGCTCGTACAAGCCACTGCCGCAGAGCGACCCCGCGATCCGCGGCCGGGTCGTCTGGCGTGACGTCTTCCGGCAGGAGCGGCGGCGGATCGACTGGGCGGCCGACGACACGGACACGGTGCTGCGCAAACTGCGCGGCGCCGACTCGCAGCCGGGCGTGCTGGACGAGCTGGGCGGCCGGGAGGTGTTCCTGCACGGCGGTCACCCCGAGGACGAACTGCGCGGCGAACCCGGCGCGTTGCTGGCGACGCGGGCGGGCGCGGTCTGCCGGGCCACCCGCGACGGCGCCGTCTGGATCCCGGAGCTGCGCCCGCGCAGGAACTCCGGCGACCCGGCGCCCTTCCGCCGCCCGGCGGCCGACGTGCTCGCCGACCCGGCGCTCCCCGAGTGCCCCGCCCCGCTGGAACCGGACCCGGACCGCCGCACCTGGACCGACATCCGCTACCGGCAGCACGGCGACGTCGGCTTCGTCAGCTTCTCCTTCCCCGGCGGCGCCATGAGCACCGGCCACTGCCGGCGGCTGCTCGCCGCCTACGAGTACGCCCTCGCCCGCCCCACCCGGGTCCTGGTGCTCGGCGGCCGGCGTGACTTCTTCTCCAACGGCATCCACCTCAACGTCATCGAGGCCGCCCCCGACCCGGCCGTGGAGTCCTGGGCCAACCTCAACGCCATGGACGACCTCGTCGAGGCCGTGCTGCGGACCACCGACCGGCTGGTGGTGGCCGCGCTCGGCGGCAACGCCGCGGCCGGCGGCGCCATGCTCGCCCTCGCCGCCGACCAGGTCTGGTGCCGCTCGGGCGCCGTCCTCAACCCGCACTACCGGCGGATGGGTCTGTACGGCTCGGAGTTCTGGACGTACTCGCTGCCCCGCCGGGCCGGAGCGGAGACGGCCCGGCGGCTGACCGAGGAGGCCCAGCCGGTGAGCGCGGCCACCGCCGCCCGGCTCGGGCTCGTCGACCGCCTGGTACCCGTCCCCGCCCAGGACTTCACCGCCGAGGTCGAGCGCCTGGCCGCGGAACTGGCCGGCACCCCGGACCTCGACCGGCGGATCGCCGCCAAGGCCGCGGCGCGCCTCGCCGACGAGGAGCGGTACCCGCTCGCCGAGCACCGCGCGGACGAACTCGCCCGGATGCACGCCCTGTTCTTCGACCCGGGCGCCGCCTACCACGCGCTGCGCTCGGCCTTCGTCCGCAAGGTCCCCGGCGGTGCCCGGTGACCCGGCTGCTGGTGGCGGGCGTCGGCAACATCTTCCTCGGCGACGACGCCTTCGGCCCCGAGGTGATCCGTTCCCTGGCCGACCGGCCGCTGCCGCCCGCCGTACGGGTCCGGGACTACGGCATCCGGGGCCTGGACCTCGCCTACGAACTGCTCGACGGCTGGACGGTCGCCGTCCTCGTGGACGCGGCGGCCCGCGGTGAGCGCCCCGGCACCCTCTCCCTGATCCAACCCGACCCGCCGGACGGCGCCGCGGCCGCCCCGCCCGAGGCGCACGGCATGGACCCGGCGAAGGTGCTCGCCCTCGCCGCCCACCTCGGCGACGAACCCCTGCCCCGCGTCCTCGTCCTCGCCTGCGAACCGGGCGAGCCGCCGCGCGGCGACGAGGACATCGCCCCCGGGCTCAGCGCACCGGTCCGGGAAGCGGTCGGGCAGGCGGTGACCGCCCTGCACGTCCTCGTCCCGGCACTCCTCGCGGACCCCCTGGCCACGCCCCCGTTGGCCCGCCCGGAGGAATCCGCGCCCCCCGTCCCGGCCGGTCGCCCGCCGACAGCCGCCACGGGCGCGGAGGATCGCTAGCGGACCAGGACGGCACCCACCGCCCCGCAGGTCCTTCCCCACCCCAGCGACCGAGGAGCGGACCGCCCATGTGCCAGTCGGAGGAGGTCACCCGGGCCGTCCTGGCCAGGAACGACGGCCTGGCCGCGAGCCTGCGCGACGACCTGACCGCGCGCGGGGTGAACGTGGTGAACCTGCTCTCCAGCCCCGGCAGCGGCAAGACCGAGCTGCTCGGCCGGGTCCTCGCCCGGGCGCTGGAGCGGGACGTCCCCGTCGCCGCCTTCACCGCCGACCTCGCCACCGAGAACGACGCGACCCGGCTGGCCCGTTCGGGAGCGCCGGTGAAGCAGCTCCTGACCGACGGGCTGTGCCACCTGGAGGCCCGGCAGGTCCGCGGTCACCTGGAGGGCTGGCTGCCGCCGGACACCGCGCTGCTGTTCGTCGAGAACGTCGGCAACCTCGTCTGCCCCGCCTCCTACGACCTGGGTGAACACCTGCGGATCGTGCTGATGGCGGTGACCGAGGGCGAGGACAAGCCCGCGAAGTACCCCACCGCCTTCGGCTCCGCCCACCTGGTCGTACTCACCAAGACCGACCTCGCCGGACCGGCCGGCTTCGACGAGCGCGCCTTCGCCGACCAGGTACGGCGGGTCAACCCCGGCGTCGAGGTCGTCCGCACCTGCGCCCGTACCGGCGAAGGCGTCGACACCGTCCTCGACCGGGTGCTCGCCGTACGCGACGGCGCCCCCGCCCACCGGCCCCCGCTCGCCCCCCACCCGCACGGCCACCTCCACGCCCCGACCGCCTCGTGACCGCGCCCACCACCGCGACGGCCGTCCGCCGGCGCATCACGGTGCGCGGGACCGTACAGGGCGTCGGCTTCCGCCCCCACGTCCACCGGCTGGCCGCCGAACTCGCCCTCACCGGGTTCGTCGGCAACACCGCGCACGGGGTGCTCATCGAGGTGGAGGGGCCGGCCACGGACGTCGAGCGGTTCTGCGAGCGGCTGGCCGGCGCACCGCCGCCGCTGGCCACCGTCACCGCCGTGGGCGTCGACGAGGTGCCCGCCACCGGGACGGACCCCGGCTTCACCATCCGCGCCACCGAACAGTCCGCGCCGGGCCGCACGCTGCTCCCGCCCGACACCGCCACCTGCGCCGACTGCCTGCGCGAACTCGCCGATCCGGCCGACCGCCGGTATCGCCACCCCTTCATCACCTGCACCCACTGCGGACCCCGCTTCACCATCGCCACCGGGATGCCCTACGACCGCGTGGCCACCACCATGGCCGGCTTCCCCATGTGCCCGCGCTGCACCCGTGAGTACGACACCCCGGCCGACCGCCGCTTCCACGCCCAGCCCGTGGCCTGCCCCGACTGCGGGCCCCGGCTGCGGCTGGTGCCCGCCGCGGGCAGCGCGATGAGAGCCGCTCGCGACGGTGAGGCCCTGTCACGGGCGCGAGAGCTGCTGACCGCCGGTCGGATCGTCGCCGTGAAGGGCGTCGGCGGCTACCACCTCGCCTGCGACGCCTCCGACGGCCACGCCGTCGACACCCTGCGCACCCGCAAGGCCCGCGGCGACAAGCCGTTCGCCGTGATGTGCGCGGACCTCGCCCAGGCGGAACGGATCGCCGAGGTCGGCCCGGCCGAGCGAGCCGCCCTCACCGGCCCCCGCCGCCCCATCGTCCTGCTCCGCCCCAAACGTGGTACCGGGCTGGCGGCCGGCGTCTGCCCGGGCAGCCCGCACCTGGGCGTGATGCTGCCCTACACCCCCGTCCACACCCTCCTCTTCGGCCTCCCCGGCGACCCGCCCGGCCCCCGCGTCCTCGTCATGACCAGCGGCAACCGCTCGGGCGAACCGATCGTCACGGACGACGAGGAGGCGCTGACCCGGCTGTCCGGGCTGGCCGACGCCTGGCTCGCGCACGACCGGCCCATCGCCTCGCCGTGCGACGACTCCCTGCTGCGGGTCCGCGCCGACGGCACCGAACAGGTACTGCGCCGCTCCCGCGGATACGCGCCCCGCCCGCTGCGGCTGCCGGTGCCGGTGCGGCCCGCGCTCGCGGTGGGCGGCGACCTCAAGAACGCGCTCTGCGTCGGCGAGGGCGACCTCGCCTGGTTCGGCCCGCACATCGGCGACATGGGCGACCTGGCCACCCTGGAGGCCGCCGCCGGGGCGGAACGGCATCTGCACCGGCTGACCGGCGTCCGCCCCGAACTCGTCGCCGCCGACCGCCACCCCGGCTACCACTCGGCCGCCTGGGCCCGCCGCCGCAGCGCGCGACTTCCCCTCGGAAGACCGGTGTTCGTGCAGCACCACCACGCGCACATCGCCTCCGTCATGGCACAGGCGGGCCTCGACGGCACCACCCCCGTCATCGGCGTCGCCTTCGACGGCACCGGCTACGGCGACGACGGCAGCGTCTGGGGCGGCGAGGTGCTCGTCGCCGGCTACACCGGTTACCGCCGTCTCGCCCACCTCGCCCCGGCCCCGCTGCCCGGCGGGGACGCGGGGGTCGCCAACCCCTGCCGCACGGCGCTGGCCCGGCTGTGGGCGGCCGGCCTGCCGTGGGACCCCGATCTGCCCAGCGTCGCCGCCTGCTCGCGCGACGAACTCCGAGTGCTGGCAGCGCAGTTGCCGAGCCGTGTCGGCTGTGCGACCACCTCCAGCATGGGCCGGCTCTTCGACGCGGTGTCGTCCCTCGCGGGCGTGTGCCACCGGGCGGGCTACGAGGCCCAGGCCGCCCTGGAACTGGAGGCGCAGGCCTGCCTGGCCTGGGACCGGGACCGCGCCGCATACCCCTTCGGTGACCGCCTCGACCCGGCGCCCGCCCTGCGCGCGGTCATCGGCGACCTGCGGCGCGGCATCCCGGTACCGGTGATCGCGGCCCGCTTCCACCGCGGTGTCGCGAGGGCCGTCGCCGCCGTCTGCCGAGGAGTCCGCGACGCCACCGGCCTGAACACCGTCGCTCTGACCGGCGGTGTCTTCGCCAACGCCCTGCTGGAGGACGCGAGCGCCGGACTGCTCCGCGACGACGGCTTCACCGTGCTGCTGCACGGCGAGGTCCCCCCGAACGACGGCGGACTGGCGCTCGGGCAACTGCTGGTCGCGGCCCGCGAAGTACCGGACGACCAACCCAGAGGAACCAGCGACGAGACGGAGTGACCCATGTGTTTGGCAGTGCCCGGCAGGGTCGTGAGCATCGACGACACCGCCGATCCGCTCACCGGCCTGATCGACTTCGGCGGGGTGCAGAAGCAGGCGTGTCTGGAGTACGTGTCCGACGTGCGGGTGGGGGAGTACGTCATCGTCCACGTGGGCTTCGCCCTTCAGCGGCTCGACGAGGAGTCCGCCCTGGCCTCCCTGCGGCTCTTCGAGGAACTCGGACTGCTCGAGGAGGAGTTCGGCGACGCCTGGCGGCAGGCCGCCGAGCAGGCCGAGGGGAGTGAGGCCCGGTGAAGTACCTCGACGAGTTCAACGACCCACAGCTGGCGCGCCGGCTGCTCGACGAGATCCGCGCCACCGCCACCCGGCCCTGGGCCCTGATGGAGGTGTGCGGCGGCCAGACCCACTCCATCATCCGGCACGGCATCGACCAACTCCTCCCGGAACAGATCGAGTTGATCCACGGGCCGGGCTGCCCGGTCTGTGTGACCCCGCTGGAGTGCATCGACAAGGCGCTGGAGATCGCCGCCCGGCCCGACGTGATCTTCTGCTCGTTCGGCGACATGCTGCGGGTGCCCGGCACCGACCGCGACCTGTTCCGGGTCAAGGGCGAGGGCGGCGACGTCCGCGTGGTGTACTCCCCGCTCGACGCGCTCCAACTGGCCAGGCGCCACCCGGACAAGCAGGTCGTCTTCTTCGCCATCGGCTTCGAGACCACCGCCCCCGCCAACGCCATGGCCGTGCACCAGGCCAAGCGGCTCGGCCTGGCCAACTTCAGCCTGCTGGTCTCCCACGTCCGGGTCCCCCCGGCCGTCGAGGCCATCATGACCGCCCCCCGCTGCCGGGTGCAGGGCTTCCTCGCCGCCGGTCACGTGTGCAGCGTGATGGGCATGAGCGAGTACCCCGAACTGGCCGAACGGCACCGGGTGCCCATCGTCGTCACCGGCTTCGAACCGCTCGACATCCTGGAGGGCATCCGGCGCACCGTCCGCCAGCTGGAGCGCGGCGAGCACCGGGTGGAGAACGCCTACCCCCGCGCCGTGCGCGAGGCCGGCAACCCGGCCGCCGTCCGCATGATCGAGGAGGTCTTCGAGGTCACCGACCGCGCCTGGCGCGGCATCGGCCGGATCCCCGCCAGCGGCTGGCGGCTCAGCGAGGCCTACCGGTCGTACGACGCCGAACACCGCTTCGACGTCAGCGGCATCCGCACCGAGGAACCCGCCGAATGCCGGGCCGGTGAGGTCCTGCAAGGGCTCATCAAGCCCACGGACTGCGCGGCCTTCGGCACCACCTGCACCCCGCGCACCCCGCTCGGCGCCACCATGGTCTCCAGCGAGGGCGCCTGCGCCGCCTACTACCTCTACCGCCGGATGTCCGGGCCGGCGCCCGCGCGTGAGGAGATGAACCCCGTTGGCTGACCAGACCGTCGTGGACCCCGCGAACTGGAGCTGCCCGGCACCGATCCGCGACCAGCCGGTCGTGGTGATGGGCCACGGCGGGGGCGGCGCCCTCTCCGCCGAGCTGATCGAGCAGGTCTTCACCCCCGCCTACGGCAACGCGCTGCTGGCCGGCATGACCGACTCGGCCGTCCTGCACCTGGGCGGCGCCCGGCTCGCCCTCTCCACCGACTCCTACGTGGTACGGCCGCTGTTCTTCCCCGGCGGCTGCCTCGGCGACCTCGCCGTCAACGGCACCGTGAACGACCTGGCGATGAGCGGCGCCCGGCCCGCCTACCTGTCCGCCGCGTTCGTCCTGGAAGAGGGCGTGGAGCTGAGCGTCGTGGAACGCGTCGCGCGGGCCATGGGCGCGGCGGCCGAGACCGCCGGGGTCACCATCGCCACCGGGGACACCAAGGTGGTCGAGGCCGGCCACGGGGACGGGGTGTACGTCACGACCGCCGGCGTCGGGCTCGTCCCCGAGCGGGTCGACGTCCGGCCGCAGCGGGCCAGGCCCGGGGACGCCGTCATCGTCAGCGGGCCGATCGGCCTGCACGGGGTCGCCGTGCTGAGCGTGCGCGAGGGGCTGGAGTTCGGCGTCGAGATCGCCAGCGACACCGCGCCGCTGGCCGACCTGGTGGCGACCATGCTGGACGTCACCCCGGACATCCACGTCCTGCGCGACCCCACCCGGGGCGGTCTCGCCGCCTCGCTGAACGAGATCGCCCGCGCCTCCGGAACCGGGGTACGGCTCAGCGAACGCGCCGTCCCGGTGCCGGACGCGGTCGCCAACGCCTGCGGTTTCCTCGGACTCGACCCGCTCTACGTCGCCAACGAGGGCCGGCTGGTGGCCTTCGTGCCGCCCGCCGACGCCGAGGCCGTGTTGGCCGCGATGCGCGCGCATCCGCAGGGGGCGGGCGCGGTGGTCGTCGGGGAGTGCGTGGCCGAGCACCCGGGCATGGTCGTCGTGGCGACCGGACTGGGCGGCACCCGGGTCGTGGACCTGCCGCTCGGGGAGCAGCTGCCCCGCATCTGCTGAAGCCGCCGGCCGGCGAGTGCCCCGCCCGCGCCCTCGGGCGCCGGCCGGGTCACTCGACGGCGGTGATCTCCAGTTCCCGGCCGCTGCGCAGTTCGGTGGAGGGCCGGTCGCAGCGCGGGCACCAGAAGAACGGGGGCATGCCCACCGCGAACTCCTCGGCGCACGGCCCGCACCAGGCCCGCGCGGTCACCTGCTCGACGACCAGGCGGGCGCCCGCGAGGGCGGTGCCGTCGCGGGCCACCTCGAAGGCGAAGTCCAGGGCGTCGGGGACGACCCCGGACAGCTCGCCGACCCGGACGGTCACCGCGGCCACGCCGGTCGCGCCGTCCGCCCGGGCCCACTC
The DNA here is from genome assembly GCF_022343545.1 of Streptomyces arenae. NCBI lineage: Bacteria > Bacillati > Actinomycetota > Actinomycetes > Kitasatosporales > Streptomycetaceae > Streptomyces > Streptomyces arenae. The sequence continues at coordinate 97,584 of NZ_JAKQYH010000010.1, forward strand.
GTCGGCCTGTTCCACGATCGCGGTCGCGATCGACAGTTCGTGCACGTCCGGCTCACGGATACCGGTGACGGGCACGCAGCCCACCGGCGATGCGCCAGATCTTCATCTCGCGCACCATGCTGGGGATCTCGGTGACGAACAGCGCCAGGACCAGCGCGCCCACCACGGCGATCTCCGCGGTCAGCACGCGCTGGGCCGCCGTCCCCGTTCTCTTGCCTCGACCCTTCATGGGAGGAAACTCCGCTCTCCGTCTCATCTCCGTCTGTCTCATCTCTGTCTCATCTCTGTCTCGTCCGGGGTCTCATCCGGGCGGGATGTTCGGCATGACGTCCAGCAGGGCGTCGTGGCGCTTCCAGTGGATGTTGGTCGAGCGCCGCGCGTCGGCGGTGCCGTCCGAGTGGTGTCCGGTCTGCTTCTTGTACGGACCCTCGTTGCCCTGGTGCATACCGGGCACGTGGGACGGGGTGTCGGGGCGCGCCTGGGGGCGGCCGACTCTGATGCTGCCCATGGGATCTCTCCTTACTGTTGCCGTTCCTCGAGGCCGCTCGGTCAGGACCGTTCGGTGAGCTCCTCGAAGAAACGTTCCACGGCCGGCCACATCCGGCCCCCGCCGGACAGGCCGCGCCATTCCCGGCGCACCACGGCGAGCATGCGGAAGCAGTCGTCGACCGGTGCGATCCAGTGGTGGTCGAGGCCGTGCACGGTGTTGACCAGCAGTGCCTCGACGTCGGGGGCCAGGCCGGCCAGGGGCGGGCAGCCGGTGACCGCGCGCTGCCAGGCCGCCGCGTCCACCTGCCAGCGCATGGCACCCGCCGGGCTCGGCCCCTGGGCGGTCACCGAGCCGTCGGCGCGCGGTACGAAGAAGACCAGGCCGACCGGGACCCCGAGAGCCGCCGTGTCCACCTTCGGAAGGCGGACCCGGCGGGTCGGGATCAGCCGGAACTGGCCGTCGCCGGTGCCCTGCCGGCCGTCGGCGAACAGCACCGAGCACGGCCGGCAGGCGCAGCGCACCTGGTCCTGTCCGGTGTCGTAGAGGTGCGGGTGGTCCGCGGCCACCGGGGCGGCGCACAGGTCGCACACCTCCGTGTCCGCCGCAGGCCGGTGGTCGGCGGCGGAACGGATGAGACGGGCCAGGGCACCGTCGGTGGTCACCGTGCCTCCTGCGGCCGGCGCAGCGAGTCCAGGGGGACGAAGGCGGGCGCCGGGGCCTCGGCCACCGGCCGCACGTCCGCCAGCTCGGGAGCCGCGGCGAGCACCGCCTCCCGGACGGCGTCGGTCACCTCCGTGGTACCTCCGCCGCACCCGGAGCCGCAACCGCCGCCCGTGGTCAGCCGCACCCGGCCCACCTCGTCCTCCATCCCGGCCCACTCGACGTCGCCCCCGCGCTCGCGCACCGCGGGGCGCAGCCGCTCGACCGCGCGGGCGGCCCGGCGCTCGGGCGGTTCGGGGTGGATGTCGTGCAGGACCAGGAGGTGGTCGAGGAGCTCGTCGTCGGCGAGCGACCCGGCCAGCGGCGCGTCCGCGCGGTCGAGGACCCGGGCGAGGGCCTCGCCGTAGACCTCGGTGAGCAGGCGTACCGCCTCGGCGGCCGACCGCCCGGCCGGGCCCTGGGCGGTCTCCAGGCCTTCCAGGAGGGTGTCGAGTCGGGCCAGCCGGGCCTCGACCGCCGGCCCGTCGAGCCGTCCGTCAGCCATGGTTCGCGCCGTAGGTCGGCGAGTGGGTGACGGTGAGGGTCTTGCCCTTGCCCGTGTACATGTGGACACCGCAGGGCAGACAGGGGTCGAAGCTGCGGACCGTGCGCATGATGTCGACGCCCTTGAAGTCGTCCGGGCCGTTCTCCTCGAAGATCGGCTGGTTCATCACGGCGTCCTCGTACGGGCCCGGGGTGCCGAACTTGTCGCGAGGGCTGGCGTTCCACGGGGTCGGCGGGTACGGGTGGTAGTTGGCGATCTTCTTGTCCTTGATCACCAGGTGGTGGGAGAGGACCCCGCGCACGGCCTCGTGGAAGCCGCAGCCGATCGCCTCGTCCGGCACCTCGAAGTTTTCGAACACCTTGGTGTCGCCGGACCGCACCAGGCCCATCGCCTCGTCCAGGAACTGCAGGGCCATGGCCGCCGCGTAGGCGACGAAGTACGGCCGGGCGCGGTCCCGTTCGAGGGTGTTGGACCACTTCGGGATCTTCCACTCCAGCGTGGTCTCCGGCAGCGTCTCACCCTTGGGCAGCGAGATGCGCACGCTGTGCCCGGTGGCCTTGATGTACGGGGTGTCGACGAGGCCGCTCAGCGCGGTCGACCAGAGCCGGGCCAGCGGGCCGCCGCCGGTGTCGAGGGCGAGGTGGTCGCCGGTGCGCTGGTCGTACCAGCGGGGGCTCATCACCCAGCTGTAGTTGCCCTCGAAGTCCCGTTTCTGCGGCACCGGGAGGGTCGTCTGGTTCCACGGGTGCCGCATGTCGACGGGGTTGCCGAGCGGGTCGTGGGTGACGAACGGGTCCTCGTTGACCCAGTCCTCGTAGAACGAGGAGCCCAGCATGATCCTGAGGCCCAGGTTGATGTCGACCAGGTTGTTGGTGACCAGTTCGCCGTCGACCACGATGCCCGGGGTGACGTACATCGCCTTGCCCCAGCGGTTCATGTTCTCGTACTTGTAGTCGACCACCTTCGGGTCCTGCCAGGCGCCCCAGCAGCCGAGCAGGATGCGGCGCTTGCCGACCTCCTCGTAGCCGGGCAGCGCCTCGTAGAAGAAGTCGAAGACGTCGTCGTTCATGGCGACGGCCTTCTTCACGAAGTCGATGACGTGCATCAGCCGGCTGAGGTAGTCGGTGAACGCGGTCGGCGACGGCATGGTGCCGACACCGCCCGGATAGAGCGTGGAGGGGTGCACATGGCGGCCCTCCATCAGGCAGAACATCTCACGGGTGGTCCGGGAGACCTTCAGCGCCTCCTTGTAGACCTCGCCCTCGAAGGGGTTGAAGGCCTTCATGATGTCGGCGATGGTCCGGTAGCCGTGGATGTCACCGCGCGGCGCGGTGGTCTTCTGGGCGCGGGCCAGGACGCTCGGGTTGGTGGCCTTGACCATCTGCTCGCAGAAGTCCACGAAGACCAGGTTGTCCTGGAAGATCGTGTGGTCGAACATGTACTCGGCCGCCTCGCCGAGGTTCACGATGTGCTCGGCCAGCGGCGGCGGCTTCACGCCGTACGCCATCTGCTGGGCGTAGTCGGAGCACGTGGTGTGGTTGTCGCCGCAGATGCCGCAGATGCGGGAGGTGATGAAGCCCGCGTCGCGCGGGTCCTTCCCCTTCATGAAGACGGAGTAGCCGCGGAAGAGGGAGGAGGTGCTGTGGCACTCCACCACCTCCCGGTTGGCGAAGTCGATCTTCGTGTAGATGCCCAGGTTTCCGATGATCCGGGTGATCGGATCCCAGGACATGTCCACGATCTGCGCGGGCTTGCGCCCTGTGCGCCGGGCCTCTGTTGTCATCGGCTCGCTGACCTTTGCTTTGAGTGTGGGGGGAGTCGGGTCGGTGCTCTCGTTCAGGGCCGCCAGCGCGGGGCGTATCCGCTGGTGAGCTTGCGCTTGTTGTGGCGCCACTTGGGCTCGTGGTTGACCAGCTCGTTGGTGAAGCCGCGCAGCCGGCGGATGACCGCGCCGTACGGCTTGATGGCCAGCGAGGAGAGGGTGCCGCCGGGCGGCTCGTCCATGAACGGCATGAAGGCGTCCGGGAAGCCCGGCATGGTGCAGCCGATGCAGATGCCGCCGACGTTCGGGCAGCCGCCGATCCCCGCCATCCAGCCCCGCTTGGGCACGTTGCAGTTCACCACCGGCCCCCAGCAGCCGGTCTTGACCAGGCACTTGGGCGAGTTGTAGTCGGCGGCGAAGGTCGCCTGCTCGTAGTAGGCGGCGCGGTCGCAGCCCTCGTGCACCGTGCGGCCGAACAGCCACTGCGGGCGCAGCATGTGGTCCAGCGGAGGCGGCGGAGCGGTGCCCGCGGCGTGGTAGAGCACCCAGACCAGGGTCTCCATGAAGTTCTCCGGCTGGACCGGGCAGCCGGGGATGTTCACCACCGGCAGTCCGCCCTGGGACTTGTAGTCCCAGCCCAGGTAGTCCGCGAGGCCCATCGAGCCGGTCGGGTTGCCGGCCATCGCGTGGATGCCGCCGAACGTGGCGCAGGTGCCGATGGCCACCACCGCCCAGGCCTTGGGCGCCAGTTCGTCGATCCAGGTGTTGATGGTCTGCGGCTGGCCGGTCTCCGGGTCGTTGCCGAACGAGGTCCAGTAGCCGTCGCCCTCGATGATGTTCTGGTTCGGGATCGACCCCTCGATGACGAGGATGAACGGCTCCAGTTCGCCCCGTGCCGCCGCCCGGTAGGGGGCGAGGAAGTCCTCGCCGCCCAGGCTGGGCGAGAGCACCTTGTTGACCAGGTTGACCTTCGGCATCCCCGGGATCAGGCCGAGGACCAGGTCCTCGATGGAGGGCTGGTCGGCCGCCGTCACGGAGACGGTGTCGCCGTCGCAGCTCATGCCTTCGGAGATCCACAGGATGGTGATCTCGTCGAACCCCTGGTGTTCCTGGGTCACGCCGGGTTCGCCGCCCACGGCGGTGGTGCCGTTCTTGATGCTCATGCGCTAGGCCTCCGGTGGAGTGGGCCCCGGGGACGGCGTGGTCGCCGTCGCTGGATCCGGGACGTCGGTGCCCCCGAGCGGCACGACTTCGTCGGGCCGGAAGTAGTGGAATCGGCCGTACCAGCCGTGCAGTTCGGCCGCCGGGTCGTCGTCGACGGTGACGGCCAGACGGGTGCTGCCGTCCACGTCGTGGAAGACGGCGGCCACGGTCGCGTTCCGGCCGACCAGGAACATGTCCTGGGCGTCGGCGCCCTTGCCGCGCGGGCACAGCCGCACCGCGGAGCCGCCGCCCACGCGCACGCCGTCGACGAGGACCGTGTCGGTGGTGGGGGACAGCCCGTCGTCGCCGCCCTCCTGCCACCAGGCGGCGCGCCGGCCGGCGGCCGGGGGCTCGGCGGCCGGCGCGCTGGTGGCCGGTGTGCCGGTGGCCGGGCTCAGGGAGCGGATCGCGCCGTGGAGCCGTCCGAACACCTCCGGCGGCATGGTGTCGACCCGGTCCAGGATCTCGGCGGCCCGCGCGTCGGTGGCCCGTGCCTCCCGCTTCTCCTCGTCCGTCAGCAGCATCGTGCGCAGGGTGAGGATCTCGTCGATCTCACCGGCGTCGTGCAGGTCCCCCGGGCTCTCCGGCGCCACCTGCGGATGGTCGGGCAGGATGATCGGCGAGGAGAGCAGCAGGGGCGAGACCGCGCCGTCCGCGGGAGCGGCGGCCGGCGGCGCGCCGCCGAGTACCGGGAAGGTGAAGTCGTTGCGACAGCTCCGGGCGGCCTCCTGAAGGGCCGGCCCCGGGTCGATCAGGGAGACGAACTCCGCGCCCTCGACGCTCAGCAGGGTGTGCGTGGCGACGAGGGCGTGGCGCAGGGCCCGGTCCCGGGGAGCACGCGGATCCGCCGTACGCCCCTCGTTGACGGTGCGCACCCGCAGCCGCAGGACGTCCTCGCCGAGCCGCTCCACCACCAGTGTGGTGCTCGCCCGCACTTCGGCGCGGTGCCGTACGACCCGCCCGGCACCGGAGGGCAGCTCCTGCTTGTCGGTGCCGGCCGGGGCGCCGACCGCGAACGTGTGCTCGCCCTCCGCCAGCGTCGTCGTGAGGTCGGCCTCGCGCGGCACCGCCTCCTCGAACGTGAGCTGCACGGTGCCGTCGTCGCAGGTCAGCGACTCGACCGGCCGGCCGTCGGCGTTCTCGACCTGCTTGTGCTGGGTCTGGAGGTAGCGCACCCGCAGCCGTACGACGGCGTCCGGCCGCCGTACCCGCACCAGGCACTCGGTCTGCTGGTACCAGGAGTCCGCCGAACCCGACACGCCCGGATTGACCGGGCCGTCCGCCTCCACCCAGGCACGGGGGAAGAGGACCCCGAACTGCCAGCGGGCGCGGTTCTTCGGCGAGGACCGCCGATAGGGGTAGAGGAGGTAGCCCTCGTAGAGGACGGCATCGGCGACCGCGGCCATGCGTTCGAAGGTGGGCAGGGTGTGGGTGGAGCCGTCCACCGGGGCAGTGCGGGGCGCTTTGCCGTCGACCAGTCCCTCGGCCATGCAGCCTCCTCGGATCCGTGCGCGCGCCCATACCTTCCACCAAGGTCACACCGGTCACGCCCGCCCGCCTCTTCTGGCTGAGCGACGTTGGGCCGGACGGGGGACGCGATGGCCGCGGGCGCGGCAAGGGCCGGTCTCGCGAGGGCGACGGCGCGGGGGCGGGCGAGAGCGAGGGCGACGGCGCGGGCGAGGGCGAGGGTGCGGGCGCGCGGCGGGGGAGGGGAGGTGCGGGGAGCCGGGGCCGGTCAGGGGGCCACGAAGAGCGAGGGGAAGCGGGGGCCGAGCCACGGCCGTCGGCCGAAGGCGAGCACCTGGCCCCGCGCCATCGCCGCCCACGGGTTGCGGCGGCCGAGGGCGATGAGCAGGAAGGCGACGGGGTCGATGACGATCGTGCAGTCCGGGTGGTCCAGCGGCTCGGCCGTCACCCGCACGGCACCGTCGGCGACCGTGACACCGAAGGCACCGCCGCCCCCGCGCAGCCGGACGGTGTACCCGGCGGTCAGCCCGGCGCCGGCCGCGCCGTCGGCCACGGCCGGCATCACCGACAACAGGAACGGCACGCACCAGGCCACGCGCTCCGCGTCGAGCATGTGCGGGAAACCCAGCGCGCGGGCGAGGTCGTAACCGTGGCCCAGCATGTGCGTGAGCAGGTAGGAGCCGAGGACGGAGCGGTCCATCGGACCGAGCGGGGTGGCCGGCGCCGGGCCGTCGGGTGCCGCGGCCAGGGCGTCCGCGCAGCGTCCGGCCTGCTCGCTGATCATCGCCGCGAGCGGTTCGGTCCGGCGCTCCCCGAACCCGGCCAGCGACTCGGCGTTGGCCGCCGCCAGGCTCTGCGGCGTGCCGTCCCCGTACGGGCGGTCCCGGCCTTCAGCGAGGTCGGCCATCAGCTCGTTGGCCAGCGCCAGGTGGGCCGCGGCCTCACCGAGCGTCCACGTCGATCGGGGTACGGCGACCTGGGGGTCGCGTGCGAAGCTCAGCACCGTCGCGATGTCGTCGGCGCTCTGCCGTATCGCCCGCCCGAGCCCTTCGGGCAGTGCTCCTCGGATGTCCTGCTGTGCTGCCTGGTCCACGCCGGCCGCCCCCCGTTCTGTCGCGCGGTACCCAATCAGACGTTCGGGCGTACGACAAGCCCCGTCGTGAGCACCCACGTCGTGATCACCGTGGGCCGAGCCCCCGCAGGAAGGTGTCCACGACCGTGTCGGCCGCCTGCGCGGCGCTGAGGTCGGGCAGTTGCTGCGAGGCCAGGTGCATCAGCTGGGGCAGCAGTGAACTCGCCCAGGCGAGAGGCAGGTCCGCGCGCAGCAGCCCCTCGTCGGCGGCCCGCCGCAGGAAGTCGTCGACCTCCCGCACCAGGGCGTCACGCCGGTCGCGGATCGCGTCGTCGGCCCGCAGCCGGGTCAGTTCCACCGGCCAGGTGCGGTTCACGCCGATGATCTCCTCGACGTACCGGTGCAGCGCCACGGCGACGGGGGCCTCGCGCAGCCTGGCGTGTTCGACGGCCCGTTCGACCGCGTCGTAACGCGCGTCGTAGATGGCCGTCAGCAGTTCCTCGCGGGAGGCGAACCGCCGGTAGACCGTGCGCCGGTCGACGCCCGCCTCGGCGGCGATCGCGGCGATGCTCGCGCCCGGGTCGGCGGCGAGCATGCGGGCGCCGGTCGTCAGAACGGCTTCCAGGTTGCGTGCTGCGTCTGCTCTCACGGGCCGAGCATAACCGGGAGTGTGGAGCCTGATGTACCGAGAGTCACATTAATGAGGTGGAGGGATTTCTAAGTGCTACATTGATGTGGCAGATCGTTGTGGCGCATGTAAGTCATCGCCGCACTGGACCCCCGGGAGCGGGCACATGATCACGTACGACCGTCTCTTCGTCGCCGGCCGCTGGACCGAGCCCAGCAGTCCGGAACTCCTCGACATCCGCTCGCCGCACGACCAGGCGGTGATCGGCCGGGCCGCCCAGGCGCTGCCGGCCGACGTCGACCGTGCCGTGGCCGCCGCCAGACTCGCCTTCGACGAAGGTCCCTGGCCGCGCACCGCACCGGCGGAGCGCATTGCCGCCGTACGGCGGTTGAACGCCCTGCGCGAGGCCGAGGCCGACCGGATCGCCGACCTCATCTCCGCCGAGAACGGCTCGGCGAGCTGGTTCACCCGGGCCGGACAGCCGGGACTCACCCGCCAGGCGAACGCCTACCTGGCGGCGGCGGAGCGGTTCGGCTGGGAGGAGACGCTGGAATCCGACACCGCGGTCCGCAGCGTCGTACGACGGGAGCCCGTCGGCGTGGTGGCCGCCGTCATCCCCTGGAACTCCCCGTTCTCCGCGGCCATGGCGAAGATCGTCCCCGCGCTGCTGGCGGGCAACACCGTCGTGCTGAAGGTGTCCCAGGAGAACTCGCTGAGCATGGGACTGCTCGCCGGCCTCCTGGAGAGGACGGGGCTGCCGGAAGGTGTGATCAGCGTGCTCCCCGCCGACCGGGAGACCAGTGAGCACCTCGTGTCGCACCGCGACGTCGACAAGGTCGCCTTCACCGGGTCCACCCGGGCCGGGCGCCGGATCGCCGCCATCGCGGGCGAGCAGCTGAAGCGGGTCAGCCTGGAGCTGGGCGGCAAGTCCGCCGCGCTCCTCCTGCCCGACGCCGATGTCCAGCAGGCCGTGCGGGGGCTGAAGTTCGCCTCCCTGCTCAACAACGGCGAGTCCTGCATCGCCCAGACCCGGATCCTCGCCCCGCGCGCCCGGTACGAGGAGGTCGTCACCGCCCTCAAGGACCTGGTGGAGTCCCTCAAGGTCGGCGACCCGGCCGACCCGGACACCTTCATCGGGCCGATGGTCCGCCCTGACCAGCAGCAGCGCGTGCGCGACTACATCGAGCTCGGCATCATGGAGGGGGCCCGGCTCGTCACCGGCGGCCCCGGGATCCCGCCGGGTCTCGAGAACGGCAACTACGTGACCCCGACCGTGTTCGCCGACGTCGACAACTCCATGCGGATCGCCCAGGAGGAGATCTTCGGGCCGGTGCTCGTGGTCATCGCCTATGACGACGAGGACGACGCCGTGCGGATCGCCAACGACTCCGAGTACGGCCTGTCGGGCGGGGTGTGGTCCGCCGACGCGGCCCACGCCCTCGAGATCGCCCGCCGGCTGCGCACCGGCACGGTCACCGTCAACGGCGCGGCCATCGCCTTCGACGGTCCGTTCGGCGGCCACAAGGCCAGCGGGATCGGACGCGAGTACGGCGCGGTCGGACTCTCCCAGTACATCGAGTACAAGACGGTCACCGTATGAACTCGCGCCATGTCGGCCGAACATGACCGCTGAACCGAGGCGTTGTGACAGGATGCTCATGCGTCACCGGTTCAACCGGTGACACGCCAGGACGGGAACGCAGGATCCGGGAGGGCTTCACGTGATCGACAGGCGCACCTTCGGCGCGGTGGTGGGCACGGGCGCGGCGGCCGTCTCGCTGAGCGGTCCCCCGGGCACGCCGGCCGCCTCCGCCGCGCCCCGCGGTACGGGGTCGCCGACGCCCGACAGCGCCGGTACGTTCCCACGGCTGAAGCGGATCAGGGCCGGACTGCTCGACGTCGGGTACGCGGAAGCGGGCCCCGCGCACGGGCCCGTGGTCATCTGCCTGCACGGCTGGCCGTACGACATCCACAGCTTCGTGGACGTGGCCCCGCTGCTCGCCGCCCGGGGCTACCGCGTGATCGTGCCCTACCTGCGCGGACACGGTACGACCCGGTTCCTCTCGGACCGCACCTTCCGCAACGCCCAGCAGTCCGCCGTCGCGCTGGACATCGTCGCCCTGATGGACGCCCTCAAGATCGAGCGGGCCGTACTGGCCGGCTTCGACTGGGGATCGCGCACGGCCGACATCATCGCCGCGCTGTGGCCCGAGCGGTGCCGGGCGCTGGTGTCGGTGAGCGGATACCTGATCACCGACGTCAAGGCCAACCTCCAGCCGCTGCCCGCGAAGGCCGAGCACACCTGGTGGTACCAGTTCTACTTCGCCACCGAACGCGGCAGGCTGGCCATGGAGGACCGGGACAGGCGGCGCGACCTGACCCGGCTCGTCTGGGAGGAGGTCTCCCCGACCTGGCACTTCGACGACGTCACCTTCGACCGCACCGCGGTGGCCTTCGACAACCCGGACTACGCGGCGATCGTCATCCACAACTACCGCTGGCGGCTCGGTCTCGCCGACGGCGAGCGCCGCTACGACGACCTGGAGAGGAAACTCGCCGCCCGGCCCTTCATCACCGTGCCCACCCTCACCCTCGACGCCGAGCGCGACCCCTTCACGGCCCCCGGCGACGGCAGCGGCTACCGGGACAGGTTCACGGGCGCCTACGAGCACCGCACCCTGGCGGGCATCGGCCACAACGTCCCCCAGGAGGCCCCCGAGGCCTTCGCGCGAGCGGTCGTGGACGCGGACCGTCTGGCAGCGGTGCCGTCACCGTCCTGACGGGTGACACGACCGACGCGGACGAGCCGCAGGCGGGCGGTGACACGCGCGGGGCTCAGCACAGGCGGGCTCAGCACAGACGGGCTCAGTGGGCAGGTGACCTCGGCGTGTCCCGCTGGTGGGCCCTCGCCTGGGCCCGGGCCGCGTCCGCGAGGCCGGGCTGGAGGCGGCGGGCCGCGTCGACGTGGTCGTCGGTCCAGATGATCCGGATCGCCACGGGGGTGGCCCGGCCCTGGCCGTCGCTGAGTTCGGTGCGGACCGAGTCGACGAGCCGGGCGGCGTCCTCGGGCCGGAGCGGGACGACCTCGGGCACGGGCGAGCGGTCGCCGAGACTCGCGGCGAACTGGTGGTACCAGCCGGTGACCAGGGCCGCGGAGCCGAGCACGGCAGCGTGGGCGTCGGCCCGGACGGCCTGGGCCCGCGCGCGGTCCTCGCCCTGCCACAGGGAGACCACGGCGTCGGCGGCCAGCCGCAGCCCCACCACCCCGGTCACCAGCGCGGTCGTGCACGCCAGCGACAGCGGTTTGGACCCGCGTTCGGCCAGATAGCTGCGGAACGCGTCGTCCAGGCGCCGGGCGGAGGCGGCCGCTGTCCGGCTCCGCGGTCCGGGATCGGTGGGCGTGCGGTGGCCGAGCGCGTAGTCGACGGCACCTCCCAGGTAGCGGGCGCTGTCGTCGTACGCCTCGGCGAGCGCCCGGTGGACGGCGGCCCGGGCGCCGCGCGGCCAGAAGAACACCGCGACGACGACGCTGACCGCACAGCCCAGCGCGATGTCCTGGACGCGCAGCAGGGCGACGTGCCAGTTGGGGTCGTGGCCGATGTTGAACAGCACCACGAGCGTCACGGTGAACGCGGCCTGTCCCGCGGCGAAGGAGACGACGGCCGGCGCGATGCCCGCGACCAGGACGGCCACCGGGAGCACGAACCAGAGCGCGGTGCCGTGGTGACCGATCAGCCGCAGCAGCACGGCCCCGATCACCGATCCCACCACCGTGCCGAGGACGGCGCGGACGGCGTTCTGCCCCGTGCTCAGTGCGTTGGAGCGCAGCACGGACAGCGTGCCGAGCAGCACCCAGAACGAGTGCCCGACACCGGTCACCCCGGCCAGGAACACGGCGATGCCGAGACCCACGGCGCCGCGCAGGCTGTTGTGCAGCCACACCGAGTCGCGGGTCAGATGGGCGACGGCCCGCTCGCGCGCGGAGGCCAGCGGCGCGGCCAGCGCGCCCGGCTCACGGCCGAGCAGCCGCTCGGACCAGCCGCGCTGCCAGGCGGAGGCCGCCAGGCCGACGTTGTCGGCGATCTGGAGCACGGCGAAACCCAGTTCCTGGGCCCGGAAGGACACGTCGAGGGTGGCGATGAACCCGTAGACCTCCGCCGTGCTGTTGCCGCCGGGCCGCCCCGCGGGCACCTGGACGACGGAGCTGTGCTCCATCCCGCTCAGGGCCGCCCGCAGCTCCTCGGCACCGGCCCGCAGCCGACCGGTGTCCCCGTTCAGGTCCGTGAGCAGGTCGCAGGCCGCCTCCAGGACGTCGGCGGCGGCCCGGCGCACGGTGTGCGCGGCCGGATCGCAGCCGGGCGGCTCGTCGGTGTAGTCGGACCGGTCGACCAGCACCGCGCACAGCCAGGTCAGCTCGTCGACCAGCCGGACCAGGGCACGGGAGCTCACCGACAGGCCCGTAGGCCGGTACGGGGTGGCGTCGAAGACCGCCCGCAGGTCCGAGCCGGCCCGGGAGGTGTGCTCCGCCGCCGCCCGGCACACGTCGGCGTCGGGCACCGGCACGTCCGGGCCCGGCAGGGAGGCGCGGGTGCGCAGGTACCCGGCGGCGGCACGGCAGACGGCGGACGCCGGGGCGCCGAGCGGATCGGCGACGGGACGCGGCCACAGCAGGGCGACGGCCGGCAGCGCCACCGCCGCCGCGAGCCCTGCCCCGGCCAGCCGGTCGGGCAGCTGGGACAGCGGCACCGGTGCGCTGACCGGCAGCACGAAGGCCAGCAGCAGCGCCGTCGAACTGCCGGCCAGGACCGAACTGACCACGCCCGCGAAGAGGACCAGGAAACCGACCAGGACCGTCGCCACCACGGCGAGCCAGAGCTCCCGCCCCGCCAGCGTCCCGACACAGATCAGCACCAGCCACGCCACCGCGAGGGCCGCCTGTGCCCGCAGCCGCTCCACCATCGGGCCGGAATAGTCGACCAGCAGCAGCATCGAGAAGGACCCGAACGCGGCGAAACTGGCCATCGTCGGGGCGTGCAGCACCTCGGTGCACAGGGCGAACAGGGCGGGCATCACCAGCGCCGTCCGCCCGGCCCGGCGAGTCGCCGCGAGGTCCGGGTCCCTGCCGCGCAGCCACGTCACCCAGCGTGGCGCCCGCCCCGACATGTCCACCTCCCGCTGGGCCCCGCGCGGCCGGCCCCGCCGCCGCGCCGCGCACACCACCCATATGCGGCCACGACCGCGCCGTCCGCAACATATGCCGGTGCGCGGACCGCGCTCAGCGCACCGGGAAGCCGAACGAGTAGCCCTGTTCCCTCAGCCACGGCAGCACCTCGCGCAGGGCGGCCACCGTCTCGGAGCGGTCGCCGCCGGCGTCGTGGAAGAGAATCGTCGGCCCGTTGGGCAGCTCGCTCTTCACGGTGGTCACGATGGCGTTCGTGCCGGGGCGCTCGAAGTCCTTCGAGTCGACGTTCCAGCCCAGCGGGCGCATGCCGTGGGAGGCGGCGACCTTGCGGCTGTACGGGGTGAAGGCGCCGCCCGGGGCGCGGTAGTACAGCGGCCGGACGCCACCGGACGCCTTGGTGATCATGCGCTCGGCGTCGAGGATCTGCTGGGACTGGTAGGCCTCGGACTTCTTGTCCATGGTCACGTCGTGCGACACCGTGTGGTCGCACAGCCGGTGCCCGGCCGCCACGACCTGCCTGACCAGGTCCGGGTGCGCCTGGGCCTGCGGGCCGACCATGCAGAACGTGGCCTTCACGCCGTACTGCTCGAGCACCTCCAGCACCCGGGGGGTCCAGACCGGGTCCGGGCCGTCGTCGATGGTGATGTTCACACCCCGGGCGCCCCGGTCCGAGGCGTGCGCGATCTCGACCGACACCGGCGCCGCCTCGGGAGCCGTACGGTGTGCCGAGGACCCGGCTCCCGCCGACCCCTCGACGGGGCCGGCCTGCGCGCTCCACAGCGAGGCGGCGACGGCGACCGCCGTCACCCCGAGCGCCGCAGCGGCCACCTGGCCGTACCAACCCCGTCCGCCGTGCCGCGCCATGTCCGCCCCTGTTCCCGTGGTTCCGTCGTTCTCGTGCACCCGTCAGGACGGAAGGCGGCGGGCACCGGATCCCTCCGTTACCGATCACGGACAATTCCGCGAGAGTTCTGCGACAGGTTCTCTTCGCGATCTCTAACGCCGGGGCGGAGGATCGGTGTTGGCGGTCTTCGTGAGATCACGGTGTGGATCGGCCGTGACGGGACGGCACGGCGGCCCGGTCCTGACACGCGCGACGGCCGGAAGCCCGTGCGGGGCTTCCGGCCGTCGGCCGTCGGAGGTCAACTCCCGTGCAGGGCCTCCTTGATGGTGCCCACGGCGAGGTGGCGCGCGAGGTTCGTCGCGTAACAGTCGCGGAGGCTGTCGAGCATCATGAAGTCGTGCACCATGCCGAGGACCCGGGTCGCGGTGACCGGGACACCGGCTTCCCGCAGCCGGGCGGCATAGGCCTCGCCCTCGTCACGCAGCACGTCGGCCTCGTCGGTGATCACCACGGCCGGCGGCAGGCCCCTGAGGTCGTCCAGGGAGGCGCGCAGCGGGGCCGCGTAGCGCTCCTTGCGCTGCGCGTCGTCGGTCGTGTACTGGTCCCAGAACCAGAGCATGCCGTCCCTGGTGAGGTAGTAGCCCTCGGAGAACTGCAGATAGGACGGCGTGTCGAAGTTGGCGTCGGTCACCGGGTAGAGCAGGATCTGCGCGGCCAGGGTGACGTCACCGCGATCCTTGGCCATCTGCGCCAGCACCGCCGACATGCAGCCGCCGACGGAGTCGCCGCAGACGACCGTCCGGGACGGGTCGAGTCCCCGTTCCGCGCCCTGGGCCACCACCCAGCGTGCGACGGCGTAGTTCTGCTCGATCTGGGTGGGGTATCGGGCCTCGGGCGCCCGGTCGTAGACCGGGAACACGACCGCCGCCTGCGCACCCACGGCGAGTTCCCGTACCAGGCGGTCATGGGTGCGTTCGTCGCCGAACACCCAGCCGGCGCCGTGGATGTAGAGGATCACCGGCAGGGGCCCCTCGGCGCCCGCGGGTTTGACGATGCGGGTGCGGACGGTGCCCCACTCACCGGCGTCGACGTCGGCCCAGCTCTCGTCGATGGGGAGTTTGGGAACCCCGTCCCCGCTCTGCAGGCCGGCGAGGATGTCACGGCCCTGTTCGGGCGGCACCTCGTAGATCCGGGGATGGGGTGCGGTGGCGTCGCAGAGTTCCTGTGCCGCTTCTTCCAGTCGGGGGGTGGGCGGCGGGGGCAGATCTCTCATCATGAACCTCCAGAACGGGCCGGCACCATGGCGGCACGGCCGTTCGGTCGCTCGCTTCCACAGCTCATCCTGCCCGAGGACCGGCGCGGGGGCGCGTCGGGTGGCCGGGCCGTACGGCCGTCACCGGCGGCGACGGAGCCGCGCGGAGCCGGCCACGAGGGCGCCCGCGGCGCGGGCCGCGGCGGGCTCAGGCGGGCTCAGGCGGGCTCAGACGGGCTCCGGTGGGCTCAGGCGGGCTCGCCCAGCTCGTGCACCAGCTCGATCGCGCGCCCCAGCGTGGTGAGCCGGTCCTCCATGGTCTCCCCGGCGGGGTAGAGGCGCACCGTGTCCACCCCGGCGTCCCGCCAGACCGCCAGCCGCTCGCGGACCATGGCCTCGGTGCCGATCAGTGTCGTACCGAGCACCATCTCGTCGGTCACCAGAGCGGCCGCGCCGTCCCGGTCGCCGCCCTGCCAGCGGTCCCGCACCTCCGCGGCGACCTCGGCCCAGCCCTGGCGGCTGTAGGCGTTGTTGTAGAAGTTGGTGGACGCCGAGCCCATCCCGCCGAGGCTGAAGGCGAGTTCCTTCCGCCGCCCCGCGACCATCGCGCCGAGCGCCTCCTCGTCGGGTGCGAACGCGACCTCGGCGCCCTGGCAGACGTCCAGGTCCGCGCGGGTACGACCGCTGCGGGCCAACCCCTCGTCGAGGTGGGCGAAGTAGGCGTCGCCGGCGCCCTCGGGCACGAAGCTGGTGCCCAGCCAGCCGTCGGCGGCCTCGCCGGTCAGCCGCAGCATGGCGGGGGAGAGGGCGGCCAGGTAGACCGGGATCTCGTGCTCGGCGCGCATGGAGAGCCGCATCGGGACCGCCTCGCCGCCGGGCAGCGGGAGGGTGAACTCCGCGCCGGAATAGGCGATCCGGCCGCCGTCGACGACGCGCCGCACGATCTCGACGGTCTCGCGCATCCGGCGCAGCGGCCGGGCGAAGGGCACGCCGTGCAGCCCCTCGATGACCTGCGGGCCGGAGGCGCCGAGGCCGAGCAGGAAACGTCCGCCGGACAGGTTGGAGAGCGTGACGGCTGTCTGCGCCACGGCCGTCGGGGTCCGGGTGCCCAGCTGCATCACGCCGGAGCCGAGCAGCATCCGGTCGGTGAGCGCCGCGTAGTAGCCGAGCGCGGAGGGCGCGTCGGAGCCCCAGGCCTCGGCGACCCAGCAGACGTCCAGGCCCAGTTTCTCCGCCTCGACGACGAAGTCGGCCTGCCGGGACCAGTGTTCGCCGCCCGAGGCCTCGATCGTGGTGGCCGTGCGCATCACGCCTCCGCCCGCTTCTTGATCTCGGCGAGGGTGGCGGTGATGCTCCGCTCGAACTCCCGCAGCCGTACGAACACGATCTTCTGTTCCTTCTCCGGCATCCGGTCGATCGCCTCGGACAGCCCGGAACGCCCCGGCCCCAGCTGCATCCACTGCGACAGCCCGGTGCCGCCGTCCTCGGCGCGCAGCCGGAACCGCCAGACCGCGGACGGGTCGGCCGGATCCTGCACCGCCCAGGCGAGGACCGACTCCGGTTCGTACTCGGTCACCTGGGAGGTCGTCTCCCACCTGCCGAACGCCTCGTGCTCGCTGCGGCCGACGAACCTGGCCCCCAGCGCCGGGCCGGTGGCACCGTCGAGCCAGGCGACGGACCGGAGTTCCCCGCTCAGCTCCGGCATCAGCTCGATGTCACTGACCAGTGCCCACACCGTGGCCGGTGGGGCGTCGATCCAGGTTCGCACCTCGACCGTGGGTCTGTCCGCGTAGCGTGCGCCCGTCCACTCCAAGACCGTCGGCCTCCTCGCCATCAAAGGGTCTGACATCAGAGTTGCGATATGAGACTCTGCTTGTCAAGGAGGTGGGAGGTTATCGGTCGGTGCCGAACCGGCGGCGCACGTCCGGCCGCTGCGCGAGCCGCTCGGGATAACCGGGCCCCATCCGCATCGAGGTCTCCCCGGCCCGCAACGGCGTGTGGCACTGGGCGCACACCACCTCAGCGGCGGTGTCGTGGCCGCACGCCTCGTGGTGGAAGACCACGGGCACGCCCCGCTCCCCGGCCAGCCAGCGGTCGCCCCACGCGGACATCGCGGCGAGCACCGCGAACAGGTCGCGTCCCTTCTCCGTGAGCACGTAGTCGTAGCGGGGCGGTTCGGCCTCGTACTGCCGCTTCTCCAGGATCCCCTCGTCGACCAGCCGGTGCAGCCGGTCGGTCAACGTGTTGCGGGCGATGCCCAGTTCCTGCTGGAACTCGTCGAACCGGCGGATGCCGTAGAAGGCCTCCCGCACCACCAGGGGCGTCCAGTGGTCACCCAGCAGATCGACGGTCCGCGCGATCGAGCACGGCCACTTGGCGAACGACGTCCGTTTCATGTCCTCACGATAGCCACCCGGAGCGAGTCTCAGGAAGAAACTCTGCTGACCAGGTCGGAGCCGCGTGGACAGCGGCGCTCGGCGCCCTTTCACTGGTCATGACGGGTTCGGCCGCGAGGGGCGGGAGACCGCCGTCCGCCCGCGAACCGTGAAACGAGGTGGTCCGACCATGAAGATCGAGGGATCGGTCGCGGTGGTGACCGGGGCGAACCGGGGGATCGGGCTGGCGTTCGCGCAGGCCCTGCTGGCCAGGGGAGCGGCCAAGGTGTACGCGGGCGTACGGCGCCCCGAGGACTTCACCGAGCCGGGGCTGGAGCCGCTGCGCCTCGACGTCACCGACCACGACCAGGTGGCGGCCGCCGCGCGGGCGGTGCCCGACGCGACGATCGTGGTGAACAACGCGGGCATCCAGGCGGGGCCGGCCCTGCTGGAGGGCCCGCTGGACGGCGCCCGGCGGGAGCTGGAGGTGAACTATCTCGGCACCTGGGCGGTCTCCCGGGCCTTCGCGCCGGTGCTGGCCGCGGGCGGCGGCGGAGCCCTGGTGAACATGCTCTCCGTGGCGTCCTGGCGCTCGACCGAGCGGTTCCCCAGCTACGCCGCGTCGAAGGCGGCGCAGTGGTCGCTGACCAACGCGCTGCGGGTCGCCCTGCGGGACCAGGGCACCCTGGTGGTCGGCGTGCACGTCGGCTGGGTGGACACCGACGCCACCGTCCGGGTCGACGAGCCGAAGACGGAACCGGCCGAGGTGGCCGCGCAGACCATGGACGCGATCGCCCGCGACGAGTCCGAGGTACTGGTCGACGACACCGCCCGCCGGGTCCGCGCGGCCCTGTCCGGTCCGCTCGACCTCCTCTACCCGGCCCTTTGACCGGGTGCGGCTGCCCGGCCCCTTGAAGGGGTGCGGCTGCCCGGCCCCTTGACCGGTGCGGCTGCCCGGCCTTCTGACCCCGTACGACTGTCCGGCCATTTGTCCGTGTGGGACTGCCCGACCCTTCGACCGTGCGACGGTGGGGTCGGCGGACCGACTCGGCACATCGGCACAACGGTGAGGTGGAGACATGCAGACCGACTTCGACGTCGTCGTCCTGGGAGCCGGACCGGGCGGCTACGTGGCCGCGATCCGCGCCGCGCAACTCGGCCTGCGCACCGCCATCGTGGAGGGGCGTTTCTGGGGCGGCGTCTGCCTGAACATCGGCTGCATCCCGGCGAAGGCGCTGCTGCGCAACGCGGAGGTCGCCCAGCTGATCCAGCACGACGCGGAGAAGTTCGGGGTGAAGATCAGCGGGGAGGTGGCCCTCGACTACCGCGCCGCGTACGAGCGCAGCCGGGTGGTGGCCGACGGGCGCGTCAAGGGTGTCGGCTACCTGATGCGCAAGAACGGGATCGACCAGTTCGAGGGGCAGGGCACCTTCCTGGACCCGCACACGCTCCAGGTGCGGATGCGGGACGGCGAGACCACGCTGTCGTTCCGCTCCTGCGTCATCGCGACCGGCTCCACCGTGAAACTGCTGCCGGGCACGGCGCTCGGCCGGCGCGTCGTCACCTACGAGGAGCAGATCCTCTCCGACAGCCTCCCGGCCAGCCTGATCATCGCGGGCGCCGGGGCCATCGGCGTCGAGTTCGCCTATCTGCTGCGATCCTACGGCGTCGACGTCACGCTGGTGGAGTACCTCGACCGGATCGCGCCGCTGGAGGACGAGGAGGTCTCGGCCGAACTCACCCGCCGCTTCAAACGGCAGGGCATCCGCATCCTGACCGCCACCGCCGTGCAGTCCGTCGAGGAGACCGCCGACAACGTCCGGGTGACGGTACGGCAGGGCGACACCGAGCAGGTCCTGGAGGCGGAGAAGGTACTGCAGGCCACCGGTTTCCAGCCGCGCACGGCCGGCTACGGGCTCGCCGCCACCGGGGTGCGGCTCACCGAGCGCGGCGCCATCGACATCGACGGACACTGCCGCACCAGTCAGCCGCACATCTACGCCATCGGTGACGTCACGGCGAAGCTGATGCTGGCGCACACCGCGGAGGCGATGGGCGTGGTGGCCGCCGAGAGCATCGCCGGTGCGGAGACCATGGAGCTGGACTACCGGATGATCCCGCGCGCCACGTTCTGCCAGCCCCAGATCGCCAGCTTCGGCTGGACCGAGGCCCAGGCCCGCGCCGAGGGCTTCGACGTGCGTGTGGCGAAGTTCCCCTTCACGGCCAACGCGAAGGCGCACGGCCTGGGCGACACGGTGGGGTTCGTGAAGCTGGTGAGCGACGCCCGGTACGGCGAACTGCTCGGCGGGCACCTGATCGGACCGGACGTGACCGAACTCCTGCCCGAGCTGACCCTCGCCCAGAAATGGGACCTCACCGTGCACGAACTGGCCCGGAACGTGCACGCCCACCCGACGCTGAGCGAGGCGGTCCAGGACGCCCTGCACGGCCTCGCCGGACACATGATCAACCTCTGACGGCCCCAAGGCGCCCCACCACGTCCTCTACCACCTGGGGGTGCATGCCGTGCCGCTTCGGGTCGACCGCGGTTTCGATGACGGTCGTACGATTGCCTGACCGCCCGAATCGGCCTCGTACCCGCCCCGAATCGGCCCCGAATCCGACCCGAGGAGTCACCGTGGCCCGCCCCCGTACCGCCGCCCGCACCGTGGAGCACCCCGACCTGTCGGAGGTCTCGCTCCAGCAGGCGCTGGAGGCGCTGGTGGACCCGGTACGGCGGCTGGTGGTGTCGCAACTGGCCCGCGCGGGCGAGGATCTGAGCTGCGGGACGTTCGTCGCGCCGGTGTCCCTCTCGACGCTCACGCACCACTTCAACGTGTTGCGCGAGGCCGGAGTGATCCGGCAGTACTACGTCGGCACGGCGAAGATGAACACGCTGCGCGCCGAGGAGATGGAGCAGCGGTTCCCCGGCCTGCTCACCGCCGTGCTGGCCGCGGCGGCCGCGGAGGACCGGGCGGGGGCGGTCTGACACCCCGGTACGTTATTTCGATGGGAGTCAAAATTTGACGGCCATCGAACCCTGGGGCAGGGTGGACGGAGGCGCCGGCTGGTCCCGGCGCGCCCCCTGCCCCTTCTCTGCCCCCAGGACGGATGCACCATGGCGAAACTCGTTCAGTTCGACCGGATCGGCGGCCCCGAGGTCCTGACCCTCCGTGACGTCGAGGTCGGCGCGCCCGGCGCGGGGGAGGTGCGGATCCGGGTCGACGCGATCGGCCTGAACCGCGCCGAGATCATGTTCCGCGAGGGCGCCTACTTCTACGAGCCGCGCTTCCCCTCCCTGCTCGGCTACGAGGCCGCCGGTGTCGTCGAGGCGGTCGGCGAGGGCGTGACCGGCCTCTCCGAGGGCGATCCGGTGGCGGTCGTACCGCAGTTCCTCCAGACCGACTACGGCACGTACGGCGACCATGTCATCGTCCCCGCCTCGGCGGTCGTACCCCGTCCCGCCGAGGTCGACCCGGTCCGGGCGGCGGCCGTGTGGATGGCCTACGTCACCGCCTACGGGCCGCTCGCCGAGAGCGGCCGGGTGCGGCCCGGTGACCATGTCCTCATCACGGCGGCCTCCAGCAGCGTCGGACTGGCCGCCATCCAGATCGGCCGCCACATCGGCGCGATCCCGATCGCGACCACCCGCGGCCCCGGTAAGAGGCAGCGCCTCCTGGAGGCGGGTGCCGCCCATGTGATCGTCACCGACGAGGAGGACCTGCCCGCCCGCGTCAAGGAGATCACCGGCGGCGAGGGCGTCCGTCTCGCCTTCGACCCGGTCGCCGGGCCCGGCGTCGAGACCCTGGCCCAGGGCATCGCGCCCGGCGGCTTCCTGGTGGTCTACGGCGCCCTCGACCCGCGCCCGACCCCGCTGCCCAACGCCCAGTCCTTCCCCGCGCTGACCAGCAGCACGTACACCCTCTTCGAGATCACCACGGATCCCGAGCGGCTGCGCCGCGCGGTGGCGTTCGTCAACGCGGGGCTGAGCTCCGGCTCCTTCGACCCCGTCGTCGACCGGACCTTCGACCTCACGGACATCGTCGAGGCCCATCGCTACATGGCGGCCAACGAGCAGGTCGGCAAGATCGTCGTGACCGTCACCCACGAGGACGCGACGGCATAGCCTCGGCGCGGCGTCGACGGCATGGCGTCGGGCGGGGCGGGGGTGGGCGGCGCGGAGCCGGCGGTCAGGTCCCGGACGCGCGTGCGGGGTCTGGCCGTGGCCGCCGTCAGCGTCCCGTGCGGGCGGCGAGACGGTCGGCCGCGGCGTACAGGAACCGGGCGTGCAGTTCGAACAGGGCCACCAGGTCCACGGAGTCCCCGTTGACCTCTCGGTGCACGAACAGCCCGTCGGCGCCCGCGACGGCGTAGGTGGTGAGGGTCCGCACGTCGTCCTCGGGCAGGGCCGGGAAGAGGGTGGCGATCAGCTCGGCGATCCGCCGGTGGGAGATCTCGCGGACCTGGAGGAAGACGGTCCGGCCGCGCGGTTCGGTGGGGCGGCGCTCCAGTGCCAGCATGAGGCCGAGGCGCAGGAAGTCGGGTGCGGCGACCAGGGACCTGGCCACGTTCGCGGCCATCTGTACGACCCGTTCCAACGGGGTGCCGGCCTCCTCGCCGGGGAGTTCGACCGCCGCGAGCCAGGTCTCGAAGCTGCGCTCGATGACGGCGGCGATCAGGTCGTCCTTGTCCTTGAAGTGCCAGTAGATGGAGCTGGCGGGCAGCCCGCACTTGGCGCTGACGGCCGCGATGGAGGTGCCGTCGTAGCCCCGCTCGCCGGCGATCTCCACGGTGGCGTCGAGGATGCGCTGGCGCGACTCCACCCCGTTCGCGCGCTTCCTGCGTGGCGTCTGCGGCCCGGTCATCTCTGCGCCTCTCGGAGAAGTCGGCGGCGTTCGCGGTGCGGCCGCCTGGGAGCCCCACTCTAATTGGAGCATCCCCTACAGAAACAGCGGGTCAGGCCTGGCCCGCACGGCTCTCCATGACGTCCACCAGCCGTTGCAGCGCCTCGGTCACCCGCGCCCGGTCCTCGCCCAGGCCCGCCAGCAGACCGACCTCGACGGCGAGCTGCCGTGGGAAGAGGTCGTCGACCGCCCTGGCGCCGGCCTCGGTGATGGTGACCAGCGCGGCCCTGCGGTCGGCCGGGTTGGGGGCACGGGTGATGAAGCCGCGTTTCTCGAGCTTCCCGAGGGTCTTGCTGACGCCGGCCCGGGACAGGCCCAGCCGCTCGGCGAGGCTCCTGGCGATGAACGGGTCCGTCGCGTGGCGCAGCGGGATCAGCATGTCGACCTCGGGCGCGGTGAGGACGGCGCCCGCGTAAAGCGGCTCCACGGCGCGGCTGAGCAGCCCCGTCGCATGTTTGAGCAGGCCGACCAGGGCCATCGGTGAGGTGTCCAGGCCGGGGTTGTGGGCGGCCCACTGGGCGCCGACGTCGAAGGCGGACGGCGTGGCGGTGGCAGCGGGCGGGGTGGAGGTGGAGGGCATGCGGCTCGTCTTCTCGGTCGGTAATTTGTTAGCTGGTGAACTATCGGTTACCTTTATTGTCATGGTAGCTCCGTCATCCTCGCGCAGCCGTGCCGCCGCCGTCCCCGACACCCCCGCACCCGCGCCTTCCGGTCGCCCGGCCGCCGCTCTGATCGCCGTGCTCGGCGCGCTCACCGCCGTCGCCCCGCTCGCGACGGACATGTACGTGCCCGGCTTCCCGGCGCTGGGGAGGGCGCTCGGGGCGAGCAGCTCGGCGGTGCAGCTGACGATGACCGCGTTCCTGGCCGGACTCGTCGTCGGCCAGCTGGTGATCGGCCCGCTCAGCGACGCGCTCGGCCGCCGCCGGCTGCTGACGGCGGGCGCGGCCGGGTTCGTCCTGTTCTCCCTCGCCTGTGCCGCCGCCCCGAACGTCGCGGCCCTGACCGGCGCCCGCTTCCTTCAGGGCGTCGCCGGTGCCGCGGGCATGGTGCTGGCCAGGGCCGTGCTCACGGACCGCTTCCACGGGCCCGAACTGCCCCGCTACTTCGCGGTGTTGTCCCAGGTGATCGGTGTGGCGCCGGTCGCCGCGCCGGTACTGGGCGGTGCCGTGCTCGCCGTGTCCACCTGGCGTGCCGTCTTCGTGGTGCTGTCCGTGTTCGGCGCGCTGCTGCTGCTCGCCGTGGTGCGGGCGGTGCCGGAGTCGCTGCCGCCGGAACGCCGCCACGGCGGCGGGCTCGCCGGGACCTTCCGGGCCATGGGCGCCCTGCTCGCCGGCCGCACGTTCATGGGGTACGTCCTGGTCGTCGCCCTCGTCTCGGCTGCCCTGTTCGCCTACATCAGCGGTTCCAGTTTCGTCTTCGAGAACCTGCACGGGGTCTCCCCGACCATGTACTCGCTGATCTTCGCCACCAACGCCGTCGCCATGCTGGCGGGCGGGGCCTGCTTCGCCCGCCTGACCGGCCGGGGCACCCGTCTGAACACGCTGCTGACGGCCGGCGTCGGCATCGCCCTGCTGGGCGCGCTGGCGCAGGTCGTGCTCGTGCTGACCGCCGGTGAGACCCTCGCGGGCACCTGGCTCACCCTGTTCGTGACGGTCGGCGGGATCGGCCTGGTCTTCCCGAGCGCCATGAGCATCGGCCAGGGGGTGGGCCGTACGGCACCGGGTGCGGCGTCCGCGCTCCTGGGCGGCCTCCAGTTCCTCTTCGGGGCCCTCGCGGCGCCGCTGGTAGGGATGTTCGGGGAGGACAGCTCCCGGCCGATGGCGCTCATCATGCTGGTCGCGGTGGCCGCGGCCGCGCTGGCACTCGTCGGACTGGCCCGGCCCTGGGAGGGACACGGGGAGCCGGAGCGGAGCAGGCACTGACGGCTGCCGCGCCCGTGCGCAGGGCGGGGGCGGGTGGCCGGGACTCGTCCGTACGCAGGGCGGGACCGGATGGCCACGTCGCGTCCGTGTGTGCTGTGGGGCAGGGCCGGGCTGTCGGAGATCAGTACTCGACGGCGGAGGTGGGCGTGCCGCCGTCGTGGGGAGGTGGGTCCGGCTCGCGCCGTGGCAGGCCCGCGGCGGTGGCGAGGCCCTGCCGCAGGCGGGTGAGGCGGGTGATCTCCGCGTCCAGGGCCGCCACGCGATCGGCCACCACGTCACTGAACTCACCGGGGCGGCTGCCACACGACGCCGACGGACGGTCCGGGACGAGGAGATCCAGACGGTGGGCGCGGCGCCGGACGTCCTCCAGGGTGAGGCCCAGGGCCAGGAGGCCGCGGATCACCCGGACCCGGGCGACCTCCGCCGCGCCGTACTCACGCTGACCTGACGACGAGCGTGGCGGTGGGTCAAGGAGGCCGCGGGCCTCGTACAGGCGCAGCGCGCGTGGTGTGGTGCCGGCCGCCGCCGCTGCCTCGCCGATCCGCATGCCCGCTCCACCCCGTCCTACAGCTCCACGACCGTCGCCCCGAAGGAGCGGCCCGCGATCAGCCCCGGCAACGCCTCCGGGGCACGTTCCATTCCAGGGACCGGTGTGTACGGGAAACGGATCTCGTCCGCCCGCAGCCAGTCGCCGAAGCGGGCCTCCCACTCCGCCTCGACGTCCGGGTGGTCCGGGCCGTTGTAGCCGGCGACCGTGATGCCCCTGGTCAGCAGGCGGAAGGTGTCGAGCACGGCCGGCGCGCTCGCGCCCGTCCGGTCCGGGGACAGCTGACCGTCCAGCGCCCCCACCAGGGCGATCCGGGCGCCCCGGTTCGCGGCCTGGACGGCGGCCGTCAACTGCTCGCCGCCCACGGTGTCCACGACGACGTCGATGCCGTCCGGCGCCGCCGCGGCGAGTTGTCCCTCGACCGGCGCCGCGCCGCGCAGCACGGTGGCGTCGTAGCGGAGGTCCCGCTCCAGCCGCCGCGCCTTGTCCGGTGAACCGGTGCTGCCGATCACACGGGCGGCACCCAGCAGCCGGGCGATCTGGCCCGCCATGGTGCCCACGGCACCGGCCGCGCCGGTCACCAGCACGGTGTCGCCCTCCCCGACCTCGGCCAGCCGGGTGAGTGCGCCGTACGCCGCGGAGCCCTGGGCGAGATGGGCCACCGGGTCGGGCAGGGCGCCGTCCAGAAGCCTGCACTCGGCGGCGGCGGGCGTCGCGTACTCCCGCCAGCCCTGAAGGTGCAGCACCAGCCGGCCCGTTGGCAGCGGCCCGTCGACCACCTCGCCGACAGCGGGGCCGAACAGGGTGTCACCGGGGTGCAGCGGAGGGAGGGGGACGTCGCGGGTCGCACCTCCGATGAGGGTGCGCAGGCCCGGGAAGACGAGGAAATGGGTGTTGCGGACCAGTACCTGCCCGGCTTCGGGGCGGGGGACGGGGGCCCGGACCAGGGTGAGATCGTCGGCTGTCGGCAGGCCGGCGGGGCGGCGGGTCAGCCGTACCACACGATGAGTCGCGTTCATGGCCGGACGCTAAGCCCTGACCCGTGGGTCAGAGGCAAGCGCCCGCGGACGTGCCAGGGACCGGGCACCGTCCCGTGCGGCCATGCCGGGAAGGTTGACGGCGGCGCCTTCACGACACGCCCTGGTCCTGCCGGCCGGTCGTGGTGAAGCGTCTGCGGTAGTGGGTCGGGGTGGTGCCCAGCTGGCGGGCGAAGGCGCGGCGCAGGGTCTCGTCGGTGCCGAGGCCGCTGTGCCGCGCGGCCGAGGTGACACTGTGGCCGTCCAGGAGGAGTTGCTGGGCACGGTCGAGCCTGACCCGTTCCACCCAGCGCGCCGGTGTGGTGCCCAGTTCGGCGGTGAACAGCCGGGTCAGATGCCGGGCACTGACGGCGGCGGACGCGGCCATCGCGGGCAGACTGTGGTCGGCCGCCGGGTCGGCGAGCACGG
This sequence comes from Streptomyces arenae, assembly GCF_022343545.1. NCBI lineage: Bacteria > Bacillati > Actinomycetota > Actinomycetes > Kitasatosporales > Streptomycetaceae > Streptomyces > Streptomyces arenae. The sequence continues at coordinate 123,881 of NZ_JAKQYH010000010.1, forward strand.
ACGCCACCAGGGTCCGCAGCAGGTCGCTCCGGGCCGGCGGTGTGGCGATGGCCGTGGAGAACTGGGACTGGCCGCCCGGGCGTTGCAGGAAGACCACCAGTTCGCGGGCGATGTCCCGGGCCACCTCGGCTCCCTGGTCCTCCTCCACCAGGGCCAGGGCGAGGTCGATGCCCGCGCTGATGCCCGCGGAGGTCACGTACCGGTCGTCGCGGACATGGATGGCGTCCGGCTCGACCGACACCCGCGGGCAGCGCCGGGCGAACGTGGCCGCGTGCCGCCAGTGGGTCGTCGCCCGGCGGCCGTCGAGCAGGCCCAACGCGCCCAGGACGAACGCGCCGGTGCACACCGAGGCGACCCGGGACGCCCCCGTGACGAGGTCGCGGGCCGTGGTCAGCAGCTCCTCCTCGACCGGCCGCTCGGCCAGCCGGTCGCCCCCGGCCACCAGGACCGTGTCGACCCGGCCGGCGTCGGCCGCCCGGACCGTGCCGGCCAGCGCCGGCCCGGCGGAGGTGGTGACCGGTCCGCCCCGTGGGGAGACCAGCACCAGGTCGTAGGGGGCGGCGAGCCGGCCCGCCTGGTGCAGCACCTCCGACGGGCCGCTCACATCGAGCATGGTCACCCCGTCGAAGACCACGAGGCCCACTCGATGCGTCATGTCCGAATCCGTGGTTTTCCTGGCAGCAGGGACATGGCCCAGCGTACGCCCCGCGGAGAACCCTGGAGGCACACCATCCATCCGGCACGGAGGCTGAGGAACGATGAGCGAAGTGATCGCGGGCGTACGGATCCCGGACAGCGACCTGGCGCGGGAGGCCACCGAACTGGTCCGGGACGTCGCCACACCGCTGGTGTTCGACCACTCCCGACGGGTCTTCCTGTGGGGCTCGCTGCGCGGCCGCGCCCTGGGGCTGGGCTTCGACCCCGAACTGCTGTACGTGGGCGCGATGTTCCACGACCTCGGACTCACCAAGAGCCTGCGCCGCACCGACCAGCGTTTCGAGATCGACGGCGCTGACGAGGCCCGCCGCTTCCTGCACGCCCACGGCGTCACCGGTGAGCCCGCCGACCGGGTCTGGACGGCCGTCGCGCTGCACACCACCCCGGAGATCCCGCTGCACATGGCGCCCGAGATCGCCCTGGTCACCCGCGGGGTCGAACTCGACGTCCTCGGTATCGGGTACCACGACGTCACCGACGAACAGCGGGCGCGGGTCGTCGCGGCCCACCCGCGCCCCGACTTCAAGAACCAGATCCTCGCCGCCTTCACCGAGGGCATCCAGGACCGACCCGGCACCACCTTCGGCAACGTCAAGGCCGACGTACTGGCCCACTACGTACCGGGGTTCCGGCGCGGCGACTTCGTGGAGGTGATCCGGCAGTCCGACTGGCCGGAGTGACCGGCACCGCACCACGCCGCGCCGCACGCCGTCGCGCCGTCCGCCGTCAGGTCGCCCGTCGTAAGGCGAGCGTCACCTCCACCGGCAGCTTCTTGACTCCTCGAACATGATCCGGATCTCGGTGCGGGCGAGCAGGTTGCCCAGGCACAGATGCGGACTGCCCTTGCCGAAGGCAACATGGCCGTTGTGCTGCCGGGCCACGTCGAAGTCGTACGGGTTTCCGAAGACCTCCTCCCAGGTCGCCGTGCGCCGGAAGTGGTAGACCGGGGAGGCCCAGTGCAGGAACTCCTCCACCGCCGTCGGGATCAGCGACGGGTCGTCCTGGAGACGGGCCAGCCGCTCCGGGTGCTGGCCCTGATCGGCACCGGATGCCGACGGCACGGCGATCCAGGTCGCCAGGCACCAAGCTCCAGCTGTGGACCTGTGCCGGCACCCCCAACCAGAAGTGGCGCAAGAGCTGACGGCGATCGTCCTCCAGATTACCGGTCCGGCAGATCAATACATCGGATGAGTCAACCAGTTGAGTCAAGGTCGTGGATGTGAACACCCAGCTCAGCCCGAGGTGAATCCGGCATTTCTGGGTGAACCGCCCCTGTAACGCCGTCTGTTGGGGTTGTTGACAGTCATACGTCGGGTCCCTAAGTTCGCCGATACACCCGATGTATTGATGATCCGTCAGCTCTGGAGGACGATGATGACCTCGCAGCCGGAGAAACATTCGCAGGTGCCCCGCAGGGCCGTGCTCGGGACCGCCCTCGGGGGAGCGGCGGTCGCGGCGCTGCCCGGCACCGTCCACGCGGCCCCGGCGGAACCGGCCGACGCGCGCGCCGCACACCCCTGGAAACTCCGCGACACCATGACCACCGACCGAGCCTGGGACGGGTTCCTGCGCGGCCAGGACCTGCTGTGGAGCAGACTGCCCACCGTCTGGCACGAGGCGCCGTTCCTCGGCGACGGGCTGCTCGGAAGCATGATCTACCAGGAACCGGGCGCCGACCAGATCCGCTTCACCGTCCAGCACGGCCGGGTCCAGGACCACCGGCCGGAGTTCGGCAGCGGCTGGGGTACCGCCCGCCTCCCGGTGGGCCACCTCACCCTCGAACCGGCCGGCACCGTCACCGCCGTCGACTGGCGGCTCAGTCTCTGGAACGCCGAACTGACCGGCACCGTCACCACCACCGCCGGCACCCTCACCCTCGCCGCGTTCGTCCACGACGAGGTCCTGGCCGTCCGCGCCACCGCCCACGGCGGCGAACGGGTCACCTGGACCTTCCATCCCGAGGAGGCCGTCAGCCCCCGCAGGATCCAGGAGTCACCGCCCGCCGGCTACACCGCCAACCCGCCCTGGACCACCCGGACCACGTCCGACGGCACCGAACAGGTCCTCCAGCCGCTCACCGGCGGCGGACAGACGGCCACCTCCTACCGCCGCACCGGCGACGAACTGCTGCTCAGCGTCGGTCACAGCTTCCCCTCGGACACCGCGGCCGAGGCCGACTCCCGGCGCAACCTGCGCCGCGCCAAGACCTACGCGGGCCTGCGGGACCGGCACACCCGCTGGTGGCACGCCTTCTACCGGAAGAGCTTCGTGTCCTTCCCCGACCAGCGGCTGCAGAGCTTCCACTGGATCCAGCTCTACAAGGTCGCCTGCGCCAGCCGCGCCGACGGCCCCGTGATGGCCACCTCCGGGCCCTGGCTGGAACCCACCCCCTGGCCCGCCGTCTGGTGGAACCTGAACGTCCAGCTCGAGTACTGGCTGATCCACGCCTTCAACCACCCCGAACTCGACTCCCTCGCCACCACCCTGCGCCAGAACCAGGAACAGCTCACCGCCAACGTGCCCGCCGCCTACCGTGCGGACAGCTCCGGCATCGGCCGCAGCTCCGACATGTTCGCGCACCGCGAGGTGGGCAGGCCCGGCACCGGCGCCGAGACCGGTGACCTCACCTGGGCGCTGCACAACGTCTGGCTGTCCTACCGCCACTCCATGGACAGGTCCCTCCTGCGCGACACGGTCTACCCGGTGCTGCGCCGTGCGATCAACTACTACCTGCACTTCCTCACCCCGGGCAGCGACGGCCGGCTGCACCTCCCGAGCACGCTCTCGCCCGAGTACCCGGTCGTGCCGCCGCAGGACACCAACTACGACCTGGCCCTGATCCGCTGGGGCTGCCAGACCCTCCTCGAATCCGCGGAACTCCTCGGTGTCGACGACGAACTGGCTCCCCGCTGGCAGGAGGTGCTGGCCAAGCTCACGCCGTACCCGGTCGACGAGAACGGCTTCATGATCGGCGCCGACACCCCGTACGCGCAGTCCCACCGCCACTACTCGCATCTGCTCATGGTGTACCCGCTGTACCTGGTCAACTGGGACCAGCCGGAGAACCGCGACCTGATCACGCGGTCGGTGGTCCGCTGGCACGCCTTGACCGGCGCCCACCGCGGCTACAGCTACACCGGCGCCGCCTCGATGTACGCCATGACCGGCGACGGCGACACCGCGATCAGCTATCTCCGCAAGTTCTTCGACCCCACGACCCGCTACCCGTGCCGCGCCAACACCCACTACACCGAGGCCGGTCCGGTCATCGAGACCCCGCTGTCCGCCTCGCAGTCCCTGCACGACATGTTCTGCCAGAGCTGGGGCGGGATCATCCGCGTCTTCCCGGCCGTCCCGGCCGCCTGGGCGGACCTCACCCTGCACAACTTCCGTACCCAGGGCGCCTTCCTGGTCAGCGCCGTCCGCAAGGCGGGCAGGACGCGGTTCATCCGGGTCAGGAGTCTGGCCGGTGAACCCCTCAGGCTCCGGCACGGTCTGACCGGCCCGCTCACCGTCCTCCTCGACGACGGCACCCCGGCCCGCACCCACGACCTCGGCGACGGCACCCTCGCCGTCGAACTGCCCCGCGGCCGCGAGGTACTCGTGTACTCCGGCACCCGCCCCGACCTCGTCATCGCCCCCGTCGCCGTCAGCGAACCGGGCGCGGCCTGGGGACTGCCGTAACCACCGACCGGAAAGGCAGGTTCCCATGGCTGTTCCGCTCAGAAGAACCGTGGTCGCCGCGCTCTGCGCCGGTCTCGCGGCCACCCTCCTCACCACCGCGCCCGCCGCCCGGGCCGGGCAGAGGTCCCACGCCTGGACCGTGTCCGAGGCGGCCCACGCACCCCGCGCCCGGATATCCCTCGACGACACCACCGGCACCCTCAGCCTCGCGGTCACCCGGGCCGGCCGTACCGTCCTCGAGCCGTCACCCGTCGGCATCGTCACCGAACAGGCCGACCTGTCCCAGGGGTTGCGGTTCCTGCACCGCGAGGACCGCACGGTCGACGAGCACTACCGGGCCAGGTCCGGCAAGCGCCTGGACCGCAGGGTGCGCATGAACGAGACCCGGCTGTCCTTCGCCACCGCCGCCGGGGCCCGTCTCGACCTGGTCGTGCGGGCCGCCGCCGACGGCATCGCCTACCGCTACGTCCTGCCCGCCGGACACGGCGACGTCCTCGGCGAGACCTCCGCCTTCGCGCTGCCCCCGGACGCCGGCGCCTGGCTCAGCACCTACCGGGTCGACAACGAGGGCCAGTTCACCCCGTACACCGCCGCGACCGCCCCCACCGGCGCCTACTCCGACCAGGCCCTCTTCGCCACGCCGGGCGGCTACACCCTGCTCGCCGAGTCCGACCTCACCGGCGCCTACTCCGGTGCCCGGCTCGCGCACACCCAGGGCACCGGCACCTACCGGGTCCAGCTCGCCGACGACCGCGTCCACACCGACGGGCCCCTCGCCACCCCCTGGCGCGCCATGATCACCGGTGACCTGGCCACCGTCACCCGGTCCACCTTCACCGACGACCTCGCCCCCGCGTCCAAGGTCGCCGACACCTCCTGGATCCGCCCCGGCACCGTGCTGTGGACCTGGCTGGCCGGCGGGCGCACGGCGGGCCAGAGCCTCGACGCGCAGAAGGCGTACGTCGACTACGCCGCCGCACACCACTGGCCCTACGAGGCCGTGGACTCCGGCTGGTACTTCAAGAAGGACGAGTGGGACGTCACCGACCCCGACTGGGGGACCGACAGCTGGCTGCCCCAACTCGTCGACCACGCACGGGCCAAGGGCGTCGGGATCGTCGTCTGGATCCATCAGCGCGACCTGGACACCCCCGAGGAACGCGCCCAGTGGCTGCCGACGCTGGAACGCTGGGGGGTCAAGGGCATCAAGATCGACTTCATGAACTCCGAGTCGCAGGCCATGTTCCAGTGGTACGACACCATCCTCGCGGAGACCGCCGCCCACCACCTCATGGTCGACTTCCACGGCGCCACCCTGCCCAAGGGGATCCAGCGCACCTGGCCCCAGGTGATGACCATGGAGGCCGTCGGCGGTGAGGAGAAGCGCACCAACACCGCCGTCCACCTCACCACCCTGCCCTTCACCCGCAACGTGATCGGCTCCATGGACTTCACCCCCGGCGGCTTCCAGCGGGTCGGGCTGCGCCCGAACACCGACGCCGCCGAGGTCGGCCTCACCGTCGCCTACGAGTCCGGGCTCCAGATGTTCGCGGGCAGCCCCGAGTCGTACGAACAGCGGCCCCTCGCACGGGACTTCATGGACCAGGAGCCCGCCGCCTGGGACGACACCCGGCTGCTGGCCGGCAGTCCCGGGCAGGAGGCCGTGCTCGCCCGCCGCAGCGGGGACCGCTGGTTCCTGGGCGGGGTGTACGCGGGCGCCGCCCGCACGGCCGCCGTGCCGCTGACGCTCGGAGCCGGCCGCTGGCTGGTGCAGACGGTCCGGGACGGCGCCGACGGGCTCGTGCAGGACCGGCAAGTACTGCGCGGCGGGCAGGAGTTGAGTGTCGATGTGGAGGCGAACGGCGGTTTCGCCGCGATCGCCTGCCACTGGCGGCCCGGCGTCACCACCTGCTACCGCTGAGCGCTCACCGCATCGCCGTCACCACCTGCTACCGCTGAGCGCGCACCGCCTCGCGGCGGGCACCGAGCAGCAGCCTGAGCGTGCCCGCCGTGGACGGCGACGCGGAACCGCGCAGCACCCCGGTACCGCGGGCCAGGACGGCCTCGGCCGTCATCAGCTCGATCTCGATGAGGGCGCGCACCATCGGCCGGTGGGGCGCCGGCATCAGAGCCAGCACCTCCCGGCCGGACCGGAGATCGGCGCGGGCCGTCTCGATCTCCCGCGCCACGAGGGCGCGCAGGCCGGCGGAGGTCCGGCCCGCCTCCAGGTCGGCCACCGTGACCGAGAACCGCTTCAAGGTCTCCGCCGGGATCCCCGGATGCCCCTCCCGCAAGTCCTCGGCCAGGTCGTTGACGAAGTCCAGCCGCTGGCTGCCGTCGATGAGTGTGCGGCACCCCGCCCGGTACCGCCCGTCGGTGTCGGTCTCGGGCCCCAGCAGACCGGCGATCGGCAGGAAGGCGGGCAGCGAGTAGGCGTCCACGTAGGCCTGGTAGTCGGCCTCCGTCGCGAACCCGTCGAACTCCAACTCGGTGGCGGCGGTGGCCAGGTACGCCTCCACGGCCTCCCGGTGCCGCGGGAACGCGGTGACGGTGTGCAGCAGGGTGCGGATCAGCGGATCGTCACTGGTGCCGGTCTCCAGCGCGGTGCGCACCCGCTCCTCCCAGGCGGCCCAGGCCGCCGCCCGCTGCGCCTTCGGACCGGAGTCCAGGAGGGTGTCCCCGTGGTGCATCACGGCCGTCGCGGCGATCACATGGGGCAGCACGGCGGGTGGCAGCAGTGCCCGGCAGGCCAGGTAGGCGCTGCGCCGGTACCGCCGGACGGTCCGCCGCTGGGCGCCGTAGTCCCGGCGCAGCTCCGGGTCCGTGATGCCCGCCGCGGTCAGGGTCTTGCTCCACGCGCTCACCGGACGATCGTAGAGGGCGCCGGGGACCAACCCGGCCGCCGGCCGCGAACGCCGGGCTCGGCGAGGGGACTTCAGGAAAGGGACCTCAGGAAAGGGACGTCAGGAACTCCAGGAGCGCCGCGTTCACCTCGTCCGGGCGCTCCGCTGGGTCCAGTGCCCGCAGCCCGCCAGCCTCAGTGGCTCGCGCACCAGGTTCGGCATCAACTCGGGCAGCCGGGCGATGAGTTCGGGCGTGCCGGGGAACGCCGGGACGACGTCACGGTCGCCGTAGACGTACAGGGCGGGCGGGGTGACGACCGCGTCCTGCCAGGGGGCGGTCAGTTCCCAGTTGCGGTCGAGGTTGCGATACCAGTTCAGGGCGCCCGTGAAGCCCTGCGAGAAGCTCTCGGTGAGCGCGTCCAGGTCGGCCTCGGTGAACCAGTCGGGCAGCGCCTCGGGGTCGGGCAGGTCCGCGAGCCAGCCGCGCTCCGGGTCGACGAGCGGCTGCCGGACCTCACCGGTGCGGGCGTCACCGGCCGTCATGGTGAAGAACTTCCGCAGCGTGGTGCGCGGATCGCGGCCGAACTCGGCGTCCGCGACCCCCGGGCGGTCGAAGTAGTTCCAGTAGAACCGGCCGCCGAACCTCTCGTCCATGGCCTTCAGCGGCGGCCGGTCGCCCCGGAACGGCGGCGGCACGCTCAGCCCGGCCACCCCGCGCACCAGGTCCGGGCGGAACAGCGCGGTGTGCCAGGCCACCGGCGCGCCCCAGTCGTGCCCGACGACGAACGCCCGGTCCTCGCCCAGCTCCCGGATCAGCCCGACGACGTCCGACCAGGTGCAGGATGCTGTACGCCTCGACGTCCTCGGGATGGTCGCTGCCGCCGTACCCGCGCTGGTCGGGGGCGACCACCCGGAACCCGGCCGCGGCCAGCGGGCCGAACTGGTGCTGCCAGGAGTGCCAGGACTCGGGGAAGCCGTGCAGCAGCACGACCAGCGGGCCGGAACCCTGCTCGGCGACGTGCAGCCGGATCCCGTTCACGTCGATCATTCGATGCTGGACCATGTGCACGAGCGTACGCGCAATGATCATCGGCCGGCGGGTGGACCCGGCGGCGGAGCCCCGCCCGGCTCAGCGGTGTCCGGCCCGGCTCAGCGGTGTTCCGCCGCCCGCCGGGTCGGACTCCCGAGCGCCCAGAACACCACTCCCAGCAGCATGAACCCGACGAGCGGCACCAGCTCCGTCGCGAGGTACTGCCAGCGCTCGGCGTGGCTCCAGCCGTCCGGCGCGTAGCCGGCGCCGAACCAGTGGTCGCCCAGTCCGGGCGCGACCAGCTGCACGCTCGCGAACAGGATGAGCAGCGTGAGGACCGTGCCGATGACGCGGGGGAGCGGGGTGCGGTACGGCCGGGGGGTGTCCGGGTACTTGCGGCGCAGCACCGGCAGCGCGGGGAAGATGCCCAGGTAGCTGACGAGGGTGGTGGACACGGCGAGCCCGAGGACCGCGCCGAAGAGCTTGGCCGCGCTGCCGTTGGTCAGTTCGTGGGCCAGGACCAGGACGACCGTGGAGACCAGCCCGCTGAGGACGTTGACCCGGACCGGGGTGCCGAACCGGCTGGAGATGACGCCGAGGACGCGGGGCGCCGCGCCGTCGTAGCCGGAGACGGCCAGGGCCCGGTCGGAGCCCATGATCCAGGTGACGCCGGAGGACAGCACCGTGAGGATGAACATGATCGCGGCCAGGTCGCCGAGCACCGAGCCGGCCCCGGTCAGCGTGGCGGTGCCGTCGGCGCCGACGTGGCCGCCGTACACGGTGAAGACCTGTCTGATCGCGTCCACGAACCCGCCGAGGCCGGTGATGGCCTTGACCGGCAGGACGAGCAGGATGCCGAGGATCGGCAGGGCGTACAGCAGGACGGACAGGACGGCGCTGCGGAAGATCCCGTACGGCACGTCCTTCTGCGGGTTCGTCATCTCGTCGCCGGCCGTGTTGGGCAGCTCGAAACCGACGTAGTTGAACATCAGCACCGGCACCAGGCCGACGAAGCCCGCGTAGGTCGGCGAGAAATCGCCCATCCCGAAACCGTGCAGGCCGTGCTGTACGCCGTACACCACGACGGTCACCGTGAACAGGCCGAGCAGCAGGAACCGGCTCCACGCGCCGATGGTCGGGATCCACTTGCCGATGTCGAAGGAGAGGATCGCGGCGAGCACGCCCACCCAGACGAAGACGAGCGTGAAGGCGTAGAAGGCGGGGGCGCCCAGGTCCTTCCCGTCGTTGAAGAAGGTGGTGTACGCGGTGACGGCGGAGACGGCGAGGGTGCCGCCCAGCCACACCGGGTTGGTGATCCAGTACAGGAAGTTGTTCACGGCACCGGCGAGGCGCCCGAAGGCCCGGCTGGTCCAGATGTAGGGGCCGCCCTCGTCCGGGAAGGCGGCCCCGAGCTCGGCGATCAGCAGCGCGGACGGCACGAAGAACACCAGGGCCAGCACGATCAGCCAGGTGAACGCCTCGGCACCCTTGCCGGCCACCACGCCGATGGTGTCCACGCCGACGATGGTGCACAGCAGGAAGAACAGGATGTCGAAGCGGCCGAAGTGCTTGCGCAGCTTCCGCCGTTCCGCCTGGGCCGCGGTCGGCGTGTCGACCGGTTCGGGAGCGAGGGGGCCAGCGGTCACCGGGAGCTCCAGCTTGCTCGGAGGAGGGGCGGGATTCGGCCAATGATCCGCCGCGCCGCACAACCTCACAAGCGCTCAGGGTCAAGTCTTGCCCATCGTTCCCTCACCCACCTCCGTCCGGAACGCGCCGGAAACACCACCGGAACACCGGGACCGCCGCTACGCGCTCCCGTTGCCCAGCAGCCGGCGTATGCCGCCGACGGCCGCCACGGTCAGTGCCGTCGTGGTCACCGCCGTCGCCGCGGGATGCCGGGCCAGCGCGGCCTGCACGGAGCGCGGGTGGGACCGGTCGTCGAACTCGCCGTGGGCGCCGTGATCGGAGCCGGGCGTGGCGTCGGCCGGCGTGTACAGGTTGCCGGAACCGGCCGGGGCGGCCTCGTCCGTCTGCTGGGAGCCGAAGCCCGTCCGTGCCAGGTAGCGGTCGAGCAGGGCCGGGGCGAGCCGGTTGGCCCAGATCGTCGCCGCGGTCGTGGCCCCGATGTAGCGCTGCTTGCGCCGCGGGTGGTCGGCGGCGTACACGACTCCGCGGGCGGCCACCTCGGGCTGGTAGATCGGCGGCACCGGCTGCGCGTGGCGGGGGAGCCGGGTGCGCACCCAGGAGAACTGCGGGGTGTTGACCGCGGGCATTTGGGCGACCGTGACGTTCACGTTGCTGCCCTGGTGCAGCAGTTCCACGCGGACCGACGAGGTGAAGCCGTTGATGGCGTGCTTGGCCGCGCAGTAGGCCGACTGGAGCGGGATGGCCCGCTCGCCGAGCGCGGAACCCACCTGCACGATCGTTCCCCGGTCCCGCGGGAGCATCCGACCGAGGGCGGTCCGGGTGCCGTTGACGAACCCGAGGTACGTCACCTCGGTCACCCGCCGGTACTCCTCCGGGGTGATCTCGGTGAAGGGCGCGAACACACTGGTGAAGGCGCAGTTGATCCAGACGTCGATGGGGCCGAGGAGCCGTTCGGTGGCGTCGGCGACGGCCTCCAGCTGGGCGGGGTCGGCGGTGTCGGCCCGCTGGACCAGCGGCCGGCCGCCGCGTTCGGCGACCTCCTTGGCGGCCGCCTCCAGTCCGGCCTCGCCGCGGGCCACGAGGGCGATGCGGGCACCGCGCTCGGCGAAGAGCCGCGCCGTGGCACGGCCGATGCCGGCACTGGCTCCGGTGATGACGACGACTTGCGACATGGTCCTTTCCTTCGGTTCGTGAGCCTTCCTGGTCTTTCCGTCAGCCGACGCGGTACGGGAGGGCCCGTTCGGCGTCGAGGCGCAGCCCCAGGCCGGGGGATCCGTCCCGGCCCGGGACCAGGGCGCCGCCCTGCGGGCTGGGTGCGCCGTCGAAGAGCAGGCGCTCGATGCGGACGTGGTCGTGGAACCACTCCAGGTGCCGCAGGTTCGGCACCGAGGCCGCCGCGTGCGCGTGGGCGGCGGGTGCGCAGTGCCCCGAGATCTCCAGGCCGTGGCCCAGCGCCAGCGCCGCGACCCGCAGCCAGACGGTGATCCCGCCGCAGCGGGTGACGTCCGCCTGGAGGCAGTCGACGGCCCCGGCGGCGAGCATGTGCCGGAAGTACGGGAGCGTGTAGCCGTACTCGCCGGCCGTCACGTCGGCCGTGACCCGGCCACGGACGGCGGCCAGCGCGTCGAGGTGGTCGGAGGAGACGGGCTCCTCGAACCAGGTCACGCCCTCCCCGTCCAGCCCGGCGGCCACCCGCACCGCCTGCTTCACGCCGTAACCGCCGTTGGCGTCCACGTACAGTTCGGCCGCGTCGCCGATGCTCGCGCGGGCCCGGGCCACCCGCGCCAGGTCGCGGGTCTCCCGGCTGCCCCAGGACTCCCCGATCTTGATCTTGACGCGGGGGATGCCCTCCTCCGCCACCCAGCCCCGCAGCTGCCGGTCCTGCCGCTCCGCGTCGTACGTGGTGAAGCCGCCGCTGCCGTACACCGGCACCTCGTCACGGGCGGCGCCGAGCAGGTCCACCAGCGGGAGCCCGAGCAGCCGTGCCTTGGCGTCCCACAGGGCGATGTCCACGGCGGAGACCGCCTCCGCGGCGATCCCCGGCAGCCCGGCGTTGCGCACGGCCCGCCGCATGGCCTCGTTGGCGCGCGGCACGTCGAGCGCGGACAGGCCGGTGACCGCCGGGGCGAGCAGGTCGTCGACGGTCCTCGCGGCCGCCGCCGGGGCGTAGGTGTACCCGAGCCCGGAGACCTCCCCGCAGCGGACGGTGACCAGGACGAGCGTGGTGCTGTCCCAGGCCGCGGTGCCGTCCGCCTCGGGGGCGTCCGTCGGAACGGTGTAGACGGCGCTGTCCACCCGTTCGACGGCCGACAGGTCGCTCACCGCCGTCCCGCTTCGTGCCGGTGCGGCAGGAACTCCTGCACCTTGGCCTTGAAGCCCTGCCGGACCATCGCCACCCGGTCGCTGTCGCCCTTGAGGACGGCGGCGGCCGCCGCCTCGATCTGGTCGAGGGTGGCGTGCGGCGGGATCGGCGGTACGGCCGGGTCGGTCACGAAGTCGAGGACACACGGCCGGTCGGCGGCCAGCGCGGCCTCCCAGGCACCGGCCACCCCGCCCGGCTCGTCGATCCGCATGCCCGTCAGGCCCAGCGAGCGGGCGAAGTCGGCGTACCCGACGTCCGGGATGGACTGCGAGGGCAGGAACTGCGGGGCGCCCTCCATCGCCCGCATCTCCCAGGTCACCTGGTTCAGGTCCCGGTTGTTGAACACGGCGACGATCAGCCGCGGGTCCTCCCAGTCCTGCCAGTACTTGGCGATGGTGATCAGCTCGGCCATGCCGTTCATCTGCATCGCCCCGTCACCGACCAGGGCGATCGCCGGCCGGTCGCCGTGCGCGAACTTGGCGCCGATGGCGTAGGGCACGCCCGGACCCATCGTCGCCAGCGTCCCCGACAGCGAGCCCCGCATCGCCCCGCCCAGCCTCAGGTGCCGGGCGTACCAGTTGGCGGCCGAACCGGAGTCGGCGGAGAGGATGACGTCGTCCGGGAGCAGCCCGCTGAGGGAGTGGGCGACGTGCTCGGGGTTGATCGGGTCGGCCGAGACGGCGGCCCGCCGCTCCATCACCTCCCACCAGTCCCTGACGTTGCTCTCGATCGTCTCCCGCCAGGACGGGTCCTCCATCTGCTCCAGCAGCGGCAGCAGCCGGCGCAGCGTCCGGGCGGCGTCGCCGACGAGGTTGACCTCGAAGGGATAGCGCATCCCGACCATGTGCGGATCGATGTCGATCTGCACGGCCCGCGCCTTCCCGAACGCCGGCAGGAACTGCGTGTACGGGAAGGACGAACCGATGACGAGCAGCGTGTCGCAGTCGCGCATCATCTCGTACGACGGCCGGGTGCCGAGCAGCCCGATGGCACCGGTGACGTAGGGCAGGTCGTCGTCCAGGGCGTCCTTGCCCAGCAGCGCCTTCGCGACCCCCGCGCCGAGCCGGTCGGCGACCTCCTTGACCTCCGTGCGGGCGCCGCGCGCGCCCTGGCCGATCAGGATCGCGGTCTTGCCCCCGGAGTTGAGCACGTCGGCGGCCCGCTGGAGGTCACCGTCGTCGGGCACCGGCGCGTAGTGCGACATGCCGAGACTGGACGGCACCATCTTGAAGGCGTGCTCGGGCGGCGAGTAGTCGAGTTCCTGCACGTCGGCCGGGATGATCAGAGCGGTCACCGAGCGGCGCGCCATCGCGGTGCGCATGGCGCGGTCCAGGACGTTCGGAAGCTGCTCGGGGACGGTGACCATCTCGCAGAAGTCCGAGGCGACGTCCTTGTACAGGCTGACCAGGTCGATCTCTTGCTGGTAGGAGCCGCCCATGGCACTGCGGTTGGTCTGCCCGACGATCGCCACCACCGGGACATGGTCCAGCTTGGCGTCGTACAGGCCGTTGAGGAGATGGATGGCGCCGGGTCCCGAGGTGGCGGCGCACACGCCCACCTTGCCGGAGAACTTCGCGTACCCGCAGGCCTCGAAGGCGGACATCTCCTCGTGCCGGGACTGGATGAACCGGGGCTTGTTCTCCGCGCGTCCCCAGGCCGCGAGCAGGCCGTTGATGCCGTCGCCGGGGTAGGCGAAGACATGTTCCACGTCCCACTCGCGCAGCCGCTGGAGGATGTAGTCGGAGACCTTCGTCGACATGTTCGACAACCTTTCCTGATGTGGACGTGCGTGCGTTTACGGGCGGCGCAGCTGCCGTACGGCGCCCAGCGCGGCCGCGGCCGCGAGGGTTCCGGCGGCGGCGGTGGTCGCCCACCGGGCCAGGCCGGAGGGTTCGGCGGGCCGCCGGGCGAGCCGTTCGGGGTGGTCGCTGGGCACCGGGCCGTCGAGGGCCATGGCCAGCGCCTCCGCCAGGTGCAGGGCCCGGCGCCCGGTGCCGCCCTGCTCGATCTGGGTGCGGCAGCTGAACCCGTCGGCCAGCACCAGACTGCCGGGGGCGGCCCCGCGCACCGCGGGCAGTACCCCCAGTTCGCCGACGGCCATGGAGACGTCGTGATGACCGCGTTCGAAGCCGAAGTTGCCGGCCAGTCCGCAGCAGCCCTCGTCGAGGACGTCCGCGTCCAGATGGGCCCGGCGCATCAGCTCACGGTCGGCGTCGAACTTCATGATCGCGTGCTGGTGGCAGTGGGTCTGCACGGTCGCCTGCCGGGCCAGGAACGGCGGCTGCCAGCCGTCGGGCGCGTGGTGGACCAGTTGCTCGGCGAAGGTACGGGTCTGCCCGGCGAGCCGCCGCACGTCCTGGTCGTCGGGGAGCAGTTCGGGGGCGTCGGAGCGGAACACGGCCGTGCAGGACGGCTCCAGGCCGATGACGGGCGTGCCCGCTTCCAGATAGGGCGCCAGCGCCCGCAGCGAGCGGCGCAACACCTTCTTGGCGACGCTCAGTTGACCGGTCGAGATCCAGGTCAGTCCGCAGCACACGGGGGTCTCGGGCACGGCCACCCGGAAGCCGGCGTCCTCCAGGACCCGTACCGCCGACATCGCGATCGAGGGGTGGAAGTGGTTGCTGAAGGTGTCGGGCCACAGGACCACGGTGGCCGGATCCGCCGGGTCCGGCTGCCCGGTGCCGAGGGCGCGCCACCACCGGACGAAGGACCGCTCGGCGAAGACCGGCGGCCGCCGCTCCCCGGCCACCCCGGCGAGGATCTTCCCGGCCCGGCCGAGCAGCGGCGCGTGCAGCGCGCTGTTCGCCAGCCCGGGCGCGTGCTCCGCCAGTCGCGCCCACAGGGGCAGCCAGCCCATCGAGTAGTGGGCGGCCGGGCGGGGCCGGCCCGCGTAGTGGTGGGCGAGGAACTCCGCCTTGTACGTGGCCATGTCGACGCCCGTAGGACAGTCCGACTTGCAGCCCTTGCAGGCCAGACAGAGATCCAGGGCGTCCCGGACCTCCGTGGACCGCCAGCCGTCCTTGACCGCCGAGTCGGCATGCCCGTCGAGCATCTCGAACAGCAGCCGCGACCGCCCGCGCGTGGAGTGCTCCTCCTCGCGGGTGGCCCGGTACGAGGGGCACATCACGTCGCCCTCCAGGCTCCGGCAGTTGCCGATGCCGACACAGCGCAGCACCGCCCGGGTGAAGGAGTGGTCGTCCTGCGGATACCCGAAGTGGGTGTCGTGGGTGTCCGGCCGCCAGGCGGCCCCGAGCCGCAGCTGCCCGTCCACCGGATTCGGGTCGACGACCTTGCCGGGGTTCATCCGGTTGCCCGGGTCGAACAGCGCCTTCAGCTCGCCGAAGGCACCGACCAGCCGCCCCCCGAACATCCGGGTCAGCAGCTCGCCCCGGGACTGGCCGTCGCCGTGCTCGCCCGACAGCGAACCGCCGTACGACGCCACCAGGTCGGCGGCCCGCTCCAGGAACCGGCGGAAGTCGGCCACCCCCTCCGCGGTCTTCATCCCGAACGGGATCCGGGTGTGCACACAGCCCTGCCCGAAGTGCCCGTACAGCGAAGGGTGGTCGTAGTCGAACTCCTCGAACAGCCCCTTGAGGTCCCGCAGGTAGTCGCCGAGCCGTTCGGGCGGCACCGCCGAGTCCTCCCAGCCCTCCCAGGTCTCCCGGTCGTCCGGCGGCCGCGCGGTCACCCCGAGACCGGCCTCGCGCGCCTTGAGCATCCTCTGCTCACGCTGCGGGTCGTCCGAGAAGGCGACCGAGGAGTCCTTCTCGGACCGCCCGATCGACTTCAGCAGCGCGTGCGCCTGCGCGTCGACCTCCTCCTGGCTGTCCCCGGTGAACTGCACCAGCAGCCAGCTGTCCGCCTCCGGCAGCACCCGCAGCGATTCCAGGTAGGCGTGCTCCTCACGCATCAGCTGCGCCATCCGCCCGTCCAGCGCCTCCAGTTGGCCGGGGGAGCAGTGCTCAAGCAGCTGCGACACGTGGTCGCCGGCCTGGCAGATGTCGTCGTACCCGAGCACCAGCAGCGACTCGTACGCCGGTACCGGTACCAGCTCCAGCTCGGCGTGCAGCACGGTCACCAGGGTGCCCTCGCTGCCGACCAGGGCCCTGGCCACGTCGAACCCGTTCTCCGGGAGCAGCGAGTCCAGGTTGTAGCCGGAGACGCGGCGCGGGATCTTCGGATAGCCGCGCCGGATGTCTCCCAGGTACTCGGCGACGAGACGGTCCAGGCCGTCGTACAGCTCGGCCCGCCGGCCGCCCTCGGCGGCGATCCGGGCCCGCTCGGCCTTCGAGGTGGGCCCCACCCACATCCGCAGCCCGTCGTAGGTCATCACTTCGAGCCGGCGCACGTTGTCGACCGTCTTGCCGTAGGCCTGCGCGGACGCCCCGCACGAGTTGTTGCCGATCATGCCGCCGAGCGCGCAGTGGCTGTGCGTCGACGGCTTCGGGCCGAACTTGAGCTGGTGGCCGGCCAGCCGCCGGTTGAGTTCGTCCAGCACGATCCCGGGCTCCACCACGCAGGTGCGGGCGTCGGGGTCGACGGAGACCAGCGCGTTGCAGTGCTTGCTCCAGTCGATCACCACGGCCTCGTTCGTCGTCTGCCCGGCGAGACTCGTGCCGCCGCCGCGCGACAGCACCGGTACGTCGAAGCGGGCGCACAGTTCCAGCGCGCGGGCGCCGGCCTCCACGGTGCGCGGCACGACCACGCCCAGCGGCACCTGCCGGTAGTTGGAGCCGTCCGTCGCGTAGGCACCCCGGCTCCCGGCATCGAAACGGACCTCCGCGTCGGTCCCGGCCCGCAGGGCCTCGACCAGGCTGTCCAACGACTCTCCGGGCACGCGTGTGCTCATGGCCGACCTCCGGGCTGACGTGGAGCTTCCTCCGGTGCGGCCCCCCGGGTACCCCGGAAGTCCACTTCCTTCGCCAGGACAATCCGGGCGTCCATGTTGCGCTCCATCATTTCCAGCGCCGCGTCCGCCAGGTGCGGATGGATCGAGGCGACGGCGTCCCTGGGCACCGTGACCTCCAGATGGCGGATGTGCGCGTCCAGGGCCGAGTACAGGACGCACTGCTCGGTGACCTGACCGGTCAGCACCACCGTCCCGACGCCCAGCTGCCACAGCAGATAGGCCAGGGGAGTGTCGTAGAAGATCGAGTGCCGCGCCTTCACGACGAACAGCGAGTCGTCGTCGGGCCGGATCGGTTCGACCAGCGCGCCGTGCGGGCGGGACAGCGCGGCTTCGACCAGTTCGCCGTGGTGGGAGCGCCAGCGCCCGAAGTTGTCGTTGACGTAGATCACCGGCACGCCCGCGTCCCGGGCCCGGCCGATCAGGTCCGCCAGGACGGGCACCACCTGCTCCGCGGCGGGCAGCAGCAGCTCCGCGTCCTCGTGGTCGTACGTGTTGATCATGTCGATGACGACGAGCGCGCGGCCGTCGGTCGAACCGGACCCGGTCACGGCGTTCACCACCTTCCGCTGCTGTCGCGGTCAGCTCCGCAGCCGGGGGAGGACCTTGGTGCGGTAGAAGTCGAAGAAGCCCTGCTGGTCCTTTCCGATCTGGTTCACGTAGACGGTGTCGAACCCCGCGTCGACGAACGCGGAGACCGCCTTGACGTGCTCGTCCGGGTCGTCGCCGCACGGCACGGAACCGGCCACCTGCTCCTCGGTGACCAGGTCCATGGCCTGCTCGAAGTGGCGCGGGGTCGGCAGGATCTGCGGGAGCTCGCCCGGCAGCTGCTCGTTCGCCCACAACCGGTGCGCGGTACGCACCGCCTCCTGCCGGTCGGTGCCCCAGCACACCTTCATCCCGCCGTACACCGGACTGGTACCGCCGCCACCGCGCCGGAAGCGCTCCACCAGCGACTCGTCGGGCATCATCGTGATCAGCCCGTCGCCGATCCGCGCGGCCACCTCGGCGGCCTGCGGGCCGAACGCCGACACGTCGATCGGCACCGGCTCGTCCGGCACCGTGTACAGCCGCGCGTTCTCGACGGTGTAGTGCTTGCCGCGATGGCTGACCTGCTCCCCGGTGAACAGCCGCCGGATGATCCCCAGGGCCTCCTCCAGCATCTCCAGCCGCACCGGAGCCTCCGGCCAGACGGTCCCGAGGATGTGTTCGTTCAGCGCCTCACCGGTGCCCACGCCCAGCCGGAACCGCCCGCCCAGCTGCACCGCGCTGGTCGCGGCGGCCTGGGCGATCACGGCGGGGTGGGTGCGGACCAGCGGGCAGGTCACCGCCGTCTCCACGGGCAGCGAGACCGCCTGCGACAGGGCACCGATCACCGACCAGACGAAGGGGCTCTGTCCCTGGCCGTCGTGCCAGGGGTGGTAGTGGTCCGATATCCACAGCGACTCGAAGCCGGCCTGCTCGGCCATCCGCGCCTGCTCGACGAGTTCCGCCGGGGTGTGCTCCTCGCACGAGAGGAAGTATCCGAAGGCCACCATCGTCTCTCCTGAACCACGTGTACGTCTGGGGTCCGCTGCCGAGTACCCGATGGCCACCGGGTTGTGCACGGCGTGTCGCACGGATCAGGAGGGGTACCGGGGATGCGGGTCCCCCGAAGACCGACCTCACGGAGGTTCACATGGCACTGCGCCTGCTGCCCCGGAAGGCCTGGCGGAACTGGCGGCGCTCCGACGACCTGCGGATCCCGCTCCGATCGACCGACACCGAGGACGCGAGCCGGCGGTTCCTCCTGTACGGCGCCCTGCCCCTGTGGGTGGTGCCCGGCCTCGCGGACTGGTGGATGCACAAGCGGACCCGGATCGAGCACACCAGCGGTACCAAGGAGTCCGCGGTCCACGCGCTGATGATGACCGAGGCCGGCGTGCCGGTGCTCATGGGCCTGCTGGCCCGGGTCAACCCGCTCGTGCTCACCGTCATGGGCGGCGCGGCACTGGTCCACGGGGCGACCGCCGTCTACGACGTGTCGCTGGCCGTCGGCGACCGCGAGGTCCGCCCCGTGGAGCAGCACATCCACAGCTTCCTCGAGGTGCTGCCGCTCACCGCCCTCGCGTTCACCGCCTGTCTCCACGCCGACCAGGTCCGCGGGGCCCTGCGCGGCGGCACCGGACCCGAGGACTGGCGGCTGCTCCCCAAGGAGCGGCCGCTGCCCGCCACGTACCTGGCCGCGCTCGCCGGAGTGATCGTCGCCGGCGTCGCCGTGCCGTACGCCGAGGAACTGTGGCGCTGCCTGCGCACCGCGGCGCACGAAGGGAGCCGTCCATGACGGAAGCGCCGGGCGACGAACGCGCCCCTGACCTCCAGGCCCCCGGCCCCGAGCCGACGCCGGGCCGGCTGCCGCCCGACCGCAGCCAGGCCATCCTAGAGGCCACCAAGCAGGTGGCCGCCATCCTGAAACGCGCCGGGCACAAGTTCGCCCTCGCCGGCAGCGTCGCGGTGTACGCGCACGGCGGCACCGGCACCCTCCAGCACGACACCGACTTCTGCGTGCTGCCCGAGGACGCCGAGGCGGTGGCCGGGTCGCTGCGCGCGGCCGGCCTGACCGTGCGGGTGCCGCCGGAGGACTGGCTGGTGAAGACCACCTGTTTCGACCAGGACGTGGACATCATCTTCGAGCTGGCCCACCAGCCGGTCACCGTGGACCTGCTGTCCCGGGCCGACGAACTCCCGGTGGACTCGGTGCACATGCCGGTGCTCTCGGCGACCGACCTCGTGGTCAACCTGAGCACCGCCTTCTCCGAACACCACTGCGACTTCGGGGCCGTACTCCCGGTGGCCCGCTCGCTGCGCGAGAAGGTCGACTGGCCGGAGGTGCGCCGCCGCTGCGGCGACGAGCCGATGCCGGCCGCCTTCCTCTACCTCCTGGAACGCCTGAACGTCATCGACCCCGAACCGGAGGAGCGATGAACCTGGAATACCGCGTCGCCCACGTCGCCGAACGGCTGGCCGAGGGACAGTGCGGCGAGCTGGGGGTACGGGCCGAGATCCGGGGCGGCGCGGTCCTGCTGACGGGAACCGTCCCGTCGGCCGGCTGCCGTGACGACATCCTCCGGGTCGTCCACGACGAACTCCCGGACGTGCCGGTGCACAGCGATCTCGTCGTCGCGGAGAACGCCCCGCCCGACCACCCCGAGGAGCTGACATGACCCGGGTAGCCGCCGTCGGTGACATCCACTTGGGGCCCGACAGCCGGGGCACCCTCCGCCCGGCTTTCGACACCCTGCCCGACTGCGCCGACGTGCTCCTGCTGGCCGGGGACCTCACCCGGCACGGCACCCCCGAGGAGGCACGGGTGGTGGCCGGGGAGATCGAGGACCTGGGCGTCCCCGTCGTCGCCGTCCTCGGCAACCACGACCACCACGACGACCACCCCGACGAGATCACGGCCATCCTGCGGGACGCCGGCGCGCACGTCCTGGAGGGCGAGGCCACCGTCGTCACCCACGGCGGTCTGCGGATCGGAGTGGCCGGCACCAAGGGGTTCGGCGGCGGGTTCGTGGGCCGCTGCGCCGGGGAGTTCGGCGAGCCCGTGATGAGGGAGTTCGTACGGTACTCGCGGCACCGCGCCGACGGGCTGCGCACCGCCCTGGAGGAACTCCGGGGACGCGAGTGCGACGTACGGATCGCCCTGACCCACTTCGCGCCCGTGCCCGACACCCTGGCCGGCGAACCCCTGGAGATCTACCCGTTCCTCGGCAGCTACCTGCTCGCCGAGGCCATCGACACCGCGGGGGCCGACCTCGCCGTCCACGGACACGCCCACGCCGGCACCGAACACGGCATGACCGGCGGCGGAGTGCGGGTGCGCAACGTCGCCCAGCCCGTGATCGAACGGGCCTTCCACGTCTACTCCCTCAATCCCCACGACCCCGGGGACGGATCCGGCGCCACGGGTACCCGGTCGTCGGAAGACACCGACCAACCATGAGAAGGGGGCCGGTCATGGCCCAGCACGTACGCGACATCATGACCAGTGACCTGGTGACCGTCGAACCCCAGGCGTCGGTGGCCGCCGTCGCCCGGGTGATGCGGGACGAGGACGTCGGCGCGGTCCTGGTGACCGAGGAAGGGCACCTGCGCTGCCTGGTGAGCGACCGCGACCTGGTGGTGCGGGCCTTCGCCGAGGGCGCCGACCCCGACCGGACCACGGTGATGCAGGCGGCCAGTGACGACCTGGTCACCGTCACCCCGGACGACAGCCTCGACCAGGCGGTCCGGCTGATGCGCGAGCACGCCGTACGACGCCTCCCGGTCGTCGACGGCGACCGTCCCGTGGGCATCCTCGCCCTCGGCGACCTCGCGATGGAACGCGACGAGCGGTCCGCCCTCGGCGACATCAGCGCGGCCCGTCCCAACACCTGAGGTCCCGGCGCCTCAGCCGATCGGGTGCCGCCGCCCAGCCGCGCGAGTGTTTCGCGCGGGCTGGGTACCCGCTCCGAGCCCGTGACGGGCAAGGCATGACGAGAGCACGGCGGCGGGCCGTCGGGAGGAGCGTCGGGTGGAGCCGGAACGAGGCGCGCGGGGGGAGAGGTTCGCGGACGCGGTCGACGCCCGGCTGCCCGTGCACGACGGGGCCGGACAGCTGCTCCGCAAGGCCTTCCCCGACCACTGGTCCTTCCTGCTCGGCGAGATCGCCCTGTACAGCCTGATCGTCCTGGTGGTGACCGGCGTCTGGCTGACCTTCTTCTTCAAGCCCGAGATGCGGGAGGTCGTGTACCAGGGGCCCTACACGCCCCTGCAGGGGCAGCTCGTCTCCGGGGCCTTCGACTCAACCCTCCACATCAGCTTCGACATCCGTGGCGGCCTGCTGATGCGGCAGGCCCACCACTGGGCCGCACTGGTGTTCGTCGCCGCGATCGGCGTGCACCTGCTGCGGATCTTCTTCACCGGCGCCTTCCGCCGCCCCCGCGAGATGAACTGGGTCATCGGCGTCACCCTCTTCGCGCTGGCCCTGGCCGAGGGCTTCGCCGGCTACTCCCTGCCGGACGACCTGCTCTCCGGCACCGGCCTGCGGATCGCCCAGGGCATCATGCTCTCGATCCCGGTCGTCGGGACGTACGTGGGCATGTTCGTGTTCGGCTCCGAGTTCCCCGGCCACGACATCATCCCCCGGCTGTACAGCCTGCACATCCTGCTGCTGCCCGGCGCGCTGATCGGCCTCGTGACCGTCCACCTCATCCTGGTCTTCTACCTGAAGCACACCCAGTGGCGGGGGCCCGGCCACCAGAACTCCAACGTGGTGGGGAAACCGCTCTACCCCCAGTTCTCGGCCTCCTCCATCGGGCTGTCCCTCACCGTCGCCGGTCTGCTGGTGGCGTTGGCCGGCGTCGCGCAGATCAACCCGGTCTGGGTGTACGGCCCGTACCGGCCCGACCAGGTGTCCACGGGCTCCCAGCCGGACTGGTACGTCGGCTTCCTGGAAGGCTCGCTGCGGCTCGTCCCGCCCTGGGAGACGAACGTCGCCGGCCACACCCTCATGTGGAACGTCCTGCTGCCCGCCGTCGTACTGCCCGCGCTGCTCTTCGCCGTCCTGTACGCCTACCCCTTCGTGGAGCAGCGGCTGACGGGGGAGTGGCGGCAGGAGCAGCACTTCAGCGAGCGGCCCCGGGAACGGCCCGTGCGCACGGGCCTCGGCGCGGCGGGCGTCACCTTCTACGCCGTGCTGGTGCTGGCCGGCGGCAACGACGTGACGGCACAGACCTTCCGGATCTCGGTGAACGCCCTGACCTGGATCTTCCGGGTCCTTCTGATCCTCGGCCCGGTCCTCGCGTTCCTCGTCACCCGCGCGCTGTGCCGCGCCCTGCTCCACGCCGAACAGGAACGGCTGGTGGAGGGGGAGGAGACCGGGCAGGTACGGCAGACCCTCGCCGGCGGCTACGAGAGCGGCCACCGGCCGGTGACGGACTTCCGGCCGGGCGCCCCGCGCCGGCCGCTCAGTCCCCCTGCTCAGTCCCCCGGTTCACGTACTGGAACACCAGCCCCGCGACCCCCCGGGCCAGAACGCCGAAACCGATGAGGAACAGCCACAGCCCGAACACCACACCGGTCGCCGCGACGGCGAACCCGAGCGCGGTGACGATCGGCCAGGGGCTGTGCGGCGGGAAGAACTCCACCGGCCCGGCGGTGTCGGCCACCTCCGCGTCGGTACGGTCCTGGGGGCGCGAGCCGTGGCGCACGTAGTGCGTCGCGCAGAAGAACGACACCACCGCGGCCATCCCGAACGCCACGATCAGCGCCGCCGTACCCGCCGGATCGGCGTGCGACCACACCCCGTAGAGCGCGGCGGCGGCGCCGAAGAAGACGGCCACCCCGCCGAAGAGCAGTGCCTCGACCTTCATCGCGGACCCTCCTCCGCCAACTTCCGCGTGACCTCCGGATGGTGCAGGTCGAAGGCCGGTGACTCGGACCTGACCCGGGGCAGCGCCACGAAGTTGTGCCGGGGCGGCGGACAGGAGGTGGCCCACTCCAGGCCGCGGCCGAACCCCCACGGGTCGTCCTCCTCGACCTGCCTGCCCTTGTGAGCGGTGAGCCAGACGTTGTAGAGGAACGGCAGTGTGGAGACGCCGAGCAGGAACGCGCCCGCCGACGAGAGGGTGTTGAGCAGGGTGAACCCGTCCGCCGGCAGGTAGTCGGCGTAGCGGCGGGGCATGCCCTCCGCCCCGAGCCAGTGCTGCACCAGAAACGTCAGCTGGAACCCCGGGAACAGCAGCCAGAAGTGCACCTTGCCCCACCGCTCGTCGAGCATCTTCCCGGTGAACTTCGGCCACCAGAAGTAGAACCCGGCGAACATCGCGAACACCACCGTCCCGAACAGCACGTAGTGCAGGTGCGCCACGACGAAGTACGAGTCGGTGACGTGGAAGTCCAGCGGCGGCGACGCGACCAGCACCCCGCTCAGCCCGCCGAGCAGGAACGTCACGAGGAAGCCCATCGACCACAGCATCGGCGTCTCGAACGAGAGCGAGCCCCCGCGCATCGTCCCGATCCACGCGAAGAACTTGATGCCGGTCGGCACCGCGATCAGGAACGACATGAGGGAGAAGAACGGCAGCAGCACCGCGCCGGTGGCGAACATGTGGTGCGCCCAGACCACCGCCGACAGCATGGTGATGGAGGTGGTCGCCCCGATCATCGGCAGATAGCCGAACAGCGGCTTGCGCGAGAACACCGGGATGATCTCGGAGATGATGCCGAAGAACGGCAGCGCCACGATGTACACCTCGGGATGCCCGAAGAACCAAAAAAGGTGCTGCCACAGCAGCGCCCCGCCGTTGTGCGCGTCGAAGACGTGCGAACCGAACTTCCGGTCGCACTCCAGGGCGAGCAGCGCGGCCGTCAGCACCGGGAACGCGGGCAGCACCAGGATGGACGTGAACAGCACGTTCCAGGTGAACATCGGCATCCGGAACATGGTCATGCCCGGCGCGCGCAGACACATGACGGTGGCGAGGAAGTTGACGGCGCTGAGCGTCGTGGACACACCCGAGACCACCAGCCCCATCGTCCACAGGTCACCGCCCGCGCCGGGGGAGCGGTACGCGCTGTTCAGCGGCGCGTAGGCGAACCAGCCGAACGATGCGGCACCGCCGGGCACCAGGAATCCGGAGACCACGATCAGGCCGCCGAACAGGTACATCCAGTACGACAGCGCGTTGAGCCGGGGGAAGGCCAGGTCGGGGGCGCCGATCTGGAGCGGCATGACCGCGTTCGTGAACCCGGCGAACATCGGGGTCGCGAACAGCAGCATCATGATCGTGCCGTGGATGGTGACGAACTCGTTGTAGGTCTCGTTGCTGAGGAACTGAAGGCCGGGGCGGGCCAGTTCGGCCCGCATGCCCAGGGCCAGCAGCCCGGCGAACAGGAAGAAGCAGAACGCCGTGACCATGTAGAGCCGGCCGATCACCTTGTGGTCGGTCGTGGTGGCCCAGCCCAGGAGCCTGCGGCCCAGGGGCGCGGGGGCGGCGGGAGGCGACGGCTCCTGGCCGACGTGGTGCGACAGTTGGGTCATGGTCCTCCTCAGCCGTGCCGAGCGCGACAAGCGCCTCGCGGGTGCCCTGCCCGTCGGCCGGGGAAACCGGCGGCTCCACGCGGGCGCCGGGTGCGTGGCGACGCTACCGGGGTCCCGCCCGATGCCCGGTCCGCCACGCCTCGCCGACCGGGCATTCCACGCCGCGTGGGGGGTACTCGCCGCCCATGCATACGACACATGAGCAGTTGGCCGCCGCCGGTTCGGTAGCGGGGGCGATCGCGATCGTCGTCTGTGGTGTGCTCATCGCGGGCGCCCTGATCGCGGCCGTACGCCTGGGCATCCGGGTACGGCGACGGGAGTCCCCGGCGCCCCGGCCCGAGGAGCAGCCGAAGCTGCCCAGCACGGGGCCGGTGCGCGAGGAACGCAGCGTGCGCGAGCCGAACGAGGTGCCCCGGGCGTCGGGTGACGACGACCGTCTCACCCCGCACCAGCTCGGCAACGTCTCCAGCCGGCCCAGCAGCGACCAGACCCGCCCCCGCTGGGATCCCGGTTCCAGCGGCTCCTTCGGCGGCGGAGGCGGCGGCACTACCTGACGTGCCGGCCCCCCGCACTCCCTACGACCGTCGCGCCCCGGGTCCGGACAGCCGGCCCGGGGCGCTCACGACGGCCGGTCCGGTGCGGTCAGGACGGCCGGTCCGCTCCGGTGCGGTCAGGACGGCCGGCCCGGGCGGTCGCGTCCACCAGCCGGGCCGCCCGTTCCACCCGCGTCGGCAGCCGGCGGCGGGCCGCGAGGGCGGCGGGCAGGCGGGCCAGGGTTTCGCGCGACGCCTGTCGGGCGCCCGGGCGGGCGGTGACCGCGGCGGCCGCCAGCCGTGCCGCGGCGGCGAAGGCGGCCGGCAGCGGCCGGCGCATCAACAGGGTCAGCACCTCGTTGCGGCGCAGCGCGGGGCCACGACCGCGACGGCCGCCCGGCTCGGGATGGTGATGGGCCGTCAGCGTCGGCTCGTAGGCGACGCCCCAGCCGCGTGCCGTCAGGTCGTAGGCGAGCAGGGTCTCCTCGCCGCCGAAGAACAGCAAGGGATGGAAGCCGCCCGCCGCGAGGAACGCCTCCCGGCGCACCACGCACGCGCAGGCCAGGAAACCCAGCACCGGGCGGCCCGGCAGGTCCGGTTCGGCAGGCAGCGGGGAGGCCGCCAGTCGCGCGTTGAGCGGGTCCTCGGTGCCCTCGGGACCCACGAGCGTACGGGCCGCGAGCAGCCCCAGTCGCGGATGCGTGTCGAGCAGGTCGGCGGCCCGGCCCAGGGCGCCCGGCGCCCACCAGGAGTCGTCGTCGCTGAACGCGACGTAGGGCGTGTCGGCGTCCAGGACGGCCAGGTTGCGGCCCAGGGCGCCGGTGTTGTGACCGGGGCTGAGCACCCGGGCGCCGGACGCGTGGCGGCGCACGGCCCGCCCGGTGACCTCGTCGGAGCCGTTGTCCACGACCACGACCGGGGGCCGCTCCGGCAGGGCGCCCAGCGCGTCGAGGGTACGCAGCAGACTGGCACACCGGTCAAGGGTGATCACGCCGACGGTGACCCGGCTGTCAGGCACGGGTGTCACCTCCTGGGCGAGGCGGCCGGGCCGGCAGCAGTGCCAGGGCGGCCGCGGTGACCTCCTCGGGCCGGATCAGCAGCAGCCGGGGGTCGGGGGCCGTGCCGTGCGGGTCGCCCGGCGGGCCCGGATGCCACAGCGCGACATGACGTGACACCCGGGGCGGCCCCCACAGGGCGGGGGACACGGGACCGAAGAGCGTCACGGACGGCGTGGCGTGCGCGACCGCCAGATGGGCGAGGCCCGTGTCGCCGCTCACCACCAGCGCGGCCCGCGCGACCAGGGCCGACAGCGAGCCGAAGGGCAGCCCGCCGCACAGCGTGTCCGGTCCGGGGACCCCGGCCGGTTCGGCGACCGCCCGCACGAGCGTGTCCTCGCCGGGCCCGCCCGTGACCACGACCCGGTGACCGGCGGCCCGCAGCCGCCGGGAGACCTCGGCGAACCGGCGGACGGGCCAGCGGCGGGCGGCCGCGTCCGCACCCGGGTGCACGACCACCGCCCCCGGTGCCGGCGAGGGCGTCGCCGGCGGCGGGAGACGTACGTCGGACGGATCGGCGGCGATGCCGTACGAGGCGAGGAAACGGCACCAGCGCTCGCGTTCGTGCTCGTCCGCTCGCCACAGGGGCGGCCGCCCCGGTTCGGCGTGGGCGAGCAGCCGCCGGGGCCGCAGGACGGCCAGGGCGTCGCGGCTCGCGGGGCCGTTGCCGTGCAGGTCGACCGCCAGCGACGGGGGCGGTCCCGGCCAGTGTTCGAGGGAGGGCACGGCCCGGCCGGGCGCCTCGGCCGGCAGTACCGCGTCGACGGCGCCGGTCGCCAGGGCCGCCTCGGTGAGGGCGGGCGGCAGGGCGAGGACGAGGTGGTGACCGGGGTGGGCCCGGCGGATGCCGCGCAGCGCCGGGACGCCGGTGAGCAGGTCACCGAGTCCCAGCGCCCGCAGCACCAGCAGGCGGGGCGCGTCGGGGGCGGCGGTCACCCGTCACCCCTTCAGGGCGGCGCGGGCCGCGATACCGGTGGTGGAACGGCCGTCGAGGTAGGGGAACAGGACGACCTGCCCGCCCCAGCACGCCACCAGCGGCGCCTCCGGCAGCGGGGTCCTGGCGTAGTCCCCGCCCTTGGCCCAGATGTGCGGGCGCAGCTCGCCGAGCAGCCGCTCCGGCGTGTCCTCGTCGAAGACGGCGACCTCGTCGACGCACTCCAGGGCCCGCAGCACCCGGATCCGGTCCGCGACCCCCACCAGGGGCCGGCCGTCGCCCTTGCGGCGGCGCACGGAGGCGTCCGAGTTGACGCACACGATCAGGCAGTCGCCGCTGCGCCGCGCGGCCTGGAGGAGCGCGACATGCCCGGCGTGCAGCAGGTCGAAGCAGCCGCCCGCGGCGACCACCGTGCCTCCGGCCGCGCGGACCCGGGCCGCCGTGCGCAGCGCGTCGCCCGTCGGACCGCCCGCGGGTTCGCCGGCGCACTCGGATTCGGTGCCGAGGGAGCGGACGCCCCCTTCGGCCACGAACCGGGTGGCCGCGTGCACCGCCCCGCGGACCGCGGACTCGGTGAGCTCACCGTCGGCCAGCGCCCCCGCCGCCGTCGCCGCGAACCGGTCACCGGCGCCGCACGCGTCCCCGTCGGCGGTCACCGGCGAGGGCACCATCAGCGGCGTCCCGCCGTGCGACAGCAGCGCGCCGTGCCCGCCGAGCGTCACCACGACACAGGCCGCGCGCCAGGCACCGACCAGCGTGTCGGCGTCCCGAGCGGCGCCGCGCAGCCCGGCCGGGTCGTCGCCCTCCTCGCCGGCGCCGAACCGGGCGGCGAAGGCACGGGCCTCGGCCGCCGACGGCGTCACCATGCGTGCCCCGGGCACCGGCGCGCCGCCACGCGGATGCGGGTCCCACACCACGGAGGCCCGTGCGGCGGCCTCGGCGAGCACCTCGCGCAGTACGTCGGCGCTGCCGCGGCCGTAGTCGGCGACGAGCAGCGCACCCGCGCCGGCGACCGCACGGCGGGCCTCCTCGGTGGCGTCCCCCGCGCGTCCCTCGCCGTCGTCCAGGCGCAGCATCGGCCGTCCCCCGGCGAGCACCCGGGTCTTGCTCGACAGCGTTCCCCGCAGGGGCAGCCCGACCACCCTCACCCGGTCCCCGAGCAGCTCGCGCAGCCGCCCGCTGGCAGGGTCCTCGCCCAGTGCGGTGACCAGCGTGACGTCACGGCCGTCGGCGGCGGCCAGCCATGCCGCGAGGGCCGCGCCGCCGGGACGGGTGGTGCGCCGGACGCCGCCGACCACGGGCACGGGGGCGTCCGGGGCGAGCCGCTCCGCCGTTCCGCACAGGTCGTGGTCGAGCAGCGCGTCGCCGACCACGAGCAGCGGGGCCGGGCCGGTCATGCGCGTTCCTTCCGGACCTCCGACCAGTGCCGCCGGGCGGGCCGCCGCTCCACGGCCCGGTCGAAGGCCTCGCAGAGCATGTGCACGGCCACCAGGTGCAGTTCCTGGACGGTCGCTCCGGTCGCCGCGGCCACGGCCAGCGCCTCGTCGGCGCAGGCCTGCAACGGGTTGGGCGCGGGGCCCGTGGCCGCCCACACGGACAGCCCGAGGCGGTGCGCCTCGGTGGCGGCGACCAGCAGGTTCGCGCTGGCGCCGCTGGTCGACAGCAGCATCAGGACGTCCCCGGAGCGGCCGTGCGCGGCCACCTGACGGGCGAAGATCTCCTGGACGCCGTAGTCGTTGGCGATGGCCGTCGTGGACGAGGTGTCGGCGTGCAGGGCGAGCGCCGAGAACGCCGGACGGTCCTTCCGGTAGCGGCCCACCAGCTCGGCGGTCAGGTGCTGGGCCTGCGCGGCGCTGCCGCCGTTGCCGGCCACCAGCAGCCGGGCACCGCCGCCCAGCCGCCCGGCGAGCTCGGTGCCCCACCGCTCGATGAGCGGCGCGTCGGCGCGGAAGCCCTCCAGGGCCTTCATCAGGTCGTCGCAGTGGGTGAGGTCGGTGACGAGTTTCATCGGACCACCCCCGACAGCGAGGGGACACTGGAGACGGCGGCGTAGACCCTGGTCAGTCCGTCGGCCACCCGGTCCCAGGTGTAGTGGTCGAGGACCCGGTGCCGGCCGGCGGCGCCGTACTCGTCGAGCCGCCTCGGGTCGTCGAGCAGCCGGCGGATGGTGGCGGCCGTGTCGTGGTCGTCGTCCGACGGGACCAGCAGGCCGGTCAGGCCGTCCACGACGGTGTCGAGCTGTCCGCCGACCGCGGTGGCCACCACCGGGGTGCGGCAGGCCATGGCCTCGACGGGGACGATGCCGAAGGGCTCGTAGCGCGGCAGCGACAGCACCAGGTCCGCGCTGGACATGAGCTGCGGCATGTCCTCCCGGCCGACGCCGCCGAGCAGTTCCACCCGGTCGGCCACCCCGTGCTCCTCGGCGACCGCCCACAGGCGCTCCGCCTCCGGTTCCGCGGCGAGGAGCGCCGGTTCGGGGCCGCCGGCGATCACCAGGTGGGCGTCGGGGACCCCGGCCAGGGCGCGGATCGCCCGGTCGAAACCCTTGCGGGGGACGAGCCGGCCGACCGTGAGCAGCCGCCGGGGTCCCGGACGCGACCGCCGCAGACCGGGGACGGGGGAGAACTGCACCGGGTCCACCCCGCAGGGCACGATCGAGACGTGGTCCGTGGACAGGCCCATGGCCTCCAGCTCGGCCACCTCGTCCCGGCAGGTCGCCACGATCGCCGCGCACTCACGGCCCACGGCCCGTTCGACCCCGACGCGCTCGGACGGACTGGTGTCGGCGGCGCCCTGATGGCGCTTCTTCACCGTGCCGAGGGCGTGATACGTCTGCACCACCGGCACTCCCGGGGCGCGGGCACCGGCCAGCGCCGCCATCCCGGACATCCAGAAGTGGGCGTGCACCACGTCGGGCGGCGTGACCGCCCACTCCCGGGCCAACCGGTCGCCGAACTCCGGTATGTACGGCAGCAGTTCGTCCTTGGGTATGGGCGCGGCCGGACCGGCCGGGACATGCACCACCTGCACGCCGTCAGGGGTGACGACCCGGTCCGGCAGCCGCGGCCCGTCGCGCCGCGTGTACACGGTGACCTCGTGACCGCGCCGGGCGAGCACCGCGGCGACCTGCGCGACGTACACGTTCTGGCCGCCCGCGTCCGGCCCGCCGAGCTCGGCCAGCGGGCTGGCGTGCTCCGAGACCATGGCGACGCGGCCGGCCGAGGGGTAGCTGTGGCTCATCGGGTGACCTCCTTGATCAGGCGCTCCCAGTCGTCCCGGAAACGTCGTTCTCCGTAGCGGGCCTGTGCCGCGGCCCTGGCGGCCTCCCCTGTCTGCCTGGCGTACGCCGGATCCGCGAGGAAGCCGCGGACGGCGTACTCCAGGACGTCGAAGCGGTTGGAGACGATCCCGGCGCCCTCCGGGACGGCCTCCCGGACCTCGGTGGTGGCCAGCGCCACCACTGGCATCCCGAGGAACATCGCCTCCAGCAGGGACAGCCCGAGCGACGTCCAGCGCACCGGGTGGACGTACAGACGACACCGGGCCATCGCCGGGTGCAGCTCGCCCTGTGGCAGGTCGTGGCAGCGGCAGCGGTCCGGCGGCAGGCCCAGATGGGCGGGGAGCGTCGCGGTGCGCATTCCGAAGACGTCCAGCGGCGCCCATCCGGCGAACCGGGGCAGCAGATCGGTTCCGGTCGTACGGCCCCTGCGCACCGGATCGTTGACGACGACCGCGGCCCGGGGCTCGGCGCCGGTCCACAGGTGACCGGGGTCGATGATCCCGTGCTCGACGACCGTGGTGGGGGCGCGTCCGTTGTCCCACATCAACTGGTTGAAATGGGTGACGTGCACGACGGTGATGTCGTCGCGGCCGGCCAGCGGGTGCCGGGTGCCGTCGGGGGTCCCGTGCGGGCTGTTGTGCTCCACGTACACGGCCGGCACGTCGACGCCGGGGCGGCGGCCGGTCCACCGCCGGGCGAGTTCGAGCTCGTGAGGACGCTGCAGCACCATCAGGTCGATGTCGGCGTCCCGCAGCCGATCGGGCGTCACCTCACGCACCGACGCGGGCCACTGCCAGGTCCGGGCCCGGCCGAGACCGTCCGGCCCGCGGTCCGGCGTCACCGGCACCAGGAAGGTGTACGGGGGCTGCACGAACGACGTCAGCCATGAACCGTGCACATGCCATACCAGGACGTTCATCGTCTGCCACCTGCTCACATGCCGTCAGAGGAGTTTCCGCACCGCGCCGACCACGTCCTGGGCCGTCACCTCGGCCAGGCAGGGGTGGCCGGGCACGGGACAGTGCCGGGCCCGGGTGTCCGCGCAGGGGGCGCGCTGGTTGCCGAGCAGCACGCTCGGCACGCCGTACGGCGCCCACCGCCCGGCCGGCACCACCGGTGCGAACAGGGACACCACCGGCGTACCGACGGCAGCCGCCAGGTGGGCCGGACCGGTGTTGCCGCACACCACCACGTCGGCCAGCCGCAGCACGCCCGCGAGGACCCGGGGATCGGTGCGGCCGCCCAGGTCGATCCCGGCGCCCCCGCTCACCGACCGGGTGAGCTCCTTCTCACCGGGGCCGCCGGTGACGACGACCCGGTGTCCCGCGTCCGCGAGCAGCTCGACGGCCGCCGCGCACCGGTCGGCGCCCCAGGCCCGGGCCGGCGCGCTGGTTCCGGGATGGACGACGACATAGGGGCCGTGCCCGGTGAGCGCGACCGTGTCCGGAGGGGGCAGCACGCGCAGCCGTCCGTCGTCGCCGGGCCGGGGCAGGAACCCCAGGGCTACGGCGGTGTCCAGCGCGGCCTCGGCCTCGTGCCGTTCCGGCCGCCGCCGGTGCCGTACGTCCAGGAGCCGCCCGGGGTGGTCGACGCTGTCGGCGCCGATCCGCCCGACCCCTGCCAGCCGCAGCAACAGCGCGGTGGGCAGCGGGCTCTGGTGGAACGAGGTCAGCACGAGGGCCACGTCGAAGGCGGCCGCCCGCAGTCGTCCGAGGAGTCCGGCCACGTCCGCGTCCGCGACCGAGGGCGGGTCGAAGCCCTCCCAGGGCGCCTCCCACACCAGCACCTCGTCGACGCCGGGCAGCAGCCGGGCGGCCGGTGCGCCGCCCGGACCGCAGAGCATGGTGACATGGCAGCAGTGCGCGGCCACGGCGCGGACGGCGGGCCCGGCGAGCAGCACGTCGCCGAAGCTGTCCAGGCGTACGACCAGTGCCTTCACGAGCGACCACCGTCCAGCAGCGTCCGGACCGCGGTGAGCAGGTCCGGCGCGGACTCCGGCGCCCCGGCGACCTCCTCGGGCCGGGTGGCCGGGTTCGGTACCAGCACCCCCCGGGCGCCGGCGGCGCGCGCGGCCGCCAGGTCGGCGCCGATGTCGCCGATCACCACGCACTCGCCGGGCGCCCGGCCGAGCAGCCGCGCCGCCCGCAGCACCAGTCCCGGCCGGGGCTTGCGGCAGTCGCACCCCTCCTCGGGCAGGTGCGGGCAGTACAGCCAGACGTCGACACCGCCCAGCAGCGAGTCGACCCGGGCATTGACGCGCCGGACGTCGGCGTGGCTGATCAGACCCCGCCCGACACCTGACTGGTTGCTGACCACCCCCGTGGCGAGCCCGGCGCCGCGCACCGCCGCCAGGGCCCGCCGGGCGCCGGGCAGCAGCCGCACCCGGTCGGGATCGCCGTTGTAGGGAACGTCCACGACCAGGGTGCCGTCCCGGTCGAAGAGGACGGCGGTGACGGGGAGCGGGGTGACGCAGGCACCGGGGGACGACGCGGCGGCGGCGCCACACGACCCGGGGGCGCCGGTGTTCGTCCGCACTCCCGACGCGGTGGTGGGGCGGGCGGAGTTCATGGTGTGCTCCGCGACGGGGTGAGGGCGGTGGCCGTCGCGGGACCGGGGTCCAGCGGGGCGGCCCGGCGGTGCCGGAGCATGCCGGTGAGCCGGTGGCGGACCGCGAGCGGGGGGATGAGCACGCTGGTCACGGCCATCGTCGCGGTCTCCCGCGCCGTGCGGGGGCCGGGCAGGATGCGGGCGAGGGCGAACTCGGCGGTGCCGGCCGCCCACAGCGCCCCGGCGACGGTCGCGGCCCGGCGGCGGCCGGCCAGCGCGAGGACGGGCGCGGCCACTGCCGCGGCCGTCACGAGCGTGTGCCCAGGCAGCCGTCCCCGGGGTGCGCGGGCCCGGTCCCACCAGTCGGCGCCGTGCAGCCGGTTCATGAGGGCGTCGTCCGCGTTGCCGCGCTGGGCCCGCACCGACACCCAGGCGTCGGCCGCCCGCACCGGGTGGCGCGTGGCGCGCTGCCCGCGACGCAGCGCCCACCCCGCCGCCAGGACCCGCAGGGCGAGGTCGGCGTCCTCACGGAAGGCCCGCCGGAACCGCTCGTCGAAACCGCCGACCGCGGTCAGCGTCCGTGTCCGGTACGCCATGTCGGCCGTCGCCCAGGCCGCGCCCTCCAGTCCCGCCGTGCCCCGTTCCCAGTCGGTGGGCCTGCGGTCGTCGGGCAGCGGCACGGTCAGCCGGCCCTGGACGCCGCCGGTGGCCGGCCCCGCTCCGGCGAGATCGGCGGCCAGCCGGCGGGACCAGTCGGGCAGCACCTGCACGTCGTCGTCGAGGAAGACCGTCCACGGCGTGCCGACCGTCCGCCAGCCGGCGTTGCGGGCCGCGGCCGGGCCACGCCCGCCGGTGCGCAGTTCCCGGACCCGGTCGCGCAGGGTGCCCGCCGCGCCGAGCGGCAGCGGCGCGGCGGGGTCGGGGCGGTCGTCGACCACGACGATCTCCTCGGGAGGGTGGCCGGTGGCCGCGTCGAGCGCCCGCAGGCAGTCGGCGAGACAGGCCCGGCCGATGGTCGGGACGACCACGCTGTAGGCGGGCGCGCTCATGCGAAGACCTCCCGGCGGCGGACCGCGAACGGCCCCAGCGCGAGCAGGTCGACGGGCGCCGAGCCGAAGCACTCCAGGGCGTCGCGCGGATCGTCGACCATCGGACGGCCCGCGGTGTTGAGGCTGGTGTTGACGACCACGGGCAGTCCCGTCCGGGCCTCGAACCCGTCGATCATCCGGGCCACCAGCGGCTCCGCGGAGCGGTCCACGGTCTGGATCCGCGCCGTGCCGTCCACGTGCACGACCGCGGGAATGCGTGCCCGCCACTCCTCGGCGACGTCGTGCACGAACAGCATGTACGGGCTCGGCAGCGGCCCGTCGAACAGCTCGGCGGCCCGCTCGGTCAGCACCATCGGGGCCACCGGCCGGAACTCCTCCCGCCCCTTCACGGCGTTCAGCCGCTCCAGGTTGGCCGCGTGACCCGGGTGGGCGAGCAGCGAGCGGTGCCCGAGCGCCCGGGGGCCGTACTCGCTGCGCCCCTGGAACCAGGCCACGATGCCGTCCCGGGCCAGCTCGGCCGCCACCGCCTCGGCGATGTCGTCCGGCTCCTCGTACGGTACGGCCGCCCGTTCCAGCCAGGCCCGCAGCTCCTCGTCACGCCAGCCGCGTCCGAGCGCGGCGGTCGGCATCGCCTCCACCGGCTCCTTCTGGTGGGCGAGATGCAGGGCGGCGCCGAGCGCGGTCCCCGCGTCCCCGGCCGCCGGCTGCACCCAGACGGTACGGAACGGACTCTCCCGGTACAGCAGGGAGTTGGCCACGCAGTTGAGCGCCACCCCGCCGGCCAGGGTCAGCACGTCCTGTCCCGTCCGCGCGTGCAGCGAGCGCGCCAGCCCCAGCAGGACCTCCTCCAGACAGGCCTGGGCACTGGCGGCCAGATCGGCGTGGTCGCGGGTCCAGCCGGCGCCCGCCGCCCGCGCGGGCGCCAGCGACTCCCAGGGCACGGGCCGGGCCCGGAAGCCGCCGTCACCGTCCGCGCGGACGTACTCCCGCAACGCGTCGAGGAAGCGGGGACTGCCGTAGGAGGCCAGCGCCATCACCTTGAACTCGTCGCTGCTGCGCAGGAATCCGAGGTGCTGGGTGAGGTCCTCGTAGAACAGGCCCAGCGAGTCGGGCAGCGCCTGGGCGGACAGCACCTCCAACTCCCGGTTGACGTAACGGCCGGAGAGATGGGACCCGCACTCGCCGCGGCCGTCCAGTACCAGGACCGCGCAGTCCGGATACGGCGACGCCTGGCCGGCGGAGGCGGCGTGCGCCACATGGTGGGCGACGAAGCGCACCTTCTCCGGGTCGAGGCCGGGCAGCGCCTCGGCCAGGAACCCCGGCGCCTGACGGGCGTACTCCTGGCGGAGCGCGTCCCAGGGGTCGTCGAGCTGCAACTGGGCGGCAGGAAGGGCGAGTTCGGGATCGTACGAGTAGGCCACCGCGTCCAGGTGGGCGGCGGTCAGCCCGGCCTGCTCCAGACACCAGCGGGCGGACTGCTCGGGCAGCTCCCACGCGGAGAACGGCAGCGGCCGTTTCCCGTGTTTGCGCCGGCTGAAGCGTTCCTCCTCCGCCGCCGCCACGATGCGGCCGTCCACCACGAGGGCGGCGGCCGGGTCGTGGAAGAGGGCGTTGATTCCCAGGACGCGCATGCGGTGCCTCCGTGGCTGGTGGACGGTGCGGCGGGGATCAGCCGCGAAGATCAGCCGCGGGGATCCGGCGCGGCTGCCGGGCGGGCGGCGAAGTAGGCGATGGTCTGCTTGATGCCCTCCTCCCAGGGCACGTGCGGTGTCCAGCCGAGGAGTTCGCGGGCCAGCGTGGTGTCGGGACGGCGCCGCTGCGGATCGTCGGTGGGCCGGGCGACGAACTCGATCGGCGAGGCGGAGCCGGTCAGCTCCACGACCCGCAGGGCGATCTCGTGGACGGTGACCTCGTCGGTGCCGCCGATGTTGACCGGGCGCACCGACCGGCTGGCCGCGACGCGCAGGATCCCGTCCACGGTGTCGTCGACGTAGCACAGCGACCGGGTCTGGTCGCCGTCCCCGGCCACCGTCAGCGGCTCGCCGGCCAGCGCCTGGCACACGAAGGTGGGCACGGCACGGCCGTCCAGGGCCCGCATCCGCGGCCCGTAGGTGTTGAACAGCCGCACGATGCCCGCGTCGGCGCCCCGGTTGCCGACATGCGCGGTGACCAGTGCCTCGGCGAACCGTTTGGACTCGTCGTAGACGCTGCGCGGGCCGACCGGGTTGACGTTGCCCCAGTAGTCCTCGCGCTGTGGATGCACCAGCGGGTCGCCGTACACCTCGGACGTCGAGGCCAGCAGGAAGCGGGCTCCGTCGCGCTCCGCGAGCGCCAGCATGTTGCGGGTGCCCAGGCTCCCGACGTCCAGCGTCTCCAGCGGATGACGCAGGTAGTCGGCGGGGGAGGCGGGACAGGCGAAGTGCAGCACCAGGTCGTAGGGCCCGGGCAGGTCCGCGTCGGCGTCGGGGGCGGACACGTCCTGCTGGACGTAGCGGAAGCCGGGGCGGCCGGTCAGGTGCGCGACGTTCTCGCGGGAACCGGAGAGCAGGTTGTCGACGCAGTCGACTCCGACCTCCGCATTCAGCAAATGTTCGCAGAGGTGGCTGCCGAGGAAACCGGCACCGCCGGTCACCACGGCACGCCGCCAGGGCAGGGCTGAGCGAGCATCAGTCATGGGGTGTCCTTCGACCGCGACGGGGGCGCACGAGGGCCCGGCACCCGGACGTGGTGCACGTCCGGCGCGGAACACGAGGGCTGAAGTGTGAGAGAGAAACGTTCGTGGGGGGCGGAGAGCGGCTTGGCAGCTTCCGGGACGCCGCCGTGTTCTCGACGGTCCTGACCGGGGTTCCCGGGTCAGTTGGTTTCACACGTTGGTTCCAGTATGCGGGTCTCCTCCTGTCGCGCGATTCGTGTGACGCGGCGGACGCGGGGCACTCGGCTCGCGGCTGGTCCGAACCCGGACCGCTGTGCCACGAGCGGAGGTGAAGGGCATGGGACACGGTGGAAACGTCATCGACGAGTTGGTGACCGATCACCGCGAGGTGGAGGAGATCTTCGGCAAGATCGAGGCGCTGCCGCCCGGTGACAGGAACCGCAAGCTGTACGCCGACCAGGCCACGATGGAACTGGTACGGCACTCGGTGGCCGAGGAGGCATATCTCTATCCGGCTGTGCGCGAGCACGTCGAGGGCGGTGACGCCCTGGCGGACAAGGAGCTCGAGGACCACGCCAAGGCCGAGCAGATCATGAAGGACCTGGAGGGCTGCGAGCCGGACGACGCCCGGTTCGACACGCTGCTGAACTCCCTGATGAGCGAGATCCGCATGCACGTCGAGGACGAGGAGCAGAACCTCTTCCCGAGGCTGCGGGCCGCCTGCTCGGCGGACGCCCTCAACGACCTCGGCGACAAGGTCAGGCAGGCGAAGAAGACCGCGCCGACCCGTCCGCACCCCGCCGCCCCGGACAAGCCGCCGGCGAACAAGATGCTGGCTCCGGGCGCCGGCCTGGTCGACCGGCTCCGCGACGCGCTGACCGGCCGCGGCAAGCCGGACTGACCCGTATCCCGGCCACACGACGCAGGGGCCCGGCGCTCGGCACGCCGGGCCCCTGTGTGCCCGGTGAGGGGCTCTCGTCTGTACCGAGGTATGTCATGAGTCAGGTTCAGGTCCTGAAACCTGCTCCGGCCCGGGAAAGCCCCTGTGAGCAAGCACACTCCGGGATCAAATGCCCCACCGGCCGCGCGGATTGGGCAGGCGCCGGCCGCCGGGGCGCGGTGGCGGGCCGCGTCCCCGGCACCGCTTCTGTCACCATGGCGTTGCCTGATCGACCGGGTGGCGCGGCCGCGCAGCGGAGCCGGCCCCCTTCGCCGCCGCCGGTCCCCTCCCGCCTCCCGGTTGCCGAGTACCGCCGTGCCTGCTGCTGCCCCTGTCACCACTCCTGCCCCGATGCCCGGACCCGCCTCGCGGTCGCCGTGGCGGTCCCTGCGCCACACCGGTATGCGCTGGTGGTCCGCGGCGAACTTCCTGTCCAACGCGGGCACCTGGATGCAGCTCACCGTGCAGAACCTGCTGGTGCTCCAGATCACCGGCTCGGCGGCCGCCACCGGCCTGTCGGTGTCCGTGCAGGCCGCTCCGGCCCTGTTCATCAGTGTTCTCGGCGGCGCGGCCGTGGACCGCTGGCCCCGCCGCACCACCGTCGCCGTCAGCCAGGCGCTCCTCGGTGCCGTGGCCTTCACCACGGCGCTCCTGGTGGCCCTTGACCGGCTCGACCTGACCGGCCTGCTCCTGCTGGCCGCGGTGACCGGTGTCATCGCCACCGTCGACGGTCCCGCGTGCGCCCTGCTGGGCAACGACCTGGTGCCCGCCGAGGACCTCCCCTCCGCCATCGGCGTGGGCGCGCTGGTGCACAGCGCGGGGCGGCTGGTCGGTACCGCCCTGGCGGGCGTGACCGTCGGTTTCCTCGGCACGGCCTCCGCATACGCGGCCAACGGGCTGTCGTTCCTGCTCGTGGCGTCCGTCGTGCCGTTCCTGCGCCCGGTGCGGGACACCAGGGGCGACCTGGACACCGCCCCGGACGCGGCGCCCGGGGACGCGCCGCGGGCCTCCGAGCTGACCGTGCGCGAGGGACTGGCGTTCTTCGCCCGCAGGCCCCGGCTGGTCGCGCTCGCCTGCGTGTCCGCGGTCAGCTCGGTCTTCGGACGCAACTACGGACTCACCCTGGCCGTGCTGGTCACCGGCCCCCTGGCGGCGGGCGCGGGCGCCTTCGGCACCGTCTCCGCGGTACTGGCCGCGGGCGGCATCGTCGGGGCCGTCCTGGGCGGCCGGTTGCGCCGTCCGTCGGTCCGGCTGGTGGGCGTCCTGGCGGCCGCGGGCGGCCTGCTCCAGGCGGTCGCCGGACTGTCCCCGTCACTGCTCGTGCTGCTGGTCCTCGTCCTGCCCATGGCGGTGGTGGAATCCGTCTCCGACACCGCCATGACGTCCGTCCTCCAGACCGACCCGCCTCTGCACCTGCGCGGCCGTGTGCTCGGGATCTGGAGCAGCATCGGCACCGTGTGGAGCCTCGGCGGACCGCCGCTGCTCGGCCTCCTCATGGAGACGGCCGGTGCGCGCGGGGCGCTGGTGGGCGGCGGCCTGCTCATCGCGGGCACGATCGCGGCGGGATTCGCCGTACGGGCACGGCGGCCCCTGGCGCCGGTGCCGGTACGGCCCCCGGCCGGCGACGTGCCTCTGACGCCGGCGCTGGAGACAGCGGCCTGACAGCCGGTCCCGGAGCGGGGCTCGGGCTCAGGCCGTGACGGGCCGGCCGTCGGGCTTCAGCCGCCCGCGGAGCTGCGCACGGTGCAGTTCCGCCACCGGGGCGAGCAGGTCCGGGTGGCGCAGCAGTGACGCCGCCCGGACGTCGTCCTCGTCGGGCAGCAGCAGACGCCGGAAGTCGACCGAGGCGCCGGCCAGGTGTTCGCCGTCCGTGAGCGCGCCGACGGCGAGCCGGGCCAGTTCCGGGTCGCAGAGCAGGCCGGCCGCCCAGCTCGCCACCACCTCGTCCACCCAGCTGCGCCAGGCGCCGTCCGCGTCGGGGGCGGCATCGCCGCCGGTCACCCAGTCCAGCCGGGTGGCGCCCCCCGGGCCTGCGATCCCGACCAGACCGGCGTCCAGCGCGGTCGGATAGCGCAGCCAGGCGGCCACCGTCACGGCCTGCCGGGCCTGCGCCTCACACCGAGCGGCGGCGAACGCGCCCCCGTGGGCCGGGAAGGCGCCCGAGAGCCACCGGGCCGTGGCGGCGATGAGCGGAGAGAGATCTGCGAGCACTGCCAACCGTCCGAAACACCTGAGGGAAACCGACCGGGAACCGACAAAACGGTATCCCGGACCGACCCCCCGGAGATATGGACGAACCCCGTGGCCCTGCCCACAGCCCCCACCGCAACCGGACCCCGCACAAGCCGAGGACCCCGGCCCGTGGTGCGGGGCCGGGGTCCTCGGCTTGTGCGGGTGCTGGGAAGCGGGTGGTCAGATCAGGCCGCCGGGGTCACCGGGGCGGACCCGGCCACGCCAGGCACCGCTCTCGGCGCCGCGCTGCTCGATGAACTCCTTGAAGCGCCGCAGGTCGCCCTTGACCCGCCGGTCGATCAGGCCGAGGGCGTCCGCGCCCTTCTCGGCCAGCCCGGAGGGCTCGACGTCCATCGTGAGTTCCACCCTGGTGCGGCCGTCGTCCAGCGACTCGAACCGGACGGTTCCGCGCTGCTGCGTGTCACCGTCGGTGGTCCGCCAGGTGATCCGGTCGTCCGGCAGCTGGTCGACGATCTCGGTGTCGAACTCACGCCGCACCCCGCTGATGCTCGTGATCCAGTGGTTGTGCC
This sequence comes from Streptomyces arenae, assembly GCF_022343545.1. NCBI lineage: Bacteria > Bacillati > Actinomycetota > Actinomycetes > Kitasatosporales > Streptomycetaceae > Streptomyces > Streptomyces arenae. The sequence continues at coordinate 164,888 of NZ_JAKQYH010000010.1, forward strand.
GGTCGTCGAGCTGCCTGACCTCCTCGACGCCCTCCATGAAGTTCGGGAAGTCCTCGAACTGGGTCCACTGGTTGTAGGCCGTGTGGAGCGGGACGCCGACGTCAACGGCTTCCTTGACCGTGCTCATCTGTTCCTCCTCGTCGCAAGCGGCTCAGTTCCGGGGCGCGGACCGGCGGCCCCGGAGTGTCTTCTCGTTGGCCCCGGGGCTCGGCGTGATCGGGTCGCCGGACGCCGCCCGCTCGGGCGCGCCGCGATCGGCGTCCGCCCGGCCGGCCCGCTTCCCGACCTGCTCGAGCACCTCGTCCGTGAGGGTCGGGGCCGTTCTGTCCTTGTCGTTGCGTTCTGATCGCTTTCCCACGGCGCTCGGGTACCCGGATCTCTCCCGGCAATCCCCCCGGGTCTGCCTCACCTCACACGCCGGACCCGGCCTGCCGCGCCGCGACCAGCATCACGAGCACGGCGGCCAGTGTGATCGCGGCGCCGGTGTACAGCGGGGCCGTGTAGCCGAGGCCCGTGGTCAGGGCCAGGCCGCCCAGCCAGGCGCCGAGGGCGTTGCCGACGTTGGACGCGGACACGTTGGCGCTCGCGGCCAGCGCCGCTCCGTGGGCGGCGTCCGTCACACGGGTGATCATGCCGGGGACGGGGGCGAACCCCGTCACCCCCATCAGGAACACCAGCGGCACCGACGCCACGGCACTGCCCGCCAGCAGCCCGAACACGGCCAGCGTGACGGTCAGGGCGAGCAGCGAGAGCACCAGGGCGCGGTCCCGGTCGCGGTCGGCCGCGCGGCCGCCCACCAGGTTCCCGACGACCAGGCCGACGCCGTACACCATCAGCAGCCAGGCGACGTCGGCCGGGGAGAACCCGCCGACCTCGGTGAAGGTGTACGCGAGGTAGCTGAAGGCACCGAACATCCCGCCGTAGCCGAGGGCGGTGGCGGTCAGGGTGAGCCAGACCTGTGCGGACCGGAACACGCGCACCTGGTCCCGCAGGCCCGCGGACGGCCCGTCGGCGGGCGCCCCCGACGGCCGGCCGGGGACCAGGGCGGCGATGCCGGCCAGCGCCAGCACCCCGATCGCGGTGACCGCCCAGAAGGCCGCCCGCCATCCCCAGCGCTCGCCCACCAGAGCGCCGAACGGCACACCGAGCACGTTGGCGAGCGTCAGCCCCGCGAACATGACCGCCACCGCACGGGACTTGCGCTCAGGCCCGACCAGGCCGCGGGCGACGAGCGAGCCGATGCCGAAGAACGAGCCGTGGCACAGCGCCGCGACGATCCGCCCGAGGAGCAGCACGGCGTACGTGGGCGCGATCGCCGACAACAGGTTGCCGGCGACGAACAGCGCCACCAGTCCGACCAGCACCCGCTTGCGCGGCAGCCGGGCCGTCGCCGCGGTGAGCACGATCGCGCCGACGGCCACGCTCAGCGCGTACCCGGAGATCAGCCACCCGGCGGTCGCCCCGGACACCGAGAAGTCCGACGCCACCTGCGGCAGCAGCCCCGCGATCAGGAACTCCGTCAGCCCGATGCCGAAGCCGCCGAGTGCCAGTGCCACCAGCCCGCCCGGCACCCGGCGCGGTCCGGCCTCCCGTACGCCTGTGTCCATGCACCGACCCTCGCGGCCGGCCGCGTCCGGGTCCATGGACGGAGATCGACGGCACTTGGACGGATCGACGGCCCGGCGGCACGGGCTTTCTTCACACCTTGACTTAACACCACGGATATTGCTTGTATCGCAACTCCCCAAGAGTCCAGGAGCAGTTGTGAGACGTGCGCTGACCGCGATCGCGGCCGTTACTGTCATGACCCTGCCACTCATCGGTGCGGGCTCCGCCGCGTCGGGGCGCGGCGAGGCCGTCACCGGCACCTTCTCCACCGGCGGCACGCAGGCCTGGCAGCCCTTGCCGGTGGTCAGAACGGGAGACGACCACGGGGGCGCCGTCGACGCCACCGTGACCGCCGACCCGAGCGCCCTGCGCCAGCGGTACACCGGCATCGGCTTCTCCCTGGACGAGACCAGCGTGTCCAACCTGTGGAAGCTCACCCCCGCCGAGCGGGCCCGGGCCGTCCGGCTGCTGGTCGATCCCGTGCACGGCGCGGGACTCGACCGGTTCCGGCTCACCATCGGCAGCCCCGACCTCATCGAGCACCTGCCGTTCTGGTCGGAGGACGACCTGCCCGCCGGCGTCACCGAGGACTTCGGCCTGAAGCACTTCTCCATCCGGCGCGACCTCGACCTGCACATCATCGACACGGTCAAGCTGATCCAGCGCTACAACCCCCGTGCCACCTTCTTCGCGTCCGCGTGGAGCGCACCGGCCTGGATGAAGACCGACAACCGCTTCCTCGGCGAGGTCGCGCTCAAGCCAGGCAGCAGCACGGACTACTACCAGGTCGGCAAGTTGCGCGACGACTGCGTCGACGTGTTCGCCCGCTACTACGTCAAGTTCGTGCAGGCGTACGCCCGGCACGGCATCCGCGTCGACGCGCTCACCCTGCTGAACGAGCCCGGCATGGACGTCGTCTACCCGGCCATGGACATCAGCGTCGCCCAGCAGCAGAAGCTGGCCCTGGCGATCAAGCGCGAGATGCGCGCCCACCACCTCGGCACCCAGCTCTACGTGCACGACTTCAACTTCTGGGACTGGCGCGATCCCCACAGCACCGCGACCAAGAACTACCACCGCATCTTCGACGACGCCCCCGACGGCTCGGTGACCGGCGCCCAGGTCCGCGAGGCCGCCGACGCCATCGCCTTCCACCCCTACTGGGGCGACCCGACCGTCATGCGGGACGCCTACGAGCAGACCGGAAAGCCGGTCCAGCTCACCGAGACCAGCGACCTGGCACCCGCCACCGTCCTCGACGACTTCCGTCTCGACGCCGGCTCCTACATCCTGTGGGCCCAGGCCACCGACCAGAACGGCGGCACCCTGCACTGGACACCGGCCCGGGACAACGACATCGACTGGGACCAGGTCGCCGCCACCACCAAGTGGCCGGACCGGCTGGTGATGGTGCACACCGACACCGGGCGCTTCTCGGTCCGCGACGAACTGTACGGACTCGGCCAGTTCGCGAAGTACCTCACGCCCGGTGACACCCGCATCGAGTCCAGCGCCACGGACAACGGCGTCGGCAACGTCGTCTACCGCACCCGGGCGGGCGGTTACGTCGCGGTCCTCGGCAACAGCGCCGGCAGCGACCGCCGGGTCCGGATGACCGTCGGCGACCGGACGTTCGTCGTGACCGTACCGGCCGGCGCCTTCGCCACCTACCGGTGGCAGGACCGGGGCCGCCACTGACGGAGGGTATGGCTGACCCCCGCATGGGACGACCGGCAGGCCGGATGGTCGCGGGCGGGCGCGGTCCACAAAGCTGGGAGAAGCCGCCGAAGACGCTCACGCGTCACGGAAACGCGCACACCAGGAGGCCTCCTTGCTCACCCGCCGCGCCGCTGTCCTGTCGGCCGTCGCCGCCGTCACCCTGTCCGCCGTCTCCGCCCGCACCGCGTCGGCAGCGCCCCGCCCGGCCGGGCGGGCACGGCTGACCCTGCCCGCGCCCGGCGGCCCGCACCCGGTGGGGACGGTCTCCCTGCACCTCGTGGACACCACACGCGCCGACCCCTGGGTCCCGTCGCGCCCGTACCGGGAACTGATGATCGGCGTCCGCTACCCGGCGCGGGCCGTCGACGGCCACCCGAGGGCGCCGCAGCTGCTCCCCGGGGAGGCCGCCGGGTTCGCCGCGGTCAACAACTTCGCCGACGTGCCCGGCGACCGGGTCGACTGGGCGGCCACCCGCACCCACGCCCACGAGGGCGCCCCGCCCGACCGGAGCCGGGGCCCGTACCCGGTGGTCTGCTACTCACCCGGCGCCGGCGATCCCCGTGCCCTCGGCAGCACCCTCTGCGACGACCTGGCCTCCCGCGGCTACGTGGTGGTGACCCTCGACCACACCTACGACGCGTCGGCCGTCCAGTTCCCCGACGGCCGTGTCGAACGCACCGTGCTGCCCGCCGAGTTCGACAAGGCCTACCCGGACGAGGGGCGCATCCGGGCGCTCCTGGAGAAGACGATGGCCGTACGGGTCGCCGACACCCGCTTCCTGCTCGACGCGCTGCCCGGTGCCCTGCCCCGAGAGCTGCGCGACTTGGCCGACCGGACCCGGACCGGCATGTTCGGGCACTCGGCCGGCGGCTTCACCGCCCTGCAGGCCATGCACGACGACCGGCGCATCCTCGCGGGAGCGAACTTCGACGGCGTGCTCGCCTACGTCCAGGAGGACAGCGACTACGGTCACCTGTCCGGTGTCGCCGCGGACGGCCTCGACCGCCCCTTCCTGCTGGTCGGCAAGGACGGCAACGACCTGAGCACGGTGCCGTCCTGGAACGCCCTGTGGCGGCACAGCCGCGGCCACGGCGCTGGCCTGACCCTGCGCGGCGCCGAACACGCCACCTACACCGACGCGGAGACGATGATCCCGCAGCTCGCCCGCCGGCTCGGCCTGCCCCGCGCGACGGTCGTGAAGAACGTCGGCACCATCGCGCCGGCGCGGGCGATCGCCGCCGAACGCGCCTGCCTCAGCGCGTTCTTCGACCGCTCGCTGCGCGGCCGCGACGAGGCCGAACTGCCCGACCGCTACCCGGAGGTGCGGCTGTTCCGCCGCTGAGCCGTTCGGCCGGTCACGCCGGTGCCCGGTCCCCGGCCCGCTCCAGACGGACGATCACGCCTTTCGAGGTCGGCGTGTTGCTGATGTCCGCGACACTGTCCAGCGGCACCAGGACGTTGGTCTCCGGGTAGTAGGCCGCCGCCGAACCCCGGGGCGTCGGGTAGGCGACGACCCGGAAGGCGTCGGCCCGGCGCTCCGAACCGTCGGTCCAGACGCTGACGAGGTCGACCAGGGCGCCGTCGTCCAGACCGAGGTCCGCGAGGTCGGCCCGGTTCACCAGCACGACCCGCCGGCCGCCCTTGATGCCCCGGTAGCGGTCGTCCATCGCGTACGGGACCGTATTCCACTGGTCGTGCGAGCGCAGCGTCTGCAACACCAGATGCCCCGGTGGCGCCTGGAGCATCGTGAAGTCGTTGACGGTGAGGACGGCCTTCCCCGCGGGCGTCCGGAACACCCGTTCGTTGACCGGGTTGGGCAGCCGGAAGCCGCCCGGCCGCCGCACCCGTGCGTCGAAGTCCTCGAAACCCTCCACGACCCGGGCGATCCGGTCGCGGACGAGGCCGTAGTCGGCCTCGAAGTCCGCCCAGGGGATGTCCGGGGCGTCCGGCCCGGGGTCCAGGACCCGGCGGGCGAGGCGGCTGATGATGGACACCTCGCTGAGCAGGTGCGCGGACGCGGGGACGAGCCGGCCGCGGGTCGTGTGCACCTCGCTCATCGAGTCCTCGACCGTCATGAACTGCTCGCCGCCCGCCTGCACGTCACGGTCGCTGCGGCCGAGCGTGGGCAGGATCAGCGCGGTCCGCCCGCACACGGCGTGCGAGCGGTTGAGCTTGGTCGACACGTGCGCGGTCAGCCGGCAGTTGCGCAGCGCGCGTTCGGTGGCCTCGCTGTCGGGCGTCGCGCGCACGAAGTTGCCCGCGACCCCGACGAACAGCTTGGCCCGGCCGTTCAGCATGGCCCGGATGGAGTCCACGGAGTCCAGGCCGTGCCGCGTCGGCGCGGTGAAGCGGAACTCCCGTCCGAGCCGGTCCAGGAACGGCTGGGGCATCCGCTCCCAGATGCCCATGGTGCGGTCGCCCTGCACGTTGCTGTGCCCGCGCACCGGACACACGCCTGCGCCCGGACGGCCGATGTTGCCGCGCAGCAGAAGGAAGTTGACGACCTCACGGATCGTGGGCACCCCGTGCTTGTGCTGGGTCAGGCCCATCGCCCAGCAGACGATGACCCCACGGCTCGCCAGCACCCGCTCGTGCACCCGCTCGATCTCGTCCCGGCTCAGGCCGGTGGCCTCCAGGACGGCGTCCCAGGACGTCCGGCGGATGTGCTCGGCGAAGGCGTCGTAGCCGGTGGTGTGCTCCTCGATGAACGCGCGGTCCAGGACGGTGCCCGGTTCCTTGTCCTCGGCTTCCAGGAGCAGCAGGTTCAGCGCCTGGAACAGGGCCAGGTCGCCGCCGGGCCGTATCTGCAGGAACTGGTCGGCGATGTCCGTGCCACGCCCGAGGACCCCGCGCGCCTTCTGCGGGTGCTTGAAGCGCAGCAGCCCCGCCTCCGGCAGCGGGTTGACCGCGACGACCTGACCGCCGCGGCGCTTGGTCTCCTCCAGCGCGGACAGCATCCGCGGGTGGTTGGTGCCCGGGTTCTGCCCCACGACGAACACCAGGTCGGCGTCGTGGATGTCGTCGAGGCTGACGCTGCCCTTGCCGATGCCCAGGGTCTCGTTCAGCGCCGAACCGCTCGACTCGTGGCACATGTTGGAGCAGTCCGGCAGGTTGTTGGTGCCGAAGGCCCGCGCGAACAGCTGGAGCAGGAAGGCCGGTTCGTTGGCCAGCCGCCCGGAGGTGTAGAAGAGCGCCTCGTCCGGGTGGTCCAGGGCGCGCAGTTCGCCGGCGAGGAGGCCCAGCGCCTCGTCCCAGCCGACCGGCTCGTAGTGGGTCGCGCCCTCGCGCAGCACCATCGGCTCGGTCAGCCGGCCCTGCTGGTTGAGCCAGTAGTCCGACTTCCGGCTCAGCTCGTCCACCGAGTACCGCCGGAAGAACTCGGCGGTCACCCGCCGGGACGTCGCCTCGTCGCTGATGTGCTTGGCGCCGTTCTCGCAGTACTCGTTGCGGTGCCGCCGGCCGGGGCCCGGTTCCGGCCAGGCGCAGCCGGGACAGTCGAAGCCGTCGGTCTGGTTGATGTTCAGCAGGGTCAGCGCGGTGCGCTTCGGCGTGGTCTGGCCGAGCGCGTACCGCAGCGCGTGCGCCACCGCCGGAGCACCGGTCGCCCACGTCCTGGGAGCCGTCACCGACAGCCCGGCCTCGTCCGGCTCCTCGACGTCCCGCATCGCACACCACGTCCTCTCCGTCGCACCCACTCTTCGTGAGCGCTCGGGCACAGGTCAAAGCGGTAGTTCCGATCGTCTGACAGGCACCGCCGATCACGGCCGCCCCGTCCGGGGGATCATGGGGGCGTGCAACTGCGCCAACTGGAATACCTCGTCGCCCTCGGCCGGGCCCGCCACTTCGCGAAGGCGGCGCAGGCCTGCTACGTCTCCCAGCCGACCCTGTCCGAGGGCATCCGCAAGCTGGAGGACGAGCTCGGCATCCCGCTGGTCCGGCGCGGACGCCGGTTCGACGGCTTCACACCGGAGGGCGAACGGGTCGTCCTGTGGGCGCAGCGCATCCTCGCCGACCGCGACGCCATGGAGAGCGAGATCCAGGCGCTGCGGGCCGGACTGAGCGGCCGGCTGCGCATCGGCACCGTCCCCACGGCGTCCACCGCGGTCGCGCTGCTGACCCAGCCGTTCTGCGCCGCGAACCCGCTGGCGACCGTACAGGTCTTCGCCGACCTCCAGGCCGAGGACATCGTGCGGCGGCTGCGGAGCTACGAACTCGACGCGGCCGTCACCTACCAGAGCTCGGTCGCCGCCCACGACTTCACCTTCGTACCGCTGTACCGGGAGCGCCACGTGCTGCTGACCCGGCGGACCACGGCCGGCCCGGGTCCCGCCGAGATCTCCTGGGAGGAGGCCGCCCGGTACCCGTTGTGCCTGCTGCACCCCATGATGCAGGGCCGTCAGGTGCTCGACGCGGTGTTCGAGGCCGTGGGCGTGAGCGTGACACCGCGGGTCGAGACCGACTCCATCGCCTCGCTGTTCGCCCAGGTCAGGGCCGGTCAGTGGGCGAGCATCGTGCCGCACGCCTGGCTGCACGTGTTCGGTGTGCCGACGGGCATGCGGGTCGTCCCCCTGGTCCGGCCGGCCCGTACCGAGCGGATCGGTCTGGTGCTCCCGGCCCGGGAACCGGTCTCGGTGATCGGGCAGGCCCTGATCGACGTCGTGGCACGGGCCGGAGTCGCCGCCGCGCTGGAACGGCTGCCGCAGCGGGCGCCGGACGACGAGAACCCGTTCGACGCGCCGCGCTGACACGCGCTCCCGCCCGTGCGGGCCCATGGGTTGCACCGCCTGCCGGACCGGCGTTTTCTGGAAGTATCCGACGGTGAAACGAGATCGCCAGGGTTGCGGCACGCACCGACCCGGGCCCGCCTCGATGTGTTTCTCCTGGTCAAAGCCTCGGTCCGGGTGGTCCGCCGCCGTCACCCGGCGTTCGACGCGGAGGTGAACCAGGTGAAAGCCGTTGTCTACGAGAAGCCTTTCAGCGTCGCTGTCAGGGACGTCGACGATCCGGGCATCCAGCACCCCAACGACGTGCTGGTACGGGTCACATCGACCGCCATCTGCGGATCAGACCTGCACATGTACGAGGGCCGTACGGCCGCCCAGTCCGGCATCGTCTTCGGTCACGAGAACATGGGCATCGTCGAGGAGGTCGGCTCCGGTGTGACCTCGTTGTCCCAGGGCGACCGCGTCGTCATGCCCTTCAACGTCGCCTGTGGCTTCTGCAAGAACTGTCTGGCCGGTAAGACGGGGTTCTGCCTCACGGTGAACCCGGGCTTCGCCGGCGGCGCCTACGGTTATGTGGCCATGGGCCCCTACAAGGGCGGCCAGGCGGAGCTGCTGCGGGTGCCGTTCGCCGACTTCAACTGCCTGAAGCTGCCGCCGGGCAACGAATTCGAGACCGACTTCGTGCTGCTCGCCGACATCTTCCCGACCGGCTACCACGGCTGTGAACTCGCCCAGGTGATTCCCGGCGAGAGCGTGGCCGTCTTCGGCGCGGGTCCGGTCGGGCTGATGGCCGCCTACTCCGCGCTGCTGCGCGGCGCGGCCAAGGTGTTCTCGGTCGACCGGGTACCGGAGCGGCTCGCCAAGGCGGAGGAGATCGGAGCGATACCGATCGACTTCACCAAGGGCGAACCGGCGGAACAGATCAAGGAACAGACCGGAGGTGAGGGCACCGACAAGGGCGTCGACGCCGTCGGCTACCAGGCCCAGGCGCACGACGCGAGCCACGAGGAGCCCGCCGTGGTCCTCAACACCCTCGTCGACACGGTGCGGCCGACCGGCATGCTCGGCATACCCGGCCTGTACGTCCCGTCCGACCCGGGCGGACCCGACGAGCACGCCAAGCACGGCCAGTTGCTGGTCTCCATCGGCCGGATGTTCGAGAAGGGCCAGCGGATGGGCACCGGCCAGTGCAACGTCAAGCAGTACAACCGCCAGCTCCGTGACCTGATCATCGCGGGGCGGGCCAAGCCCAGCTTCGTGGTCTCCCACGAACTGCCGCTCGAGGACGCGCCCGGCGCGTACGAGAAGTTCGACCAGCGGATCGAGGGCTACACCAAGGTCGTCCTGCATCCCGGTCACGCGCTCGCCGCATAGTCCCGTCACCCCGCCGTGGCGGGCCGGCTCCCGGGAGCCGGCCCGCCACGAGCGCGTACGCGCACCGGTCAGCCGGCCGGTCCCGGGGTGAGGGCCGCCACCCACTCGGCCGGCCAGGGAGCGCTCACCCGCTCGCCGCCCCGCGGCACGTGGACGACCGTGTAACGGCCGGAGGCCGCGAGCTGCCGCGGCCGGCCGTCGGTCTCCTCACCCCACACCTCGAACCCGAACGTCATCGAGGACGTGCCGACGCGCTCGACGCCGAGCACGGTCGTCACCTCCTGCCCGAACCAGAGCGGGGCGGCGAACTCGACCTCGTACCGCACGCGCGGAACCACGCCGAAGTACCCGACGACCCCGCGCTCGCGCACCAGCGCCGCCTCGGCCGCCTCCACGTACCGCACCACCGCCGAGTTGTGGTAGTGCCCGGAGGCGTCCGTGTCCGCCCACTCCACACGGCACCGGTGCACGGCACGGACCGTCCCGGACGGCAGGAGCCGGTTTGCCGGGTCCGCCGGCTCCGCTCCGTGTGTCATCTCCGCGCCCTCTCTCATGTCTCGTATTTTTCACGGTCGTCATTTAAAGTCAATGCACCCCGTCCGGGCATGGGCCGACCCGACGGCAACAGAGTGAAAGGGGCGACGTGAAACTTGCATCCCTCGTCGTCGAGGGCGAGCGGCGCGCCGGTGCCGTGGACGTGTCACGGGGCACCGTGACGCTGGTGCCCGCGCACGTCGGGACCGTCGACGACATCGTCCGCGGCGGCCCGGCGGCCCTCGACGCGGCCCGGGCGGCGGTGGCCCACGGCGGACCGGAGACCGTGGCACTGCCCCACGTCCGGCTGGAGTCGCCGCTGCACCGCTTCAACCGCGACATCCTGTGCACCGGCTGGAACTACTGGGACCACTTCGAGGAGTCGAAGGGCAGGCGCGAGGGCCAGGATCCGCAGGAGCGGCCCCGGCACCCCACCTTCTTCACCAAGGGCCCGGACACGGTCATCGGCCCCGCCGACGACATCGCCTACGACCCCGACCTCTCCGCCAGGTGGGACTACGAGGCCGAGATCGCCCTCGTCATCGGCCGGGACGGGCGCTCGATCCCGGAGGAGAAGGCGCTGGACCACGTCTTCGGCTACCTCGTCGCCAACGACGTGTCCCAGCGCGACCTCCAGCGGGCGCACGGCGGCCAGTGGCTCAAGGGCAAGAGCATCGACGCGACCATGCCGCTCGGCCCCTGGCTGACCACCGCCGACGAGGTCGGGGACCTGACGGCGCTGCGGGTGCGGTGCGAGGTCAACGGGCAGGTGTTGCAGGACGCGACCAGCGGTCAGATGGCCTTTCCCGTGCCCCGGATCATCGCCGAGCTCAGCCGCGGGATGACGCTGCGCGCCGGGGACGTGGTCCTCACCGGTACGCCGAGCGGTATCGGCAGCGCCCGCGAACCGCAGGTCTTCCTCGCCGACGGCGACGTGGTCGTCACGCGGGTCAGCGGCCTCGGTGAACTGCGCAACGAGGTGCGCAGGACCCGGCTCACCTGAGCCGTACCCCTGGGGAGCCGTGGCCCCGACCGGTGTCCGCGCGGACCCGGTACCGGCCGATCGCCCGCTCCAGTTCCGCCGGGTCGAAGTCCGGTACGGCGATGCCCTGTACGTACTCCAGGACGTGTTCGGCGACGGTGCGGAGTCTGGTGTTGGTGCGCTGGGACACCTCGCGCAGGACGTGCCAGGCCTGCTCCGGCGGGATCCGGCCGCACGCGACGACGGCACCGATGGCCTGGTCGACGACGGCGTGCGAGGTGACCGCCTGACGCAGTTGGGCGTTGCGGGTCTCGAGCCGCTCCTGCTCCACGGCCAGTTCGGTGGCCGACAGGAGCCGCAACGGCTGGGTGCGGGAGAGCGCGAAGAAAGCCATGTGCCACCTCTGAGCGGGGATCGGGTTCACCCCTGCGCCTTCCCGCCGCGATCACCTGTACGCGGACCGGATGCGCACCCGGCCGTACGCGGACCGGATGTGTACCCGGCAACGGGCGGGGGCCGCCGGCGACCCCGCGGCCGCCGACGGCCCCCCGCTGTCCGCGCTGCCGCTAGCCGGGACGCCCCGCGGCCTGGTACTCGTCCGTGGCGGGGGAGGAGCCGCCGTCCGTCCCCGAGTCCGCCCGGTCGGCGTGCCCCGGCCACCAGGCCGCGTGACCGATCAGGGCCGTGAGGCTCGGGGTGAAGAACATCGCCATCACGAAGGCGGCCACCGCGATGCCGAAGGACACCGCGAAGCCCATCTCCGTGAGCAGCGAGTTGCCGGCCAGCATCATGGTGGCGAAGGTCGCCGCCAGGATGAAGCCGGCCGCGGCCACCGTAGGACCGGCGTGCCGCAGCGCCATCCCGGCCGCCTCGCGCGGCTCCCGGCCCTCGCGGGCCTCCTCGCGAAGCCTGGCGATCATGAGGATGTTGTAGTCCGTGCCGATGGCGACCACGAAGAGGTACATGATCACCGGAAGCATGAACATCAGCCCCGGCTTGTGCTGCGCGTCCTGGAAGATCCAGACCGTGGCGCCCAGCGTGGAGCCGAAGCCGAGCCCCACCGAGGCGATCAGGTACCAGGGCGCGACCACACTGCGCAGCAGCAGGCCCAGGATCACCATGATCAGGAGGGCGGCGACCGGGAACACCGTCCGGTAGTCGTGGTTGACCGCGGAGTCGATGTCCTTGTAGATCGAGGACATACCGCCGACCAGGGCCTCGGTGCCCTCGGGAGCGTCGGCGTGTGCCACCTCACGCACCCGGCCCACGGCGTCTATCGCCTTGTCGGTGGAGGCCTCGTACTTGAGCGTGACGGTGAAGTCCGCCGTGGTACCGGCCTTGTTCAGCTGGGTCATGCGGGCGCTCGCGACACCGTCCACGGTGCCCAGCTTCCGCGCGTAGGCGTCGAACGCGGAGGTGTCCAGCGGCTTGCCGCCGGTGCTCGACAGGTACACGTCGGTGGGCGCTGCGGCACCGGCCGAGTACGCCTTCTGCATCTCGTCCTGGACGACCATGGACTCCTTGGTCTTGGGCATCGAGCCCGACGCCAGGTCGAACGTGGCGTGGTAGCCGAGCGTGCCCAGCGACAGCACGACCAGGACGAGGCCGGAGACCGCGGCGGTCAGTGCCGGGCGGCGCTGCACCCCACGGCCGAGAGCCGCGAACCGGGCGTTCTCCGGCTCGCGTTGCCAGGACTTCGAGGGCCAGAACACCTTCGGGCCGATCAGCGAGACGACGGCCGGGATGAGCGTCAGGCCCGCGATCAGGGTCACGGAGACCGCGATGGCCAGTGCCGGGCCCATCTGCTTGAGGAACCCCAGCGTGGACAGGACCAGAGCGAGGAAGGCGATGATGACCGCGCCGGCCGCCGAGGCGATGGCCTCGCCGACCCGGGCCACCGCGTTGATCATGGCTTCCTTGGGTTCGTCGCCCGCGCGCAGCCGCTCGCGGTACCGGAACATCAGGAACAGGAAGTAGTCGGTGCCCACACCGAAGAGCACGACGATCAGGATCGACGAGACCGAACTGTTGGCCTGGAGGCCGAACAGCTTGGTGGCGTAGGCGATCAGTCCGTTGGCGATCGCGGACACCAGGCCGATCGTGATCAGCGGCAGGATCGCGAGGATCGGCGCCCGGAAGATGATCAGCAGGGTCACCAGGATGATCAGGAAGGTGCCGATCCCGATCAGTGCCTCACCGCGTTTGGACGAGTCCTGCTGGTCCAGTGCCTGTGCGGCCGAGCCGCCGAGCCTGGCCTCCAGGTCGGTGCCCTTGGTCAGTTGCCTGACGTCGTCACGCAACACCTTGGCCGCGTCCGCCTGTACGGGCTGGCCGGCGTTCTTGCTGTCCATCTGGACCAGGGTCATGGTGTATTTGCCGTCCTTGGACGGCTGGCCGGGGACGACCTTCTGGACCTGGTCGATGTGCTTGCCGCCCAGTTCGGTGGTGATCCGGGCGACGTCCTTCAGATCGGCGGCGGTGAGCTTTCCGCCGTCGGTGCGCTGGTACAGGGCGATCGCGGACGGGGTGAAGGCGCTGGGGAACGCCTTCGCCTGGAGGTCGGCCGCTTTGATCGACTCGTAACTCTTGGGCAGGAAGCTGCTCTCGTCGCTGTTCGAGGGCAGGCTCGGGGCGGTGGCCACGATCGCCACCGCCGCGATCAGCCATGCCACGATCGTCCAGACGGGATGTCGGACGACGGCACTGCCAATTCGTCGGAACATGCGGAAGGTCCTCCTGGGTAGGAAGATCACCGCAGCCCGGGGAGCGGTCCCTGGCATCGGCGACCCCGACCGGTTCGCATCCGACGGACCGGTCGCATGGTTGTCTTGAGGTCACATGGTAGGGATCACACACGACGATCGGTCCAGTGGGTTTCTTGCGGCGCGTCCGGCGAGTTCCGGCCCGCGGGTGTTCCGGCCCGGCTGCGCGCCCGGCCCTGTCGTCTGTACGCCGGGGGTCCGGTCGGCCACCATCGAGGACATGATCCCCGTACCGCCGCCGCCCCGACCGGAGGGCTGAACCATGCCGACGATCAGCCAGTGGCGGCTGCGGGCCGCGTTCGCCGAGCGGTTGTCGGGGATGTACGGGCGCGAGGTGCCCGCGTACACCACGCTGGTCGACGTCTCGCGCGAGGTCAACGAGGACGTCCTGCGGGCACGGGGTGCCGACGCCGAACGCCTGGGCTCCATCGGCCGGGTGACCGCCGAACGGCACGGCGCCATCCGGGTCGGCACCCCGGGCGAACTGGCGCAGGTCGCCCGGATCTTCGGCGCCCTCGGGATGCACCCGGTCGGCTTCTACGACCTGCGGGAGGCCGCCGCCAGCGCGGTCCCCGTCGTCTCCACCGCCTTCCGGCCGGTCGACGAGGAGGAACTCGCCCGCAACCCCTTCCGGGTCTTCACCTCCCTGCTCACCCCCGCCGACCCCCGCTTCTTCGACCCGGACCTGCGCTCGCGGCTGGAGACCTTCCTCGCCGGCCGGGAGCTCTTCCCGCCCGAGCTGCCGCTGCTCGCCGACCGGGCCGCGGCCGAGGGCGGGCTGCCGGCCGACGAAGCCGAACGCTTCCTGCGACTGGCCGTGCGAGCCTTCGAGTTGTCGGCCGAACCGGTGGACCGGGCCTGGTACCGGACCCTGGAGCGGGTCTCCGCCGTCGCCGCCGACATCGGCGGTGTCCGCAGCACCCACATCAACCACCTCACCCCGCGGGTGCTGGACATCGACGAGCTGTACCGCCGCATGACCGAGCGCGGCATCGAGATGATCGACACCGTCCAGGGCCCGCCGGCCTGGAAGGGCCCCGACGTCCTGCTGCGGCAGACCTCCTTCCGCGCCCTGGCCGAACCCCGGGCCATGCGCACCGAGGACGGCGGTGTCGTCGCCGGCGCCCTGCGGGTCCGGTTCGGCGAGGTCGAGGCCCGCGGCATCGCCCTCACCCGGACGGGACGGGCCCGGTACGACGACCTCCTCGACCGTGTCGACGAGCAGGCCGCCCAGCACCCCGCGGCGGCCCGCGACGACCTCGCCCGCGCCCTGTGGGAACGGCACATGCCCGGCACCGAGCGGGAACTCGCCGCCCAGGGACTGGCCTACTTCACCTACCGGGTGGCCGACGGCCGGCCACGGGACGGCACCGCACCACCGTCCGGTGTCGCCGAACTGGTGCGGCAGGGCTGGCTGGTCGCCGAACCCGTCGTCTACGAGGACTTCCTGCCCCGCTCCGCCGCCGGCATCTTCCAGTCCAACCTCAGCGGCGAGGGCACCCGCGACAACGGCCGGCAGGGCACCCGCTACGACGCCGACTGGCTCTCCGGCGCGGTCGGCCGGGAGGTCCTCGACCCCTTCGCCCTCTACGAACGGCAGCAGAACCGCTCCCTCGCCCATGTCGCCCGCTCCCTCGGCCTCACTGGCCCGCCCCGCTGATCCCTCACCCCGGGAGGACACCATGACCGGCACCGCGCTCCCCGCCACGGACGAACTGCGCGCCCGCGCACTCGCGTGCCTCCGGAACATCGGCGCGCGGGCCGTCGAGGGCGACGACTTCGCGGCCCGCACCCCGATCACCGGCGAACGGCTCATCGGACTGCGGGCCGCCACCGGCACCGACGTCGAGGAGGCCGTCGCCGCCGCCCGGGCCGCCTTCCTGACCTGGCGCACCACGCCCGCCCCGCGCCGCGGCGAACTCGTGCGCCGCCTGGGCGCGTTGCTGCGCGAGTACCAGAGCGACCTGGCCGATCTGGTCACCGTCGAGGCGGGCAAGATCCGCTCCGAGGCGCTCGGCGAGATCCAGGAGATGATCGACATCTGCGACTTCGCGGTCGGCCTCTCCCGTCAGCTGTACGGCCGTACGATCGCCTCCGAGCGGCCGGGCCACCGGCTCGCCGAGACCTGGCACCCGCTCGGCGTGGTGGGTGTGGTCTCCGCCTTCAACTTCCCCGCCGCGGTGTGGTCCTGGAACACCGCGATCGCCCTCGTCTGCGGTGACACCGTGGTCTGGAAACCCTCCGAACTCACCCCGCTGACCTCCCTGGCCTGCCACCACCTGCTGACCCGCGCCGCCGCCGAGACCGGTGCCCCGGACGACGTCCACCGCCTCCTGCTCGGAGACCGGGCGGTCGGCGAGCGGCTGGTCGACGACCCCCGCGTGGCCCTGGTCAGCGCCACCGGCTCCACCCGCATGGGGCGCGCGGTCGGCCCGCGCGTCGCCGCCCGCCTCGGCCGCAGCCTGCTGGAACTCGGCGGCAACAACGCGGCGATCGTCGCGCCCTCCGCCGACCTGGACCTCGCCGTCCCGAGCGTCGTGTTCGCCGCGGCCGGCACGGCGGGCCAGCGCTGCACCACGCTGCGCCGGCTCATCGTCCACCGCGACATCGCCGACACCATCGCCGGACGTCTGACCGACGTCTACGGCAGGTTGCCCGTCGGCGACCCGTTCGACGACGCCACCCTGGTCGGACCGCTCATCTCCACCGCCGCGCTCGACGCCATGCACGACGCCCTCGGCCGGGTCCGGGCCGACGGCGGCAAGGTGCTGGCCGGCGGGAACCGCCGCCTGGCCGAGGCGGCACCGGCGGCGGCCTACACGGAGCCCGTCCTCGTCCGCGTCGACGGACAGACCGACGTCGTCCGGGAGGAGACCTTCGCGCCGATCCTCTACCTCCTCACCTACGACACCCTCGACGAGGCGATCGCGCTGCACAACGACGTCCCGCAGGGCCTGTCGTCGAGCATCTTCACCCGCGACCAGCGGGAGGCCGAGATCTTCCTGTCCGCCGCCGGCTCCGACTGCGGTATCGCCAACGTCAACATCGGCACCTCCGGAGCCGAGATCGGCGGCGCCTTCGGCGGCGAGAAGGACACCGGCGGCGGCCGCGAGTCCGGATCCGACGCCTGGAAGGCGTACATGCGCGCGGCCACCAACACGGTCAACTACTCAGGCGAACTCACCCTCGCCCAGGGCGTCAGCTTCCTCTGAGCGCCGCCGGGGACGGTAGACGGTCGCCAGCACCGACACGGTGACCCGCTCCGGCACCCACCCGCCGACGTCGGCCCCGCCGAGGTGCCACGCGCTCGGCGTCATCCGCACCAGATCCCCGGCCCGGGCCCGGGCCACCGGCATGACGTACTCGACCCGTTCGGTCCGCACGGCCTCGAAGAAGGGACCCAACGCCCGACGCAGCCGACACTCCTTGACCGGGTCGACACCGACCACCGCAGGCACCCGACCCCGCAACTCGGCCAGGTGCCCGCCGGTGGGGCGCACCACCAGCAGCCGGCCCGTCGGCCGGAGCACCCGGTGGAACTCCGCCGGGTTGCGTGGCGCGAACACGTCCAGCACCACGTCGGCCACCCCGTCGGCCAGCGGAAAGGAACGAAAGACATCCCAGGCCACCGCGGCGGCCCGGGCATGGGCCCGGGCCGCCGAGCGCAGTGCGCGCGCCGAGGTGTCCAGTCCCAGACCACGGGCGGTGGGCAGCCGGTCGAGGACACCGCCGAGGTAGTAGCCGGTGCCGCAGCCCACGTCGACGACGGTGGCGTGCCGCGGAGCGTCGGCGGCGGCCAGCCGGGTCACCTCGGCGTGCAGGGGCACGTAGCCGCCGGTGGCCAGGAACCGTTCGCGGGCCCGGACCATGGCCGCGTCGTCGCCGCTGGTGGCGCGGGCGCCGGTGAGCAGGCCGGCGTAGCCGTGCCGGGCGATGTCGAAAGAGTGGCCGGCCGGGCAGCGCAGGCTGCCGTGGCCGGGGAGGAGCGGGTGGGCCCGGCAGGCCGGGCAGCGCAGCAGATCCAGGGAGAGTTCCAGGGCAGGGGGCAGTGAAACGGGCACGGGGCACTCCTGATGTGGGTCACGGTGGGCATGCGCGGGAGGGCGACGCCGGCCGGCGTCGCCCTCAGGGCCCTGTGATCACAGGAAGCAGTGGTGAGGGGTGCTCAGGAATGCCACGGGGTGAGTCTACGAGCCGTCGCCGTCCGGGCGGTCGCGGCCGCCCCTCGGCGGTCCGGCCGCTCCCTCGGGCAGCAGGAACGCGGTGAGTGCGGCCGTGTCGTCCCGCAGTTGGTCGTGGCTGTAGTCCAGCAGGTCCTGGTGGAGCCGTGCCAGCAGTTCAGGCGGCGGCATCGGGCCCCAGGAGCGCAGCCGCTGGAGCAAGGGGTAGAAGGCGCCGTCCGGGGCCCGGGTCTCGGTGACGCCGTCCGTGTACAGCAGCAGTTGATCGCCGGGCCCGAAGGCGTAGGTGTCGACGCGGTAGGGATCCCCGACCAGCATGCCGAGGTTCAGCGGCGGACCCGGCTGTCCCCGGTCCAGCTCGCGCACCTCGCCGGGGCGGATCAGCAGCGGCGGCGGGTGACCGCAGTTGAGGACGCGGACCACCCTCTCGCCGTCGGGGACCTCGGCGAAGACGGCGGTGACGAACCGCTCGCCCACCTCGTGGCCGCCCAGCTGGTCGGCCCGGCGCGACATGCTGACGTCCACCCGCTCCACCAGCGCGTGCAGGTCGGACTCGTCGTGCGCGGCCTCCCGGAACGCGCCCAGCATCGCGGCCGCCGTCTCCACCGCGAGCAGCCCCTTGCCGCGCACGTCGCCGATGAGCAGGCGTACCCCGTGCGCGGTGGGCACGGCCTCGTAGAGGTCGCCGCCGATGCGGGCCTCCGCGGCGGCGGACAGGTAGAAGCTCTCGAGGAGCAGGTCGCCGATCCGGTGCGGCACCGGCCGGAGCAGGACGCGCTGCGCGATCTCGGCCACGAACCGGACGTCGGCCAGGGTGCGTTCGCGGCGGATCCGGTGCGCGGCCAGGACCGTGCCGAGGGCGCCGACCAGAGCCGTACAGGCGTAGACGGCCACGTAGTGCCGTTCCCAGATGTAGCCGACCGGGCGGCCCGCGCAGCACGGGGTGCCGGCCAGCAGCATCTCGAAGCCGACGGCGAAGACGGTGGTGCCGGCGACGACGACCGCCGCATGCGCGAAAGCGGTCACCAGCGGCAGCGCGATCAGGGCGAAGCTCACCGGCCACGACACGGGGGTGATCGGCTCGACCACCAGCACGCCGGCCACGTACATCACGGGGAGCCAGCGCATCCACGTGGGGGGCGCGGGCAGTGCTGGGTAGCGACCGTCGTGCCTCACCCGGGACTCCTGGAATACGCGTCTCGACAAGACGCCCAGCCTCCCGGTCCCGCTCCCGACACACCGGTGATTGCTCCGCTCAGCGGCATGTTCCGGACACCGTCGACAGCGTTCGAATTCCGTTACGAAACATTCGGGATTTCAAGCCTGGATATGAGATCTTGAATTGGCCGAATATCGGCCTTGGTGATCTCGGATCCCCTATTTGACGGGCTGTACTGCGGAGATTGCTAATCGGGCCGCCCGCAGCTTTCGAAATAAGTACCGAAACTGTTGACAGGTGACATGCGCAGACCAACACTCCACCACGTCACACCCGCAGCAACCCGCACAGGCCCACGAGGAGGCATCGCATGAACCCGCTCGACCACGCCCTCAGCCGCCGGAGCGCCGGCGCCCTGCTGCTCGGCGCCGCCGCCGGGCTCGCCCTGCCGGGCACCGCCCGCGCCGCCACCGTCGTCACCACGAACCAGACCGGCACCAACAACGGCTACTACTACTCCTTCTGGACCGACGCCCAGGGCACGGTCTCCATGACCCTCGGCTCCGGCGGCAACTACAGCACCAGCTGGAGCAACACCGGGAACTTCGTCTGCGGCAAGGGCTGGAGCACCGGAGCCCGCCGCAACGTGACCTACTCCGGCAGCTTCAGCCCCTCCGGAAACGGCTACCTGTCCCTGTACGGCTGGACCTCGAACCCGCTCGTCGAGTACTACATCGTCGACAACTGGGGCACCTACCGGCCCACCGGGACGTACAAGGGCAGCGTCACCAGTGACGGCGGCACCTACGACATCTACCTCACGACGCGGTACAACGCCCCGTCCGTCGAGGGCACCAAGACCTTCAACCAGTACTGGAGCGTCCGCCAGTCCAAGCGCACCGGCGGCACCATCACCACCGGCAACCACTTCGACGCCTGGGCCAGGGCCGGCATGCCCCTCGGCAGCTTCAGCTACTACCAGATCCTCGCGACCGAGGGCTACCAGAGCAGCGGCAACTCCACCATCACGGTGGCGTGATGGGCACCCCGGCAGAGCGCTCGTCACGGCCCCTGGTGGCGACCGCCGTCGCCCTGGCCGCCGCCGGCACACTCCTCGCCGGCGCCGCCCCGGCCCCCGCGGCCGCCTGCGCCGGCTACGTCGGCCTCACCTTCGACGACGGGCCGTCCACCGCCCACACCCCGGCCCTGCTCGGTGCCCTCGGGGCCAACGGGCTGCGGGCCACCATGTTCAACGAGGGCCAGTACGCGGCCGCCTACCCGGCCCAGGTCCGGGCCGAGGTGAGCGCGGGCATGTGGGTCGGCAACCACAGCTACACGCATCCGCACCTGACCCAGGAGACCCAGGCGCAGATCGACTCGGAGATCTCCCGCACCCAGTCGGCCGTCGCGTCCGCCGGCGGCGGCACGCCGGCCCTGTTCCGGCCGCCGTACGGCGAGACCAACGCGACCGTGCGCACGGTCGAGGCCAAGTACGGGCTGACCGAGATCATCTGGGACGTCGACTCGCAGGACTGGAACGGCGCGAGCACCGACGCGATCGTGCAGGCCGTCGCCCGGCTCACCAACGGCCAGATCATCCTCATGCACGAATGGCCGGCCAACACCCTGGCCGCGATCCCGCGCATCGCGGGGACCCTCGCGGCCAAGGGGCTGTGCTCCGGGCGGATCTCCCCGGGGACCGGGCGCGCGGTGGCTCCCTGAGCGAGCCGGAGCCTCCTGGGAGACCAGGGGCACCGCCGGCGCGGCGGTCCGTCAACCGCCGCGCCCTTCTCATGACTTCGGATGAACAACAACCTCCCCGAGGCCCGCCGTCGATAGGTTCGCCGTCGTGGACTACTACGACCTGGGCAGTCACGGCCGGCGCGTCACGACGTCGTCCCCCGCAGCGCAGACCTGGTTCGACCGGGGGCTGAACTGGACCTACGCCTTCAACCACGAGGAGGCCGTCCGCTGTTTCGAGGCGGCAGGCGCGGCCGACCCGGACTGCGCCATGGCCGACTGGGGGGTGGCCTACGCCCTCGGCCCCAACTACAACAAGCCCTGGGAGTTCTTCGACGAGCGGGACCTGGCGCGTACGACGGAACGCACCCACGCCGCCGTGGAACGCGCCCACGCCAAGGCCGTCCGTGCGACGCCCGTGGAGCGTGCCCTCGTCGAGGCGCTGCGCGCCCGCTACCCACGGGCCGCCGCCCAGGACGCCGCGGCCTGCTCGGTGTGGAGCACGGCCTACGCCGACCGCATGCGCGCCGTCTACGACCTGGCCCCCGACGACCTCGACGTCGCGACCCTGTACGCCGACGCCCTGATGAACCTCACCCCCTGGCAGCTGTGGGACATCCGCACCGGCCGGCCCGCGGAGGGCGCCCGCACGGAGGAGGCCAGGGCCGTCCTGGAGCGGGCCCTCGCCACCGGGGCTGGCACCCGGCACCCCGGACTGCTGCACCTCTACATCCACCTGATGGAGATGTCGCCGGCCCCCGAGACCGCGCTGCCCGTCGCCGACCGGCTGCGCGACCTCGTGCCGGACGCCGGGCACCTCCAGCACATGCCCTCCCACCTGGAGGTCCTCTGCGGCGACTACCGGCGCGTCGTCTCCGACAACAGCGCGGCCGTCGCCGCCGACGAGAAGTACCGCGCGCGGGCCGGCGCCATGAACTTCTACACCCTCTACCGCTGCCACAACCTCCACTTCAGGATCTACGGCGCGATGTTCCTGGGCCGCCTCCAGGACGCCCTCGATACCGCCGACCTCCTCGAAGCCGCCGTCCCCGAGGAACTGCTGCGCGTGCCGAGCCCGCCGATGGCCGACTGGCTGGAGGGGTTCCTCGCGATGCGGGTGCACGTCCTGATCCGCTTCGGCCGCTGGGACGACGTCCTCGTCCTGCCCCTGCCCGCCGACCGCCGGCTGTACTGCGTGACCACCGCGATGCTGCACTACGCGCGGGGCGTCGCCCACTCGGCCACCGGCCGCATCGCCGAGGCCGAGGCGGAACGCGCCCGCTTCCGCGACGCCGTCGCCGCGGTGCCCGCCACCCGCACCCTGTTCAACAACACCTGCGTCGACATCCTGGCCATCGCCGCCGCCATGCTCGACGGTGAACTCGCCTACCGCAAAGGCGACTTCGACACCGCCTTCACGGCCCTGCGCCGCTCGGTCGAGCTGGACGACCACCTTCCCTACGACGAACCCTGGGGCTGGATGCAGCCCACCCGGCACGCCTACGGCGCCCTGCTCCTCGAACGCGGCCGGGTCGAGGAGGCCGAGGCGGTCTACCGCGCCGACCTCGGCCTGGACGACACCCTGCCCCGGCCCCTCCAGCACCCGGGCAACGTGTGGGCCCTGCACGGCCTCCACGAATGCCTGCGCCGCCTCGGCAAGGACGGCGAGGCGCGGATCGTGGCCCAGCAGCTGAGACTCGCCGCCGCGACGGCCGACGTACCGATCACCGCCTCCTGCTACTGCCGCACCGACTGCTGCGGTGCCCCCGGGGCCGACAGGACCTAGAGCGCCCGTGCCACCAGCAGTGCCACGTCGTCGTGGTCGTCCGGGTGCCGCAGGCCGTGCAGCAGCAGGTCGCAGGTCTCCTCCAACGGCCGCTGGGGCTCGTCCAGGAATCCGAGCAGGACCTCCAGGCGGTCGTCGATCGGGTGCCGGCGGGTCTCCACCAGACCGTCGGTGTACAGCACCAGCAGGTCGCCCTCGGCCAGCACGACGGACGTGGTCTCGAACGTGACGCCCCCGACGCCCAGCGGCGCGGCCGGCGGCAGTTCCAGCAGGACCGGCGGCACCCCGGAATGGACCAGCGCGGGTGGCATGTGACCCGCGTTGGCGATCTCGCAGCGCCTGGTGTGCGGGTCGTACACCGCGTACAGGCAGGTCACGATGTAGTGCTCCAGATCGCAGGTGATCTTGTCCAGGTGCCGGAGCACCGCCGCCGGGGGCAGCTCCAGGTCCGCGTACGCGCAGGTGGCGGTACGCAGCCGGCCCATGGTGGCGGCCGCGTCGATGCCGTTGCCCATGACGTCACCGACGACCAGCGCCGTCCGGTCTCCCGACAGCGGGATCACGTCGTACCAGTCACCGCCCACCTCGCTGGTCGCCTGCGCGGGCTGGTAGCGGGAGGCCAGCTCCAGGCCCGATTGGTGCGGCGGGTGGTCGGGCAGCAGGCTGCGCTGGAGGGTGAGGGCGGTGTTGCGCACGCTCTGGAACCAGCGCGCGTTGTCGATCGCCACCGCCGCGCGCCCGGCCAGCTCGGTGGCGAGCAACACGTCGTCCTCGTCGAAGGGCAGCGGATTGCGGGTGCGCTTGAGGTCGAGGACGCCGAGTACCTCGCCGTGGGCGATGAGGGGCACGGCGAGGTACGAGTGGACACCGGCCAGCGCCAGCAGCTCGCCTCCCTCGGCGTCCCGTGCGATGCGCGGCAGGTCGTGCGCGCCGACCCGCGGGACCAGGACCGGCCGGGCGGTGTGCACACAGAGCGTCACGAGCCGGTCGCCCTCGTAGGTGGCGAGGCCGCCCGGCGGATCGGCGGCCCGCAGCGCGACCGTGGGCTGGTCCGCCGTCAGGGCGAGGGCACGGAACAGCTCGGGCCCGTTGTCCGGACGGCGCGACCGGCGCAGGGCCAGCGCCGAGTCCAGCACGTCCACCGCGACCACGTCCGCCAGGACCGGGGTGGCGACCTCGGCCAGTTCATGGGCCGTGCGCTCCACCTCCAGCGAGGTGCCCACCCGCGCCGAGGCGTCCGCGATCAGGGTGAGCCGGCGCCGGGCCCGGTCGGCCTCGGCCGCCGCGCGATGCCGCTCCGTGACGTCGACGACCGACGTCGCCGCGCCCAGGGTCCGGCCGCCGGGGTCCTCCAGCCGGTAGAACGACAGCGACCAGGCGTGATCGTGATCCGGATCGGCCGGCGTACGGCCCACGTGGTACTGGTCGAGCAGCGGCGTGCCGGTGGTCAGCACCTGGCGCAGCGCCGACTCCACCGTGTCGATGTCGGGCAGCGGCAGCGTCTCCCGCAGGTGACGGCCGATGTGCTCCTCGGCGGGAACGCCGTCGATCCGCTCCAGCGCCGGGTTCACCAGCAGATAGCGCAGGTCGGGGTCGAGCAGGGCCAGACCGATGGGGGACTGGTTGATCAGCCGCTCGCACAGCGCCAGGTCGGTCTCCACCCGCTGCAACAGGGTGTGGTCGGCGGCGATGCCCAGCGCGTAGACGTCGCCGAGATCGTCGAGCAGCCGCATGGTGCGGAACTCCGTCAGCCGGCTGCTGCCGTCCTTGTGCCGGACCGGGAAGGCGCCCGCCCAGCTCCGGCCGGTCTCCAGCACCTCCGTGAAGAGACCCACCACGGCCTTCAGGTTCACGGGGTCGACGAGCAGGCGCGCCGCGTTCTTGCGCAGCGCCTCGTCAGCCGTGTACCCGAAGAGATCCTCGGCCTGCGGGGTCCAGAACACGATCCGGCCCTGCGTGTCCAGTGCCACCGCGGCCACGCTCAGCACGTCCAGCAGACCGGTCGGACGCGGTCTCCCGGCGCCGTACTCCTCGTCACCGGAACCGCCGGCGCCACCGGACCGCAGGGAACCCACAGCCATCCCTCAACCACCTCCACCGGCCGCCGGGCCGATGCCGATGCCGCTGAAGCGGCACTTCCATGCTGCCCCCGGCCCGCCGCTCGCCCAACTCAAGAACGGGTACCCCGGATCCCGCGGAACCCTGTCCGCCGGATCCGCCCCGCCTCCCGGGCGGGCCGTGCGTATCGGTGGGACAAGCAGGAACATGGGTGATATCTGGAGGATGTGACCAATGGATTCTCCGCGAAGAGATGTCGACGGGCCGGCTTCCGTGGGACCGCGCGATCTGCTCGACGCCTCCAGCGACGCGGCGGCGGTGCTGTCGGCCGGGGGCGTCGTGGTCGGCTGGACGCGCGGTGCCGAGGCGCTGCTCGGATACCCGCCCGCCGAGGTGACCGGCCACCCCGCGGCGCGGCTGCTCGCCCTGCGCGCCGACCCGGCCCGCGCCGCCGGGGTCGCCGAGCGCTGCCGCTCCGGCATGGGCTGGAGCGGGCTGGTCCCCGTTCGGCACCGCGACGGCCGCAGCGTCCTCGTCGACCTGCGGGTCTCCGCGGCCTTCCGTATCGGCGGCGAGGAGTGCTTCCTGCTCTCGGCGCGCGAGCAGCGGCCCGAGTGGACGGCCGGGCAGTCCGTCCTGGACGGCTTCCTCACCCGCGCGCCGATCGGCATGGCCGTCATGGACCCGGAGCTGCGCTACGTCTGGCTGAACGACACCCTGGAGCAGTTCGGCGGAGTGCCCCGCGAACAGCGCCTGGGCCGGCGGCTGAGCGAACTGCTGCCCGGTTTGCAGGGGGCCACCATCGAAGGCCTGATGCGCAAGGTGCTGGCGACCCGGGAGCCGGTCACCGACTACGAGTACCTCGGCTGGAGCTGGTCGGACCCGCACCGCCAGCGCGCCTACTCCACGTCGTTCTTCCCCCTGGTCGACCCCGACGACTCCGTGACCGGGGTCTGCTACCTGGTCACCGACGTCACCGAACGCTGGAACGCCCGGCAGCTGCTCTCCCTGGTCAACGAGGCCGGCACCCGGATCGGCACCACCCTGGACGTACTGCGCACCGCCCAGGAACTCGCCGACTTCGCGGTCCCCCGGTTCGCCGACTTCGTCATCGTCGACCTCCTGGAGCCCGTTCTCAGCACCGAGGGGCACGGCACCTGGCTGACCGACGCCGGCCCGGCGCCCGTCCGGCCCGCCATGCGGCGCGCCGCGCTGAAGACCGTCCGTGAGGGCAGCCCCGAGGCGGTGGCGCGGATCGGCGACCGCGTGGACTTCCTGCCGCCGCCGCACGGCCTCGACCTCCTCATCAAGGGCGAACCGATCCTCATCCCGGAACTCGACCCGGAGGACCACCTGTGGGTCACCGAGCAGCCCGCGCGGACGGCCCGCATCCGGGAATTCGGGCTGCACACCCTCATCTCGGTCCCGATGCGGGCCCGCAACACCGCCCTCGGCCTCACCACGTTCGCCCGCTCGGTCAACCCGGTCCCCTTCGAGCCCGACGACGTCCTGCTCGCCCGGGAACTGGTCGCGCGCGCCGCCGTCTGCGTCGACAACGCCCGCCGGTACACGAGGGAGCACACGGCCGCGGTCACCCTCCAGCGCAGCCTGCTGCCCCAGGCCCTGAGCGGCGGTACGGCCCTCGACGTGGCCTCCTCCTACCTGCCGGCGGACGCCGCGGACGGCGTCGGCGGCGACTGGTTCGACGTGATCCCGTTGTCCGGCGCCCGGGTCGGCCTGGTCGTCGGCGACGTGGTCGGCCACGGCCTCACCGCGGCCGCCAGCATGGGCCGGCTGCGCACCGCCGTCCAGACCCTCGCCGACATGGAGCTGCCGCCCGACGAACTCCTCGCCCACCTCGACGACCTCGTGCTGCGGCTCGGGGAGGAGGAGAACTCGGGCACGGCCTCCGAGGGCAGCACGGCCACGTTCGTCGGGGCGACCTGTCTGTACGCGGTCTACGATCCGGTGACCCGGCGGTGCGCCATGGCCCGGGCCGGGCACCCGCCGCCGGTCGTCGCGGCGCCCGACGGGCGGGTCTGGTTCCCGGAGATGCCCGCAGGCCCGCCGCTCGGGCTGGGCGGCATGGCCTTCGAGTCCACCGAGTTGGAACTCCCCGAGAACAGCCTGCTGGGCCTCTACACCGACGGCCTCATCGAAGGTGCCGACCGGGACGTGGAGCTGGGCATGTCCCGGCTGCGGGCGGCCCTTTCGGTCCCGGACGCGGACCTCGGCACGCTGTGCGTGTCGGCCGTGCAGCAACTGGTCCCCGTTCCCCAGCCCGACGACATCGCCCTGCTGCTGGCCCGCACCCACGCCCTGGGCACCGACCACGTCGTCTCCTGGGACGTACCGGTCGACCCGGCCGCCGTGGGCGAGGTCCGGGCCAAGGCGGTGAACCAGGTGGAGGCATGGGGCTACGACGAGCTGGCGGTGACCACCGAACTCATCGTCAGCGAACTGGTCACCAACGCCATCCGCTACGCCGAACCGCCCATCCGGCTGCGGCTGCTCCGTGACACCCGGCTGACCTGCGAGGTCGCCGACGGCAGCAGTACGGCACCGCGGTTGCGGCACGCCCGCAGCACCGACGAGGGCGGTCGCGGCCTCTTCCTGGTGGCCCAGCTCGCCCACCGGTGGGGTGCCCGCTACACCGGTGAGGGAAAGGTCATCTGGGCCGAGCAGGAGATCCCGGGGCGGTGAGCGAGAGCGGGACGGCGGGGTGACCCGGCAGGGGGGGGCGGCCGGGGCTCTGTCGAATGCGCACGTTTGGCCGTACGCTGTCAATTGATGAGGATTCGGCAGCAATTGGGGGAGCCGCCATGTCCGGGGAAACGCACGGCCCGAACCAGCAACCGCCGAACGACAGGCCCCCGGGCCAGGGCTCCCCGAACCCGGCTCCGCCGGGATATGGGTTCCCGCCGCCGAACCCCACGGGCCTGCCGCCGAACCCCACGGGTCCGCAGCAGGGCGCCATGGGTCCGCAGCAGAGCCCGGCCCTCCCGCCGCAGGGCTTCCTGCCCCCGCCGCACGGCTTTCCGGCCCCGGGGCCCTTCGTCCCGCCCATGCCGTCGAGTCCGCCGCCCGCGCCGCCTGACGGCCTGCGGGCCGCCACCGTGGCCCTCCTCAACCTGAGCGGACTGGGCCTCGGTTACCTGCTCGTCCGAAGACGGCTCCTGACGGCCGTGTGTCTGGCGGCGACCGTCGTCCTGCTCCTCGTGGCGCTGCCCGCGGACGCCGACGGCGTACCCGGCGCCGCACTCGTCTGCTACCTCGTCCTCCTGCTGCTGGCGGCCGTGCACGGCGCGTTCGTCGGCCTGCGCACCACGCTGGTGTGGCCGGGCCGGCGGCCCGTCGCCCTCCTGCTGGGCATGGCTCTCCTCGCCGTCCCCGTCGGTGGCGCGCTCTGGTACGACAGCGCCCGCCAGGAAGCCGTGCAACGCGCGCTCCTCGACCGGCTCGACCGGGCCGACGAACAGGTCACCGCGGCCGCCGAGCACGACTTCACCGGTGCCGAGGCCGACTACCGGGACGCCCTGGCCGTCTACCGCGACCTCGCCGTGAACCACTCCGGTTCCCGGGCCGCCGCCCAGGTCCCGGACCGGCTGCGGACCTACTACACGACCGTCGCGGCGGCCTACGGCCACCAGGACTACTGCACGGCCGTCGCCCCGCTGAAGTACCTGCGGACGGTGCCCAACTCCATGCCGAAGGACCAGCTCGGCACGCTCGCCCACTGGCCCGACGACCGGCTGGCCACCTCGCTGTACGAGTGCGGAGCGGACGGCCTGGCCGGCGACGGCACCGACTGGGTGGCCCGGTTCGACGACCTGCTGGGCACCTTCCCGGACTCGGCGCAGGCCGCCAAGGTCGTGCCGGCCGTGGACGCGGCCGAGAAGAAGGCGGCGAAGGCCGTGTCCGGATCCGATCCGTGCACCGCCGTCGAGCGGCTGCACACCCTGAACTCCCAGATCGTCCAGCTGTCCGGCGTGTCCGGCGCGCAGTCCGGCGCCCTGGGCAAGGTCGCCACCCGCGCCGACCGCAGCGGCGACGCGGGGGAGTACCAGTGCGGCGTCAAGCAGTACAAGGACGGCGACTACGCCAAGGCGCAGGAGACCATGCAGCAGTTCGTCACCGACAACCCGCACGACCACAACGGCGACCGCGCCCGGAAGATCGCCATCGGCGCCGAGGTCGCCCAGACCCTCCCGGCCGCCGGCAGGAAACTGCCCACCACGGCGTCCGGCGGCGGTATCTCCGTCACCGTGAAGAACGACAGCCCGGACGACATCACCGTGCTGTACACCGGCCCGGTCACCGGCAGCTTCACGCTGAAGGCGTGCGGCGGCTGCAAGGCGTACTCCTTCACCAGCTCGATCACCCCCGGCTGGGAGCCGTGCAGCGACAGCGGCCGCGACTACCCGCAGCGCACGATCAGCCTCCCGCCCGGCACCACGTACTTCGTGCACCAACCGAAGAAGGACACCTCGGCCACGCCGGGCTCCGACACCGCCAAGCTCCGCTACGGCTACGTCTACACCGAGTGCGCCTACACGACGCAGTCGCTGGGGTCCGGGTACTGAACGGGGTGCGAGGCTGTCGGACCGGCCAACTAAGCTCCCGCGCATGAGCGAAGAGGGCAGAGGCGACCCCGCGAGACGGGTTGTCGACGGCCGGTTCGAGCTGGCGGCACGGCTCGGTGGCGGCGGGATGGGCATGGTCTGGCGCGCCACCGACCTGGTGCTGCGGCGGAGCGTGGCCATCAAGGAGGTACGGCCGTCCGACCCCGGCCTCGCCGAGTACGACCCGGAGGCGGCCCGGCTGCTGCGGGAACGGGTGCTGCGGGAGGCCCGCGCCCTGGCACGGGTCGACCACCCGAACGTGGTGACCATCCATCACATCGTCGACGGCGGCCCGGGAACCTACCCGTGGATCGTCATGGAACTGGTCACCGGCGGCTCGCTCGCCGACCGCCTCGCCCGCGGCCCGATGCACCCGGCCGAGGCCGCCCGCATGGGCCGCGAGGTGCTGGCCGCCCTCCAGGCCGCCCACGCGGCGGGCATCGAACACCGCGACGTCAAACCGGCCAACGTCCTGCTGCGCCCCGACGGGCGTCCGGTCCTCACCGACTTCGGCATCGCCGCCGTCCGCGAGGCCACCGCCCTCACCGCCACCGGTTCGGTCATCGGCACCCCCGACTACATGGCACCGGAGCGCGTCTCGGGCAAGGACGGCGGACCGGCGGCGGACCTGTGGTCGCTCGCGATGATGCTGTACGTCGCCGTCGAGGGCCACCACCCGCTGCGCCGGGGCACCACGCTCGCGACGCTCGCGGCGGTCCTCGCGGAGGACGTTCCCCCGCCGGTTCAGGCGGGCCCGCTCACGGACGTCCTCAGCCGCGTCCTCGTCCGCGACCCCGGCGCCCGCCCGGCAGCTGGACCGGATGCTGGCCGAAGCCGCCCGGCAGCCCGACCGGACCGAGTCGCCCACGTCCTTCCCCCTGCGGCCGCCGGCCGCGCCGCCACGGGACACGGTTCCGCACCCCGCCGCGCCCCCGCCCGGCCGCCGCCGGTGGACGCTGCTGGTCCTGCCCACCGCGGGCATCGCCCTCGCGGGTGCCCTGGTGTGGACCCAGCTGCCCGGCACGGGCACCCACGCCAACGGCCCCACGGGCTCCGGCACCACGTCCGCCACGGCGTCCGCGCCGGACGACGCCACCGGCTCACCCACGTCCGGGAGCCGGGCCACCACGACCGACCTGCTGACGCCGCAGGGCATCCGCACGGCGATCGCCGCCTTCGAGAAGGAGACCGGCCGGGACCGGTACGCCAGTCTCACGGTCTATCCGGAGTACGTGGTCGCCAACCTGATGGTGAAGGGCGACGACGCCGCGTACGACATGTACACCTACCGCCCGGGCCAGGGCGTGCGGAAGGACGTCATCAGCGGGCACGTGAGCGGCGACGACAAGCCCGTCACCCTGGACGGCTACGACTGGGACAAGGTGCCCTCGCTCCTCACCGAGGCCGGTGAGAAGCTCAAGGTGCCCGACCCCGACACCCGTTACCTGGTGCTGATCCTGCCGGGCAACGCCTTCGGCGACCCCGCCGGGATGTCCGTCTACCTCAGCAACGACCACAGCCAGACCGGATACCTCCAGACCGACAAGAAGGGGAAGACCGTCAAGGTGATGCCGTACGACGGCTGAAGCCGGGTCGGTCAGGAGAGGACGCGGACCGGGGTTCCGGCCTGCCAGGCGGCGATGTCCTCGACGGCGTCCCGGTAGAACACCTCGTACAGGTCCCGGCTCACGTACCCGATGTGCGGGGTCACGACCGCGTTCGGCAGGGAACGCAACGGGTGGCCGGCGGGCAGCGGCTCACGGTCGAAGACGTCCAGGGCCGCGGACGCGATCCTCTTCTCGGTCAGTGCCGTGATCAGGGCCTCTTCCTCCACCACGGGCCCGCGCGAGGTGTTCACGAGGACGGCCGTCGGCTTCATCAGGCCCAGTTCGCGGGCGCCGACCAGGCCCCTGGTGCGGTCGCTGAGCACGACGTGGACGCTCAGTACGTCGGAGCGCCGGAACAGTTCGTCCCGTGACACGTGGGCGGCTCCCTTGGCCTCGGCGTCGGCGGGGGTCAGGTGCTGACTCCAGGCAATGGTCCGCATCCCGAAGGCGCGCCCGATCTCCGCCACCGCGGTCCCCAGCCGGCCGAGTCCCAGCAGCCCCAGCGTGGCGCCCCGCAGACTCGTCCCGAGGCCTTCCTGCCAGCCGCCCCGGCGGACCGCGTCGACCTGCTGGGGGATCAGGCGCGCCGCGGACAGGATCAGTCCCCAGGTGAGCTCGACCGTCGGGTGCGGGAAGTAGCCCGTGCCGCAGACGGTGATCCCCAGGTCGCGTGCGGCCGGCACGTCGATCGCCGCGTTGACCGGGCCGGTGGTGACGAGCAGCTTCAGACGGGGCAGCGCGCCCAGCGTCGACGACGGGAACGCGGTCCGCTCGCGCATGGCCACCAGCACGTCGAAGTCGCCGAGGGCCGCCACCACGTCCGCTTCGTTCGCGAAGGGTGCCCCGAAGACCCGCACGTCGGCGCCGAGGGAATCCCAGTCGGCCAGGCTCCGCGCGACGCCCTGGTAGTCGTCCAGGATCGCGATCCTCATGCGGATTCCTTTCGCTCGTGCCTCCAGGTTGGCACAGGGCCCGTCAGCCGCGCGGCTCGGACGTCGTGCCCCTGGTGCCCGCGGGCCGGGCTCCCCGCAGCAGCCACGAACGCGCCCTGCGGGTCAGCCGCGGCTGGATCACCCAGGTGAGGAGGGCCGTCAGGACCAGTGAGTTGACGGCCAGGGCCGCGGCCTGCGGCAGGGCGGGGAACAGCAGCCTCAGCAGCGTCGCGATGGTCAGCAGGCAGGGATAGGCCGCGGCCCATGTGGTGAGGAAACTCTTCCACCGGGGCGGCACGTTCCGTTCCTGAAGGGTGAACCAGGGGGCCAGGTCGGTGCTGCGACTGCTCCGTGGCTCCGAGATCCGGTTGCCGCGCCGCAGCAGCTCGCGCCGTACGTCCGACCGCTCCCACGCGTCGAGGTGCTCGGCGGAGTCGAAGCGGTAGACGAGGTGGTGCAGCCCCTGACCGTCGTCCAGCCGTACGGCGCCCAGGTGGCCGGGACAGCCGGCCGCCGCCCGGTCGACGTCCTCGGCCCAGCGGGCGAACTCCTCCTCCCGCTCCGGCGCGACGACCCGGGTCACCATGACGGTGACCGGGTCCCCGGTGTCCGTGTCACCCCGCATCCCGGCCTCCTCCCGGTGTGGCGGTCCTCCCGCTGATCGCCCGAGTACCCCGCGGCCACGACATGAGCACTTGGTCTGCACCATTGACATGTACGCGTACCGAGGCCTTCAATGCGGCTCATCCGCACCTCTCGCCCGACGGCCGCGCACGAGGAAGGCCCCCGCATGATCACCCCCCACCCCGTCATGACCTGGTCCCGCACCCTGTTGAGACTGTTCGCCCTGGTCGCCGTGGTGCTCGGCGTCCAGGCCGCGCCCGCGCACACCGCCCGCGCCGCCACCACCGTCAACGTGATCGCCTTCTACGACGGCACCTACGACGCGGCACACATCAGCTTCGACCACGAGGCCAACTCCTGGTTCCCGCAGGCGGGCGCGCAGAACGGCTTCACCTACACCGCGACCACGGACTGGAGCCGGCTCAACACCGCCACCCTGGCCAACTACCAGGTGGTCATGTTCCTCGACGACTACCCCCACACCGCGGCACAGCAGTCCGCCTTCCAGACGTACGTGGCGGGCGGCGGCGGGTTCATCGGCTTCCACGTCTCGGCCTACAACGACGACACCAGTGACTGGCCCTGGTACCACAACACCTTCCTCGGCACCGGCACCTTCAGGAGCAACACCTGGGGGCCGACCCAGGAGACCCTGGAGATCGACGACCCCTCGCACCCGGCGACCGCGAACCTCCCGTCCACCATCACGTCCTCGGTGAGCGAGTGGTACAGCTGGCAGAACGACCTGCGGCAGAACCCGGCCATCGACATCCTCGCCTCGATGGCCCCGTCGACCTTCCCGATCGGCACCGACCCCAACCAGACCTGGTACAGCGGCTATTACCCGATCGTCTGGTCCAACCGCAACTACAAGATGGTCTACAACAACTTCGGCCACAACGCGATGGACTACTCGACGAACACCACCCTGTCGTCGACGTTCGCGAGCGCCCAGCAGAACCAGCTCCTGCTCCAGGAGATCAAGTGGGCGTCCGGCCAGTCCGGCCCGGTCACCCCGCCCACGAACGCCACCGGCCCGATCCACGGCTACGGCGGCAAGTGCGTGGACGTCGCGGGCGCGAGCAGCGCCAACGGCACCGCCGTACAGCTCTACGACTGCAACGGCACCTCCGCGCAGAACTGGACGGTCGGCAGCTCCGGCACCCTCACCGCGCTCGGCAAGTGCATGGACGTGACCTCGGCCGGCACCGCCAACGGCGCCCAGGTGCAGCTGTACGACTGCAACGGCTCCGGAGCACAGGTCTGGCGGACCGGCGCGAACGGGTCCCTGGTCAACCCCCAGTCGGGCAAGTGCCTCGACGCCACCGGCCCCAGCTCGGCCAACGGCACCCGATTGCAGATCTGGTCCTGCTCGGGCGCCGCCAACCAGAGCTGGACACTGCCGTCCTGACCTGTCCTGACCTCCGTCGGCCGGGCGGGCCCGCAGCACACCGTCCGGCCGACGGACTCACCCCGCCGCCCGCCGGACGAGTTCGGTGATCCGCGCCTCGGTCTCGGGGGTCAGCTCCGTCAGCGCGAAGGCCGTCGGCCACAGCGTCCCGTCGTCCAGGAACGCCTGGTCGCTGAAACCGAGCGTGGCGTACCGCGACTTGAACTTCTGGGCGCTCTGGAAGAAGCAGACGACCTTGCCGTCCCTGGCGTACGCGGGCATCCCGTACCAGAGCCTCGGCGCCAGGGCCGGCGCGGCGGACGCGACGACGGCGTGGATCCGCTCGGCGAGCACACGGTCCGCCTCCGGCATCTCCGCGATCTTCGCGAGCACCTCGCGCTCCGCCTCCGCCGCCTTGTCCGCGCTCCCGGCCCGGCGGGCCGCCGCCTTCAGCTCCCGCGCCCGCTCCTTCATCGCGTCGCGTTCCTCGTCCGTGAAACCGTCGCGCCGCCCGGCGGTCGCGGGGGCGGCGCTCTTCGCGGCTGTCTGCGTGCGCGTCATTCCGGGTTCCTCTCCGACGGACCTGCTGAGGACTCCATGCTAGGAATCCGCAGCGCCGCGGGCTTCTCCGAAACTGACCGGATCGAGGTGCCGTGCCGCGCCGACGGTCAGCGCGCGAGCAGCTCCAGCGTGTCGATCACCCGGTTCGAGAAGCCCCACTCGTTGTCGTACCAGGCGACCACCTTGACGTGGCGGCCGTCGACACGGGTGAGGGCCGAGTCGAAGATCGAGGAGGCCGGGTTGCCGGTGATGTCCGAGGACACCAGCGGGTCGTCCGAGTACTCGAGGACACCCGCGAGCGGACCCTCGGCCGCCGTGCGGTACGCGGCGAGCACCTCGTCGCGGGTCACGTCCCGCGACACCGTCGTGTTGAGCTCGACGATCGAACCCACCGGCACCGGCACCCGGATCGAGTCGCCCGACAGCTTGCCGTCGAGGTTCGGCAGCACCAGACCGATCGCCTTCGCGGCGCCCGTCGTGGTCGGCACGATGTTGACCCCCGCGGCCCTGGCCCGCCGCGGGTCGCGGTGCGGGCCGTCCTGGAGGTTCTGCTCCTGCGTGTAGGCGTGCACGGTCGTCATGAACCCGTGCTCGATACCGGCAAGTTCGTCGAGCACGGCGGCCAGCGGCGCGAGCGCGTTCGTCGTGCAGGAGGCGTTGGAGACGATCGTGTGCAGTTCCGCGTCGTACGCGTCGGTGTTCACGCCGTACGCCAGCGTGACGTCGGCACCCTCCGACGGCGCGCTGACCAGCACCTTCCGCGCGCCCGCGTCCAGGTGCGCGCGGGCCGCCTTCGCGGAGGTGAACCGGCCGGTCGACTCCAGCACGAGGTCCACGCCGAGGTCGGCCCACGGCAGCTGGGCCGGCTCGCGCTCGGCGAGCACCTTGATCCGGCGGCCGTCGACGACGAGGACGTCCCCGTCGACGCTCACCGGGCGCCCGAGGCGGCCCGCCGTCGAGTCGAAGGCGAGCAGCCGCGCCAGCGCGGTGGGTTCCGTGAGGTCGTTGACGGCGACGATCTCCAGGCTGCTGTCCCGCTCCAGCAGAGCGCGCAGCACATTACGTCCGATACGGCCGAATCCGTTGACGGCGATACGAGTCATGAGTGGTGTCCCTTCGCTACGCCACCAGGTTCGCCGTCCGCGCCCGCCCGGGACAGCGGCGAGAACGCCACTGTTCAAAAGGATCCCGCCACCGCCCGGCGCGGTGTCACTCGCCCTTCGTGAAGGTGCGCCGGTAGTCGCTCGGTGTCGTGCCGAGGATGCGCTGGAAGTGCAGCCGCAGGTTCGCGCCGGTGCCGAGGCCGACGTCGTCGGCGATCTGCTCGACGCCGCGTTCCGACCGCTCCAGGAGTTCGCGGGCCAGGTCGATCCGGGCCCGCATCACCCACTGCATCGGCGTGTACCCGGTGTCCTCCACGAAGCGCCGCGAGAACGTACGCGGCGACACCCCGGCGTGCCGGGCGAGCGCGTCCAGGGTGAGCGGCTCGGCCAGCCGGTGCAGCGCCCACTCACGGGTCGCGGCGAACCGCTCGCCGAGCGGCTCGGGCACGCTGCGCGGCACGTACTGGGCCTGGCCGCCGCTGCGGTAGGGAGCCGCCACCAGCCGCCGCGCCGCGTGGTTGGAGGCGGCCACGCCCAGGTCACCGCGCAGGACGTGCAGGCACAGGTCGATGCCCGAGGCGGCACCGGCCGACGTCAGCACGCTGCCCTCGTCGACGAACAGCACGTTCTCGTCGACCTTGACGAGCGGATGCCTCTCGGCGAGCGCCCGCGTGTAGTGCCAGTGCGTGGTGGCCCGCCGGCCGTCGAGCAGTCCCGTCGCGGCGAGTGCGAAGGCCCCCGTCGAGATGGCGGCCAGCCGCGCGCCCCGGCCGTGCGCGGCGAGCAGCGCGTCGACGACCGCCCGCGGCGGGTCCTCGCGGTCCGGGAACCGGTAGCCGGGCACGAACACCATCTCCGCCCACTCCAGCGCGTCCAGACCGTGGGCGACGTGGTACGACAGCCCGTCACCGCCGGTGACGAGGCCGGGCGCCGCCCCGCACACCCGTACCTCGTACGGCATGCTCGCCCGGGTCGTGAAGACCTGCGCCGGGATACCGACGTCGAGGGGCTTGGCCCCCTCCAGGACAAGGACGGCGACGCGATGCAGGCGGCTGGCGGACACACCGAAAGGGTACGAGGCCAGGACCGGCGCACAGCCGCTCCGCCCCGTCGGAGCCCGGAGCCCGGAGCCCGGAGGCGAGCGCCTGGAGCGCCTGGAGCCCGGAGCCTGGAGCCGGCGACGGCGGGCTCCGGCTGCGACGGGGCGGAGCGGCTGAGCCGCGTGGTCCGCCGACTGGGCTGACGGCGGGCTCCGGCTCCGGCTCCCGGCTCCGGCTCCGGCCTCCAGGTCGCCCGGTCGGCGGCCCATGCGGCCGGCTGTGTCCGCTGAACGGGCTCGTTCGGGTGCACGTGCGTGGGCGGAGCCGGCGATCGGCGGCCGGGAGCCGATGATGGGGGCATGCCTGGAGCGGATGTCGAGGTGCCGGTGCTGATCGTCGGCGGGGGACCGGTCGGGCTCACCGCCCGGGCACTGCTGGAGCGCTGGGGCGTGCCGGCCCTGCTGGTCGAGAAGCGCCGGGAACTGTCCCCGTTCCCCCGGTCCCGCCTGGTCAACGTGGGCTCGATGGAGATCTTCCGGCGGCTCGGCGTCGCCGCCGAGGTCTCGGCCGGGGCGTTCGCACCCGAGTACGGGCGGGTCCGCTTCCGCGACACCCTCCACGACCCCGACTTCGCCACCGCCGCGATGGTAGGCGTGCACGATCCGGTCCCCGAGAGCCCGGTGACCGGAGTGGTCACCTCGCAGGACCGGCTGGAGCCCATCCTGCTGGCCGCGGCCGGGGGAGAGGTGCGGTTCGGGACCGAACTCGTCGACCTGGAGGAGACGGCCGCGGGTGTCCGCGCCGAACTCGTCGACGCCGGCAGCGGGACGCGGACCCGCGTCCGCGCCGGATACCTGCTCGCCGCCGACGGGGCGAACTCCACCGTCCGTGAACGGCTCGGCATCAAGGCCACCGGCCCCGGAGCGCTCGGCAGTTTCACCACCGTCGTGTTCGACGCCGACCTGTCCCGCTGGTGCGCGCACCAGCCCGCAGGGGTCTACTTCACCACGTTCGGCACCTTCACCCCGCTCTACCCCGAGGGCGGCTGGGCCTGGTTCGGCGCCACACCGCCGGCCGCCGGGCCCGCCGACTGGTCCGGCCTGGTGTCGCGCGCCCTCGGCCCCGACGCGGACGTGCGGGCCGAGGTGGTCCGGGTCCAGCACTGGTCGATGACCGCGCACGTCGCCGACAGCTTCGGCGACGGCCGGGTCTTCCTGGCCGGTGACGCTGCGCACGCGGTACCGCCCATCGGCGGCCTCGGCATGAACGCCGGAGTCGCCGACGCGCACAACCTGTCCTGGAAACTCGCCGGAGTGCTCCAGGGCTGGGCCGGACCAGGTCTGCTCGCGACCTACGAGACGGAACGGCAACCGGTCGCCCGGGAGACCCTCCGCCAGGCGGTCGACAACACCCGGCTCCTGCTCCAGGTGCAGCGGCTGCGCACCGGACAACTGCGCGCCGGGGGCTCGGGACCCGTCGAACTTCCCTGGTCGGAAAGGTACTTCGCCCAGCTCGGCCTCGTGCTCGGTGTGACGTACGAGTCCGCGGCCGTCCTCCACGAGCACGGGTCACCCCGGCCCCGCGGTACTCGTCCCGCTCCCTCCGGTACCGGACCCGGCCTCGCTGGTACCGAGTACGTTCCCACCGCCCGGCCGGGCCACCGCATGCCGCACCACTGGCTGGCCCCCGGCCGCTCCACCCTCGACACGCTCGGGGAGTGGTTCACCCTGCTCACGCCCGCTCCCGACCGCTGGCTGAGCCAGGCCACCGGCCCCTGGCCGGTGCGGGTCGAGGCGCTGCCCGGCGAACACTGCGCCGGGTACGGACTGGACCGGCGCGCCGGGGCCCTCCTGGTCCGCCCGGACGGCCATGTCGCGGCCCGCTGGGACGCGCCGCCGCCGCACGGCAGCACGCTCCGCGACGCCCTGGCCGCCGTCACGGCGCTCCCGCCGGCCGGGTGAGCCGTCAGCCGCCCGGCGGGGCGGTGCTGCCCCGGACCACGAGACGGGTGGGGACGAGGTCGGTACCGGGACGGGAGTCGTCACCGGTGCGGATCTGACGCAGGACCCGCTGCACGCACCGCCGGCCGACCTCGGCGAAGTCCTGGTGCACGGTGGTCAGGGGCGGGGTGAAGAAGGGCGCGTCGGCGGTGTCGTCGAAGCCGACGACACTGATGTCCGCCGGGACGGACCGCCGCCGCTCGTGGAAGGCGCGCAGCAGACCGAGCGCCATCTGGTCGTTGGCCGCGAACACGGCGGTGCACTCCGGGACTTCGGCGAGCAGCAGTCCGGCCGCGTGACCGGACTCGGCGGACCAGTCACCGTGCAGCGGTGCCGGCACCGGGCACCCGGCCTCCTCCAGCACGGCCCGCCAGGCCTGACCGCGGCGCTGAGCCGCGTACGACGACTCCGGACCCGTCACATGCCACACCGTCCGGTGGCCCAGCTCCAGCAGATGCCGTACGGCCTTGCGCGCGCCGTCGGCCTGGTCGGTGTCGACCACGCAGTAGCGGTCCCCGGCGTCCGAGTCCACGACCACCACATGGACCCCCGGCGGCAGTTGTACGGTGCTGGTGTCGAGCAGATGGATCTCCATGATGACGATGACGGCGTCCACGGCCAGCTCGCCCATCCGCGTGAAGGCACCCAGCACGTTGTCCTGCGTGGCCACGTCGATGGGGATGAGGGTGATCGCGTAGCCCTCGGCCGCGGCATGGGTGGCGATCGCCTCCACGGTGCGGCTGCTGCCCGTCGAGGAGAGACTGAACAGGATCACGCCGATGGTGTTGAACCGGCCGTAACGCAGGGCGCGTGCCGCGCTGTTGGGCCGGTAGCCCAGCTCCCGCATCGCGGCCAGCACCTGTTCCCGGGTGGAACCGATCACCCCCGGACGGCCGTTGGAGACCCGCGAGACCGTCTGCGAGGAGACACCGGCGAGTTCGGCCACGTCCGCCATGGAGACCCGCTGCTTACGGCGCCCGCCCGGCACCCCGGCGCCATCCCGCCCGGCCCCGCCCGCGGCCGCCGCTACCCGCCCCTCCGGCTCGTCCGGACCCATCGCCCCACCCCTCAAATCCCCGTCAGGCACGGGAAGTCGCGACCGGGAATCTTGACGGCCGCAGGAGCGGGTGCCACGATTCCGACGCTTTCGAGTTTACGTGAACATCGCCGTGTGACCAGCCCGGACGGAGATCCCGTCCGGTCGTCGCGCAGACGATGTTCACGTAAACACGACCACCTGATGTTTACGTGAACACGTGACCTGGGCCCCGATCCCCCCTCGCGTCGAGCCGCCGTCTCCTGAAAGGGCACGTTGATGCGCAAGACCCCAGCCAGAACCCGTGTCACCCCCCGCACCCGCGCCGCCCTCGCGGCGGTCGCGGTCGCCGCGGTGGGCGCCACGACCCTCACCGGCAGCCCGGCCTCCGCCGCCGTTCCGGGCCACGGCACCAGCCAGTTCAAGGGCGTCAACTGGGCCGACCCCCGCGACAACTACGCCGACGACCCGGTGGTCCTCTCCGGCCTGTCGCTCTCCGACGGCTACGCCCGGACCTACGCCAAGGCGACCCGGGTGATCGCGGCCTTCCGTGCCAACCTCGGGGCCAACACCGTACGGCTGCCCATCAACCCGTACACGGTGAACGGCTCGTACTGGAAGTCGTACCGCGGGGTCATCGACGCGGCCTCCGCGCAGGGCTTCAAGGTGATCGTCTCCTACTGGGAGGGGACGGGCGCCAACAAGGACGGCTTCATCGACGACGAGGCCACCTACTGGCCGATGTGGGACACCGTCGTGAAGACCTACCGGCACGACCCGCACGTCTACTTCGAGCCGATGAACGAGCCGCACGGCTACACCGACGCCCAGTGGGCCGACCTCGCCGCGAAGTGGCTGGCCACCTACCCGTCCGTGCCGCACGACCGGGTCTTCGTCAGCGGCGCCGGCTACAACGACCACGTCACCACCGTCTGCGCGGACCCGCGCCTGAAGGGCACCTATCTCTCCCTGCACCACTACGGGTTCTGGAAGAGCTACGCCACCTACGACCAGTGGGCCGCCGACCTGAAGGAACGCCTCGGCGACTGCGCGGGCCGCACCGTCGCCGACGAGTTCGGCGCCCCGATGACCACGGGCCTCGACTACGACAAGCCCGCGCCCGACGACAACTCCGTCAACTTCATCCAGGCCGACACCGACCTGTTCCGCAAGCTCGGCATGGGCTCGGTGTACTGGCCGGGCCTGCGCACCGACGACACGTACTCGATCCAGAAGCTGGTCGGCGACCCTTCCCGCCCCTGGCTGGCCACCACCAACCAGTCCGGCGCCGACCGCCTCGCCTGGGCCTGGGGCCGCGGCAGGCCCGTCGCCGGCTGACCCACCGGGCGTCGGCCGCGACGTCCACGAGCGTCGCGGCCGACGTCCGGTGCCCGGCGGAGCTCCCTGGCCTGCTCACGGCTCCACGGGTGTGCCCGTGGGGTGGCCGGGGGCGGCGTCGAGGGTACGCAGGTAGGTCAGGGCCGGGCGGCCGGAGAGCACGGTTTCGCCGGTGACGACGAAGCCGGTCCGGGTCAGGACGGCCCGGGACGCCGCGTTCCGCAGGCTCGCGGCGGCTCGCAGGGCGCTCAGCCCGTAGTCGGCGGCGGCGAGCCGGCAGATCTCCCGTACGGCCGAGGTGGCCAGTCCCCGCCCGGTGGCGCGCTCCGCGATCCGGTAGCCCAGATCGGCGGCGCCGTCCGCCACGTCCACCAGGTTGATCCGGCCCAGCACCTCGCCGGCCGCGTCGACCAGTACGTGGAAGTAGCAGATCCCGGCGGCCTGTTCGGCCAGCCGCGCACGGTGCACCTCGTCGAAGCGGGCGAAGAAGTCGTCCCCGCGGTCGGGGATCGACGCCGCGAAGTAGGCGCGGTTCTCCCGCTCGAAGACGAGGAGCGCCGGGGCGTGGTCAGGACGGAGCAACTGGAGCTCGGGCATGGGGAGGACGGTAGGCAACCGGCCGCCCGTCCGCCACCGTGTCAGGCCTTGCGCAGGTCCTTGACCCGGCGGAGTTTGCCGACCGAGCGCTCCAGGGTCTCCGGTGCGACCACGTCGACCTCGACGGTGACCCCGACCCCGTCCTTGATGCCCTGCGCGATCGTCCTCGTGGCGGCCGCGCGGTCGGCGGGCGCCGCGTCGGGCCGTGCCTCCACGCGGACGGTCATGTGGTCCATCCGCCCCCGCCGGCTGAGCTGGATCTGGAAGTGCGGGGCCACCCCCGGGGTCCGCAGCACGA
Source organism: Streptomyces arenae (assembly GCF_022343545.1). Taxonomy (NCBI): domain Bacteria; kingdom Bacillati; phylum Actinomycetota; class Actinomycetes; order Kitasatosporales; family Streptomycetaceae; genus Streptomyces; species Streptomyces arenae. The sequence continues at coordinate 206,663 of NZ_JAKQYH010000010.1, forward strand.
TCTCCTCCACCTGGCTGGGGAAGACGTTGACCCCACGCAGGATGATCATGTCGTCACAGCGGCCGGTGATCTTCTCGATCCGGCGGAATCCCGGACGCGCGGTGCCGGGCAGCAACCGGGTCAGGTCCCGGGTGCGGTAGCGGACGACGGGCAGCGCCTCCTTGGTGAGCGAGGTGAAGACCAGCTCTCCGCTCTCCCCCTCGGCCAGCACCTCGTCGGTCAGCGGGTCCACGACCTCGGGGAGGAAGTGGTCCTCCCAGACGTGCAGCCCGTCCTTGGTGTCCACGCACTCCTGCGCGACCCCTGGGCCCATCACCTCGGACAGGCCGTAGATGTCGACCGCGTGGAGGTCGAGGCGCTCCTCGATCTCGCGGCGCATCTCCTCCGTCCACGGCTCGGCGCCGAAGATGCCGACCCGCAGAGAGGTGGAGCGGGGGTCGACGCCCTGGCGCTCGAACTCGTCGAGCAGGGTCAGCATGTAGGACGGCGTGACCATGATGATCTCGGGCCGGAAGTCCTGGATGATCTGCACCTGGCGCGCCGTCATGCCGCCCGAGGCGGGGATCACGGTGCAGCCGGCCCGCTCGGCGCCGTAGTGGGCGCCCAGGCCGCCGGTGAACAGGCCGTAGCCGTAGGAGATGTGGACCTTGTGCCCGGGGCGGCCGCCGGCGGCCCGGATGGAGCGGGCCACGACGTCCGCCCACACGGACAGGTCGTGGTCCGTGTAGCCGACCACTGTGGGGCGGCCGGTGGTGCCGCTGGAGGCGTGCACCCGCCGCACCTCGGACATCGGTACGGCGAACATGCCGAAGGGGTAGGTGTCGCGCAGGTCGGCCTTGGTCGTGAAGGGGAACCGGGCGAGGTCCGCGAGCGTCCGGCAGTCGTCGGGCCGCACCCCGGCCGCGTCGAACTTCCTGCGGTACAGCTCCACGTTGTCGTACGCGTGCCGCAGGGTCGTGCGGAGCCTGGTGAGCTGGAGCGCCCGGAGCTCGGCACGGGACATCCGCTCGGCGTCGTCCAGCAGCGCCTCGGGCAGCGGCTCTCCCCGGCGGGTGCCCCTGGGCTCGGGCGCGATCACTTCGCTGCTCACTGCGGCTCCTCGTGCTCATTTCGGAGGGTGCGGAGGGTGCGACTGCGGCCGCGGAACTCCGCGATCACCTCGTCGCCGCGCACGACACTCACGTCGTACACACCGCTGCGGCCGAACCGGACCCGCTCGCGTGCGGTGGCCACCAGCACGTCGCCCTCGTACGCGGGCGCCACGAAGTCGATGTCGGCGCCGGCGGCGACGGTCACCGGGCCGTGGCTGTTGCAGGCACAGGCGAACGCGGTGTCGGCGAGGAGGAACAGGAAGCCGCCGTGGGCGATCCGGTGCCCGTTGACCTGCGAGGACGACACGGTCATCCGGAGCACGGCGGTCCCTTCGCCGTGTTCGAGCAACTCGATGCCGAGCCCGCGGGACGCCTCGTCCGCGGCGAACATCGTCTCGACGGGGCCAGGCGTCGTACCCGGTACCTGGGTCGTCATCTCCACCACCTTGTGAACCGACCGAACATTCGGTTAGCGTGCGGCGTGGTCAAGTAATCCAGCCAGGCCCCCGCATGTCAAGAGGCGGACCGCAGGTCGCCGCAGACCCCCGAGGGGACCGACGGATCCGACGCCGAGGAGGCCGACCGATGCCCGACGACGTGTACCTCGTCGACGGAGCCCGCACCCCGCAGGGGCGCCACGGCGGCGCGCTGGCCGCCGTCCGCCCCGACGACCTGGCCGCCCTCGTCGTCGGCGAGGCTGTCCGGCGGGCCGGCGTGCCCGGCGAAGCCGTGGACGAGGTCGTGCTCGGAGCCGCCAACCAGGCCGGCGAGGACAACCGGGACGTGGCCCGGATGGCGGTCCTGCTGGCCGGACTGCCGCACACCGTGCCCGGCTACACCGTCAACCGCCTGTGCGCCTCGGGCCTGACCGCGGTGGCCTCGGCGGCCCAGGCGATCCGCGCCGGGGAGGCGGACCTCGTGGTCGCCGGGGGAGTGGAGTCCATGACCCGGGCGCCCTGGGTCATGGAGAAGCCCGGCACCCCGTGGGCCAGGCCGGGCCAGGTGCACGACACCGCCCTGGGCTGGCGGTTCACCAATCCGCGCTTCACCGCCGCCGACCGGGCCGTGCCCCCGGACGCCGGCCCGGAGGCGGTCAGGGTCACGCTCTCCATGGGGGAGGCCGCGGAGGAGGTCGCGGCCCTGGACGGCATCACCCGCGCCGAGTCCGACGCCTTCGCCCTGCGCAGCCACCAGCGGGCCGTGGCCGCCCAGGAGGCGGGCCGCTTCGACCGCGAGATCGTGCCGGTCCCGGTGCGCGACGGCGAGGTCACCCGCGACGAGGGTCCGCGCCCCGGCACCACCCTGGAGAAGCTGGGCTCCCTGCGGACGGTCTTCCGCGCGGACGGCATCGTCACGGCGGGCTCCTCCTCCCCGCTCTCCGACGGCGCCGCGGCCCTGGTCGTCGCCGGCGCGGACGCGGTGCGGCGGTACGGCCTCACGCCCCGGGCCCGGATCGTCGCGTCCGCCTCCGCCGGGGTGCAGCCCCATCTGATGGGCCTGGGCCCGGTACCCGCCACCGGGAAGGTCCTGGCCCGGGCCGGATGGCAGGCCGACGACCTGGACGCCGTGGAGCTCAACGAGGCGTTCGCCGCCCAGGCGCTCGCCGTCGTCCGCCGCCTCGGACTCGACGAGGCCCGGGTCAACGCCGACGGCGGCGCCATCGCCCTCGGGCATCCGCTGGGCTGCTCCGGAGCCCGCATCCTGCTCACGCTGCTCGGCCGCCTCGAGCGGGAGAACGGCCGCCGCGGTCTGGCCACGCTCTGCGTCGGCGTGGGCCAGGGCGCCGCCCTCCTCGTGGAGCGCGTGTGAACACCGGAACGGTCACACCCGGTGACCGGGCCCGGTCGGCCCGGACTCTTGTCAGACCGGGGAGGGAAGACCTTATGATGAACCGAACGAATGGTCGGTAGGGAGTTGGTGGAGATGACTGAAGCGGCCGGAAGGGACGCCGGGCCGGATCTGGAGTCCCAGTTCGAGGCGACGATCGCGCGTGACCAGCGCATCGAGCCCCGCGACTGGATGCCGGAGGGCTACCGCAAGACGCTCGTCCGGCAGATCGCCCAGCACGCGCACTCCGAGATCATCGGCATGCAGCCGGAAGGCGAGTGGATCACCAGGGCCCCCTCGCTGCGCCGCAAGGCGATCCTGTTCGCCAAGGTCCAGGACGAGGCCGGCCACGGCCTGTACCTCTACTCGGCCGCCGAGACCCTGGGCGCGGACCGCGCCGACCTCACCGAGCGCCTCCTCGAAGGCCGCCAGAAGTACTCGTCCATCTTCAACTACCCGACGCTCAGCTACGCGGACGTCGGCGTCATCGGCTGGTTCGTGGACGGCGCGGCCATCTGCAACCAGGTGCCGCTGTGCCGCAGCTCCTACGGCCCTTACGCGCGCGCGATGGTGCGGATCTGCAAGGAGGAGTCCTTCCACCAGCGACAGGGCTACGAACTGCTGATGACCATGATGCGCGGCACCGAGGCCCAGCGCGAGATGGTGCAGGACGCCGTGAACCGCTGGTGGTGGCCGTCCCTGATGATGTTCGGGCCGCCCGACGACGACTCGCCCAACTCCGCGCAGTCGATGGCCTGGAAGATCAAGCGGCACAGCAACGACGAACTGCGCCGCCGCTTCGTCGACATGACCGTGCCCCAGGCGGCGAAGCTCGGCGTGACCCTGCCCGACCCCGAGCTGCGCTGGAACGAGGAGCGCGGCCACCACGACTTCGGCACCCCCGACTTCACCGAACTGAAGGAAGTCATCACCGGCAACGGCCCCTGCAACGCGCAGCGGATGGAGCGCCGGCGCACCGCCCACGAGGAGGGTGCCTGGGTGCGTGCGGCCGCCAGTGCCCACGCCGCCAAGCAGGCCGCCCTGGCACGTGAGGAGGCCGTGGCATGAGCAACTCCGAGAACTGGCCGCTGTACGAGATCTTCATCCGCGGCAAGCGCGGCCTCAACCACGTCCACGTCGGCTCACTGCACGCGGCGGACGACCAGATGGCCCTCACCCACGCCCGCGACCTGTACACCCGGCGCAACGAAGGCGTGAGCATCTGGGCGGTGCGCTCGGAGCACATCGCCGCCTCCACCCGGGACGAGAAGGACCCCTTCTTCGCCCCGAGCGCCGACAAGGTCTACCGGCACCCGACGTTCTACGACATCCCCGACGACGTCCCGCACATCTAGGAGCCGGTGATGAGCGACGACCACGTCTACCTGAGCCTGGCCGAGGGCCATGACGACAGTGACGCCCGCTGGGCCTTCGGCACCGGCTTCGAGGACCCGCTGCACGGCGTCGACACCACCGTGCCCGAGCACGTCGACGCCGCCGAACTGTCCCGCCTGTGCCTGGCGCTCGGCGACGACGCCCTGGTGCTGGCCCAGCGGCTCGCCGAATGGGTCACCCGCGCCCCCGAGCTGGAGGAGGAGGTGGCACTGGCCAACATCGGGCTCGACCTGCTGGGCCAGGCCCGCCTGCTGTACGCGCGCTGCGGTCAGACGGACGGCACCGGCCGCACCGAGGACGCCTACGCCTACTTCCGCGACCCCGGCGACTTCCGCAACGTGACCCTCGCGGAACTCCCCAACGGCGACTTCGCCTTCTCCGTCCTGCGGCTGCTGGTGTTCGCCGCCTGGCGGCTCGCCCACTTCACCGAACTCGTCACCGCACCCGACCCGGTGCTCGCGGCGATCGCGGCCAAGGGCGTCAAGGAACTCACCTACCACCGGCAGTACGCCGCCGAGTGGGTCGTACGCCTCGGCGACGGCACCGAGGAGTCGCACGCCCGCATGCTGACCGCCCTGGCGGCACACTCCCCCTACTGGGACGAGCTGTTCGCCGCACAGGACGTGCGCGCCGCGGTACTGGCCGACCTCCGCCAGGTGTTCGACGCGGCCGGACTCCCCACGCTGAGCCTCCCGCCGTCGCCGGGCGCCGGCCGCGACGGCGCCCACACCGGGCATCTCGCCCCGCTGCTCACCGAGTTGCAGAGCGTGGCCCGCGCCGACCCGGAGGCGACATGGTGACCGGCGTGCTGTCCGGCGCCCGGCGGGCCCGGCACCTCGCCGAGCAGGTCCCCGACCCCGAGCTGCCCATGCTCACCCTGGCCGACCTCGGTGTGCTGCGGGACGTGACGGTCGAACCGGACGGCACCGTGGTCGCGGCCCTCACCCCCACCTACTCGGGCTGCCCCGCCATGGCCGAGATGCGGGCCGGGGTCGCCGCGCGCCTGCGGGCCGCCGGCTTCGAGCGGGTACGGATCCGCACGGTGCTGGACCCGCCGTGGACGAGCGACTGGATCACCCCCGAGGGGCGCCGCAAACTCGCCGAGCACGGCATCGCACCGCCCATGACGGCGCCGCGACGCCCCGCGGGCCCCGTCCCGCTGGACCTGTCGCCGACCCGGCGCACGGTGCCCTGCCCGCAGTGCGGCTCCGCCGACACCGAGGAGACCTCCCGCTTCGCGGCCACCTCCTGCAAAGCGCTCTGGCGGTGCCGCACCTGCCGTGAGCCGTTCGAGTACGTCAAGGAGATCTGATGGCAGAGCTGACGGCACCGGCCGCCGGTGCCCCCGCGACGAGTCCGCGGCGGCGCCGCCCGGCCTTCCACGCCCTGCGCGTCGCCGACGTGCAGCCGCTGTGCGAGGACGCCGTGGCAGTCACCTTCGACGTCCCCGCAGCCCTCGCGGCGGAGTTCGCCTTCGGCCCCGGCCAGTCGCTCACCCTGCGCCGCGAGCTCGACGGACGCGACGAACGGCGCTCCTACTCGATCTGCTCGGCGGCCGGCACCCCGCCCCGCATCGGCGTCCGTGAGGTGCCCGGCGGGCTCTTCTCCTCCTGGCTGGTCCACGAGGTGCGGCCGGGCGACACCGTCCAGGTGATGGCACCGACCGGAGCGTTCACCCCCGACCTCACCGTCCCCGGCCACCACGTGCTGATCGCGGCCGGCTCCGGCATCACCCCCATGATGTCCATCGCCGAGTCCGTCCTGGCCGCCGACGACCGCTCGCAGGTCACGCTGTTCTACGGCAACCGGCGCACCGACACCGTGATGTTCGCCGACGAACTGGCCGACCTCAAGGACGAGTACCGCACCCGGTTCCACCTCGCCCACGTCCTGTCCCGTGAACCCCGCGAGGCCGACCTCCTGTCCGGCCGGCTCGACGGCGAACGCCTCGCCGCGCTCGTCGAGGGCCTGGTCGACGTACGGGGCGCCGACCACTGGTGGCTGTGCGGCCCGCACGGCATGGTGCTCGACGCCCGGAAGCTGCTCGCGGAGCTGGGCGTCCCGGACGCACGGGTCCACCAGGAGCTCTTCTTCGCCGACGAGCCGATCGAACCGCTCCGGCATCCGGAGAGAACGGCGGACGGCCCGGTCAGCGAGGTCACCGTCACCCTGGACGGCCGCTCCACCACCGCCCTGCTGCCGCGCGGGAGCACCCTCCTCGACGCCGCCGCGCGCATCCGCCCGGACCTGCCCTTCGCCTGCAAGGGAGGCGTCTGCGGCACCTGCCGCGCACGCGTCACGGACGGCTCGGCGGACATGCGCCGCAACTACGCTCTGGAACCGGCCGAGGTGCGGGCCGGTTACGTCCTGACCTGCCAGACGTTCCCGGTCTCCGAGACGCTCACCGTCGACTACGACAGCTGACCGGCCGCCCGGAGCCCCGGACACGCGCCGGTCAGGCGCCGTCCCCCTCCGCCAACGCGTCCCGCAGCGCGGCGCGGGACGCCACGCCCAGCTTCGGGAAGAGCTGGTGCAGATGGGTGGAGACGGTACGCGGCGAGAGGAAGAGCCGTTCGGCGATCTGCTTGTTGGTCAGGCCGGCCGCCGCCAGCAGCGCGATCTCGCGCTGCTGCGGGGTCAGGGACGCCAGACCGCCACTACCGGCGGACCCGTGGGACAGCCCGGTGGCCCGCAGTTCGTTGCCGGCCCGGGCAGCCCAGGGGCGGGCACCGAGGGCCTCGAAGGTGTCGAGCGCGGCACCGAGCTGGGCCCGTGCCTCCGTCGTGGCCTTCGCCCGGCGCAGCCGTTCGCCTCCAGCGACAGGGTCGGGTTCTGGACGACGGTGACGTGGTAGCCGTCCGCCCCGAGCGCGTCGTGGACCCCCTGCCAGCCGGAGCCGTCCACGAAGCCACCGTGGACCAGGACGACGTTGCGCGCTTGTGTGCTCATGGCCTCTCCTTCGGCGTGCCCGCCCGTCGCGGCCACCTCGGCAAAGCTAGGCGGCGCCCGGCCGGCGGCGATTCCGTCAAGTGACGTAGGCCCCGGCGAACACGTCCGGTGACCGTACCCTTGCGGCTTCCCGCGGAAGTTGCCACGCTGGTCGTTCAGACTCTCCGGTCCGGCAGCCCCGCGGCGTCCGTGAGACCCAGGTCCCCGGCCGGCCCCGGCTCGACATGTACGTGCGCGTCGCTCTCCCGCCGCCTCACCTGTGGAGCACACCATGGACACGAGCGAGGAGGCCGCCCGCGGCCTGACCGACATCCAGGACTTCCTGTACCAGCAGGCCCATCTGAGGGCGGCACGCCGCCGCGTGGCCGAGTTCACCGCGCGCGAGCCCGGCCTGACGCCGGTGCAGAAGGCGGACATCGAGCGCTGGTACCTCGCGGAACAGACGTACGTGGCCCGCCTGGTGACCGACCACATCGCCGCCAGCGTCAGCGAGGCCGAGCAGCGGCACAACGCCCGCTTCGGGCACTGGCTGCGCGGCACCCTGACCGCGATGATCCTGATCACCGTGGCCATGGGCCTGTGCGTGACGGCGGTGCTGGCCGCAACGTGAGGCCCCCGGCCCCGGCGTAGTGTCCCTGCCCGCCCAGCAGGGCGACCACCTTCGAGCCGATGAGCCCGGTCCCACCGACCACCACGACCTTCATTACGGAACTCGGTCCGGGCCGGGGACGCAGCCGCTTGCCGACGCCAGGTCAAGAGCGGGGCGGAGGCAGGTAAAGGCGAGGGCAGGTGTCGGTCTTGACGGCCTGATGCCTGGCCTGTGGTGGCCAGGTGGTCATGTGGTGTTCATGTGGCGGCAGTTGGGCTGGGCCAGGGTGCGGACGTTGGCAGCTCAGCAGCTCGTCGGGAGGGCGTCATGACGGAACAGACGGAGTCCACAGAGGGCAGATCGCCGGAGGCCTCGGAGGGGTTCAGCCGCCGGCACGCGCTGGGGCTGCTCGGCACCGCGGGAGCCGGTGCGGCGGCCACCGGCCTGCTGGGAGCCGGTACGGCCCAGGCCGCGCCGCTCGCCGCCCCGGCCCTCCACCTCACCGCGGACGCCTCGGGCGCCTCCCCCGTGCAGGGCCTGCACCTGACCTTCGGGGCCGACCCGCGCACCCAGATGACGGTCTCCTGGATCACGGACGGCCCGGTGACCAAGCCGGTCGTGCACTACGGCACCCTGGAACACGGCTTCGGTGCCAAGGCCGCCGCCCGGACCGTGACCTACGTCGACGGCACCTCGAACCGCACCGTCCACGTCCACCACGCCCGGCTCGACCGCCTCACCCCGGACACCGACTACCTCTACCTCGCCACGCACGAGGGCGCGACCCCGGACAGCGGCACCTTCCGCACCGCCCCGCGCGGGCGCAAGCCGGTCACCTTCACCAGCTTCGGCGACCAGTCCGCCCCGCAGGTCACCTGGTCGGCCGACGGCACGGTCGCCCTGGACGCCAACTCCACGCCCGCGACGAAGGACATCGTCACCGGCATCGAGCAGGTCGCCCCGCTGTTCCACCTGCTCAACGGCGACCTCTGCTACGCCAACCTGGATGTCGACCGGGTGCGTACCTGGAACAACTTCTTCACCAACAACACCCGTTCGGCGCGCTTCCGCCCCTGGATGCCGGCGGCCGGCAACCACGAGATCGAGAAGGCCAACGGTCCGATCGGACTCGGCGCCTTCCAGACCTACTTCTCCCTTCCCTCCACCGAGACGGACCCCGAACTCGCGGGCCTGTGGTACGCGTTCACGGCCGGCTCGGTCCGGGTGATCGTGCTGCAGAACGACGACAACTGCCTCCAGGACGGCGGCGACGTCTACATCAGCGGCTACTCCGGCGGCCGTCAGCTCGCCTTCCTGGAGCGGGAGCTGAAGGCGGCGCGCTCCTCGAAGGACGTCGACTGGGTGGTCGTGGCCATGCACCAGGTCATGATCAGCTCCTCCGACGCCAACGGCGCCGACCTGGGCCTGCGCGAGAAGTACGGGCCGCTGTTCGACCGGTACGGCGTCGACCTGGTGCTGTGCGGACACGAGCACAACTACGAGCGGTCACTGGCGGTCCGCGGCGTCGTCACCGGCAGCGAGACGCTCACGCCCAACCCGGTGTCGCAGGCCACCGACGACATCGACGCCGACCATGGCACCGTGCACATGATCCTCGGCGGCGGCGGTGTCTCCGGTACCACCAACCAGAACTTCTTCAAGGACGGCACCGGCAAGGTGATCACCGCCGTGTCGGCGACCGCCGGCTCCAACGGCAAGCGCACCTCCACCTACGTGAAGGAGCAGGCGGTGTGGATCGGCGTCCGGGACACCGAACACCCCTACGGCTTCGCCGCGTTCACCGTCGACCCCGGCCGGCACCCCGGTGACACCACCCGGATGCACGTCACGTACTACAACGTGAACAAGCCGCACGGCGAACTGTCGGTCTTCGAGAACTTCACACTGCACCGCAGGCGTTCGGACGGCCCCGGCCACTGACCCGGCCCAGACCTCCGGCCGTACGGGCCTGGCCGGATACCGGCGAAGTCCCCGCGCACAGCAGGGGATTGGGCCGGGGCGCGGAGTGGAAGTACTTGGCTAAGCAACTATATGCTCCCCCGTGAGAATCGCGGCTCCGTAGCCCATGATGGAGGTCGCGGTTCGACAACATGTCAAACGTGTCGCTGTTCCGCCGGTTGACTGCCGCCCGGCGTGGACGTGCATGGCAGTGTCCGGTGGTGCCGCATCGATGTAGAGATCATCCACTCCTGGAAGGAAGTGCCGTGGCACCGGTGCTGGTCGGACTCGAAGGTCTGCTGGCGGGGGAGCGCATCCCGGTCCTGGACACCCGCGTCACCTTCGGACGCAACTCCGAGAACACTGTCGTCATCTCCAGCCTGAGCGTCTCCCGCTTCCATGCGGAGATCGTCTTCGACGAGGACAAGGGTTACGTACTGCGTGACCTGGAAAGCAGCAACGGCACCCTCGTCAACGGGGAAGAGGTGGAGTCCCGGCTGCTGCAGCCGGGGGACGAGATCTCCCTGGGCGACCAGGAGTTCCGATTCGAGGTCGCCGACGCCATGCAGACGCTCATGGCGCTCTCCCTGCCCCGGTCCGTGACGCACGGCCCGAAGGAGGGCGAGCAGGGGCCCGTCCTGCGGGTCACCGTCGCCGGCGGCGGCCCCGTCGGCCTGTCCCTCGCCCTGCTCCTTGAGCACTTCCTCGGCCCCCAGGCACAGATCACCGTCTACGACGGCCGGTGGCGCAAGCAGGGCCGGACCGTGACCTGGAAGACCCAGGAGGAGGGCAACGTCCGCCGCCAGCAGGTGGTGACCGTGCAGAGCCGTCAGTACCTGGCGTGGCCGGAGGAGGTCCGGGCCCGGCTCTTCGACCCGGAGCACTACACGGAGATGTGGCCCTCGGGCCCGGACTCGGTCGGCGACCACCACCCGCGCAACATGCGCATCGCCTACATCGAGGACCGGCTGCTGGAACTGGCCAACGAGAAGCGGGACCGGATCCGGCTCATCCCCGCCCGCTTCGACGCGGCCGCGGAGCAGGAGGCGCTGGCCACCCAGCACGTACTGGCGATCTGCGACGGCGGCCGGTCACGCACCCGGGAACACTTCGCCGCCCGGTTCGGCAAGGCCGACGAGTCGATCTACTCCCTGGACGGCCGGCACCTCCAGGACGTCGTCCTCGGCCTGCGCGTGAAGTCGGGCCTGACCGACCCCATGGCGGTCCTGCTCACCGTCGCCCAGAACCGTTTCCTGCTCAACTCGCTGCGCGGCGAGGGCTTCCTCAACATGCGGCTCACCGACGCCGAGGCGGCGGAGGTCATCGGTCTCGATCCGGTCCGCCGGGTCTTCGAGGAGTGCATCGCCTCCCGGCCGTGCCTGATGGACCGCGACGAGTACGGCGACTTCCAGTGCTCGACCCACGGCACGCTGTTCCTGCCCGCGCTGGTCAAGGGGTCGCCGTTGTGGCGGCGGGTGCGGGAGGGCCTGCTGCTGTTCGGTGTCGAGTCCGACGACCTGTCCGCGGTCACCAGCTTCCGCCTGGACATGGTGCAACGCCCGCGCTTCTCGGCCGAGTTGCTGCCGCCCACCACCAACTCGCCGGGCACCTACGGCTTCCTGCTGGGCGACGCGGCCAACGCGATCCACTTCTGGCCGGGCCGGGGCCTCAACAGCGGTCTCGCCTCGGCCATCTCGCTGGCCCGCTCCCTCAACAGCGCCTGGAACGGACGGCCGTTCCGGGACGCTGACTTCCTGCGCCACGAGGCGGCGATGTCCATGCTCCAGTACCGGCACAAGAGCCGGGCCTGGAAGGCGATGGTCACCACCGACGACCAGGGCGTCACCTGGGCCATCAAGGACATCATCGGCCACGGCATCGACGGGATCCCCGAGGAGCCCGACCGCGAGGCCGACACCAAGACGCTGCTGGAACGCATGCAGGCCATCCGTGCCCGGCTCGCTCCCCGCCTCGCGGGCATGCCGGACGACGAGGCGATCCTCGAACGCCTGCGCACGCTTCAGCCCGCCACCCTGCGCATGCTCGTCCTGAGCGGCGCCTGGGACACGCTGACCATGGGCGGCGAGGAGGTCGACATCGACATCTTCTACGGGCAGGACTCCTCCGCGGCGGCCGCGGCCGCCGCGGCACTGGAGCCCGCCACCCAGGCCTAGTCGGGGGCCGCTCGCCGCCCGACGCCCGGTGGGGCTCCCGGTCCACGGACCGGGAGCCCCACCGGACATGCCGTGCCCGGCCGTCAGCTGAGGGTGAACTTCTGTGCGGTGGCGCCGTTGCAGTCCCAGATCTGCAGACGGGTGCCGTTGGCGGTGGCGCCGCTGGGAGAGTCGAGGCAGCGTCCGGACTGCGGGTTGAGCAGGGACCCGTCGGCCTGCTGGACCCACTTCTGCCCGCCGACCCCGTTGCAGTCCCACAGCTCGACCTTGGTGCCGTTCGCCGTGCCGTTGCCGACGATGTCCAGGCAGCGCCCCAGGGTGGCCAGGGAGGTGTCGGAACCGCGGTACCAGTGCTGGTCGATCGCGTACGACTGGCAGTCCCAGAGCTGGACGGCGGCGCCGTCGGTGCCGGTGTCGTCGGCGGCGACGTCCATGCACTTGCCGCCGGGGCCGGTGACCGGGCCGCCGCCGTTCACCGAGAACTTCTGTGCGGTGGCGCCGTTGCAGTCCCAGATCTGCAGGCGGGTGCCGTTGGCGGTCGCGCCGCTGGGGGAGTCGAGGCAGCGTCCGGACTGCGGGTTGAGCAGGGACCCGTCGGCCTGCTGGACCCACTTCTGCCCGCCGACCCCGTTGCAGTCCCACAGTTCCAGCCTGGCACCGCCCGCCGTGCCGTTGTTCTCGATGTCGAGGCAGCGCCCCAGGGTGGACAGCGAACCGTCCGGGTTGTGCGTCCAGTGCTGGTCCTCGGCGTACGTCTGGCAGTCCCAGAGCTGGACGGCGGCGCCGTCGGTGCCGGTGTCGTCGGCGGCGACGTCCACGCACTTGCCGCCAGGACCGGTGATCGTCCCCTGCGGGCCGTTGGGCACGTCGGTCCGGCCGCTGTAGCCGACGGAGACGATGTTCGCCTGGACGGCGTTCTCCGCCGCGTCGGTGGGATAGCCGGAGACCATGACCCCCTCGAAGAAGGTGCCCCGGTTCCAGTTGCTGTTGTCGCCGCCGATGCCCAGGATGATGCCGCCCTCCTGCTGCATGGGCCGGTAGCCGCCGCGGGTGGGCAACGCGCCGTCCCACCAGGTGCTCAGGCCGCCCGACTGGGAGTTGCCGCCCTTGAGCGCGTAGCGGGTCTGCCCGTTGTTCTTCAGCACGGCGGTGACGAAGGTGCTGCTGTTGCCCTGGTTCGCCGTGTTGGAGCCGTTGTCGCCCTGGAACATGCCGTTCTCCAGATCTGCCTCCACCCAGGGCCCGTTTCCGGTGCACGGAGCGAAGTAGCAGGTGGTGGCGATGGAGACGGCGTCCATGTGGCCGTTGCCGGTGTCGGCGGGGGTGCTCTCGGCGTTTCCGTAGTCGAAGCAGCAGGCGGATCCGACATGGGTGCCGCTGGCCACCATGTAGGCGCCCTCGGGCTGCCCGTTCACCGCGACGCCGGAGGCGACCCCGGTGTACCGGTAGCCCACGCCGGGCGAGATCCACAGCCCGTACACCTTGTGGCCGCCGGCCGTCACGGATATCTCGGAGGCGTCGGCGCCCCGGTCGGCGCCCGTGCCGGCGGTACCGGCCGGACCGGGCGTGAGGTCGTTGTGCCGGCCGCTCTGGTCGTAGATCCGGGTGATCCGGCAGCCGCCGCTGTTCGCGCAGAACGCGTCCTGGGCCGCCGCGTTCGCGTACCCGCCCTGGGCCAGCGTTCCGATGTCGGCGGTCGCCCCGTCCGACACGCGGGTCACCTGGTAGAGCGGGCCGGAGTAGGAGGAGAGCAGTGCGCGGGTGACGCTGTGCGCGGCGACGCACGGGGTGCCGGCCGCGGCGTAGACGTCACACGGCAGTGAACCGGCGGCCTGCGAGGCGGCCGGAAGTCCCAGCAGCAGCCCGAGGGCGAGGCCGAGACAGGCCGCCACCGCGGCCACGCTCCGCCACGGACGTAACCGCAATCTTGGCGAGTGCATGACATTACCGGGGAAACCACGCATGGCACGTCCCTCTCTGATCGGCTCGGCCCGGAAGCTACGCATCTTGTTCGAGCGCGTCAATATTTGTTTCCTTTTTTGGTTCAGACCAAAGCCGGGGAGCCTGGCCCGATGCCGGTGGCGTTGCAGGAGCACATGATGCACGTGTGGCATCGCCATTCCGGGGCAGCCGACGCCTGTGCGGGTCCTTCACGCCTGGCACGGAATTCGCTGTAGCGAAACATCGAAGTCACGACAGTGGAAGGGGGCAGCGGCATGGCCGACACGACATCCGACAAAATCCCCGGTCCCGGACCGGTCAGGACCTCGTCGCCGGTCGCCGAACTGCCCCGGCAGGTCCGCGACGAGCTCGGGCGCCGACTGCGCCGGAACAGGCGGGCGTTCCGCGCCGACGACGTCCAGGTCGTCGAGCGGCCGCTGCTGCGGCGCGCGGTCGGTGCCTCGGCGCTCGGCAACTGCATGGAGTGGTTCGACTTCGGCGTCTACAGCTACCTCGCCGCCACCATCGGCAAGGTCTTCTTCCCGGGCGCGTCCCCCGGCGCCCAGGTCATCTCCTCGTTCGCCACCTTCGCCGCCGCCTTCGTCGTACGGCCCCTCGGCGGGCTCGTCTTCGGCCCGCTCGGCGACCGGGTCGGCCGGCAGAAGGTGCTCGCGACCACCATGATCATGATGGCGCTCGGCACCTTCGCCATCGGGCTCATCCCCAGCTACGCCACGATCGGCATCGCCGCCCCGATCCTGCTGCTTCTCGCCCGTATGGTGCAGGGCTTCTCCACCGGCGGCGAGTACGGCGGCGCCACCACGTTCGTCGCCGAGTACTCACCCGACCGGCGCCGCGGCTTCCTCTCCAGCTGGCTCGACTTCGGCACCTTCGTCGGGTACGCCCTCGGCTCCGCCCTGGTCACCGTGCTGAACCTGCTCCTCACCGACCAGCAGATGCTCACCTGGGGCTGGCGGTTGCCGTTCCTGATCGCCGGTCCGCTGGGTGTCATCGGTCTCTACATGCGGCTCAAGCTGGAGGAGTCCCCGGCCTTCCAGCAGCAACTGGACGAGCACGAGCGGGAACTCGCCCAGGAGTCGGCGGGCGGCGAACTGAAGGGCATCGTCACGCGGCACTGGCGGCCGCTGCTGATCTGCATGGGCCTGGTGCTGCTGTACAACGTCACCAACTACATGGTCACCGGGTTCCTGCCGACGTACCAGACGGAGACCCTGCACCGCTCCAGCGGCTCCGCCGACCTCCTGGTGCTGATCGGCATGGTCTGGATCGTCGTACTGATCACCTTCATCGGCCGGCTCAGCGACCGGATCGGACGGCGTCCCGTCTACGGCGTCTCCGCGGCCGCCATGATCCTGCTCGCGGTGCCGTCCTTCCAGCTCATCAAGGCCGACGGCACCTGGCCGCCCGTCCTCGGCGTGCTGATCCTCTCGACCCTGCTGGCCTGCTTCGCCGCCCCGAGCGCCGCCACCCTGCCCGCGCTCTTCCCGACGGCCGTCCGCTACGCCGCGATGGGCATCGGCTTCAACATCGCGGTCGCGGCCTTCGGCGGGACCACACCCCTGGTGACCGAGGCGCTCGTCAACGTCACCGGTGACGACCTGATGCCCGCCTACTACCTGATGCTGGCCGGCGCGATGGGCCTGGTGACCGTGCGGTTCCTGCCCGAGAGCGCGCAGGTCCCGCTCAACGGGTCCCGCCCGATGGTCGGTTCGCACGCGGAGCAGCGCGAGCTGATCACCACGTCGAAGGAGCTGTACGCGGCCTCCCTCCGCAAGACGTCCGCCAGGTGACGCGCCCCGGCCGGGACGGCGGTCCGGCTCCCCGTCGGGATCCGCGTGGACATGACCTGCGGTGAGGTGTTCTTCTCGGTTGGCGAGGTTCGGCCCGGCACGGGGCCGGACCTCGCAGGTCCCGGATGCCGTTCGCCCGGGTGAGTGACAGACTGGGTTCGGCGTCGGCGGCGCGCGCCGCGCGGCTGGGAGCCGGCGGCCGTCCGGGTCAGGGGCGGGCCGCGACGCCGTGGCCGGCCTGTGCGCCGGCGTCGTGGAAGCAACCGGCAGGGACCAGGATCCGGACGGTGGTGACCTTCCGTGAGCGGGACCGGGGCAGGAACCGACGGTACCTCCGGCGCACTTGCCGGGCAGACGGTCGTGCTGGTGGGCGGCAGCGCCGGGATGGGCCTGGAGACCGCACGGCAAGTGCGGGCTAACGGCGGCGAGGTGGTGCTCACGGCCCGGAACGCCGAGCGTCTGGTGCGGGCCGCGGACGAGTTGAAGCCGCTCGGCACGGCCGTGTTCGACGCCCGCGACACCGAGCGCCTGGAACGCTTCCTCGGCGAACTGCCGGGCCGCGTCGACCACGTGATGGTCACCGCGGGCAGTCCGTCGTACACCCCCCTCGACGAACTGGACCTGACCGAGGCGGGCCAGGACTTCGGCGGCCGCGTCGCGATGATGCTGGCGGTGGCACGGGCGAGCCGCGACCGGGTCAGGGCCGGGGGAACGCTGCTCTTCGTCGGCGGCACCGGCGGCCGGCGGCCCGCGCCCGGAATGGCCGTGACCGGCGCCCTCACCGCCGCACTGCCCGCCCTGACCGCCAACCTGGCCCTGGAGGTCGCCCCGGTCCGGGTCAACCTGATCGCCGCCGGGTTCGTCGACACACCGTTGTCCGCCGCGCTCCTCGGCGACGAACTTGAGGCGAGACGCGAGCAGTTGAGGAGAACGCTGCCCATCGGACGGGTGGTCGGACCGGCGGACGTCGCCGCTCTCGCCGTGCACATCATGCTCAACGGCGCCCTCACCGGCGCGACCTACGACATCGACGGCGGCCAGCAACTCGTCGCCCACTGACGGCTCCGCGGGAGGCACGGACAATGGACATGAAACTCGAGGTCGTCGTGGTGCCGGTGTCCGACGTCGACCGGGCCAAGGACTTCTACACGGCGCTGGGCTGGCGGCTCGACGCGGACGTCGCCACCGACGGCGACTTCAGGGTGGTGCAGGTGACCCCTCCCGGTTCGCCGGCGTCCGTCATCTTCGGCAGCGAGGTCACCGAGCAGCCTCCGGGGTCGGCCCGCGGCCTCCATCTGATCGTCGCCGACATCGAGGCCGCGCACGACGAACTGGCGCGCAACGGCGCCGACCCGAGCGAGGTTTTCCACGACGCCGGTGGCGTCTTCCACCACGCGGGCACCGACGCCCGCGTGCCCGGTACCGACCCGAAACGCGGCAGCTACGGCTCCTTCCTGTCGTTCAGCGACCCGGACGGCAACGGCTGGCTCCTCCAGGAGGTCACCGCCAGACTCCCCGGCCGGCTGGATCCCGCGACCACCTCGTTCGCCTCGGCCGATGACCTGGCGGGCGCGCTGCGCCGGGCCGCGGCGGCACACGGCGAGCACGAGGCCCGCACCGGCGCGGAGGACCCGGACTGGCCGGACTGGTACGCGCGGTACCTGGTTGCCGAGCAGGCCGGGACGGAACCGCCCACGTAACGGCCGCGCCCCGCCCTCACCTGCCTCGGCCCCCGAACCGTTCCCGCCGAGTCCCCGCCCCCACCCCGAAGCCGCCTTCGCCCGGTCCCGCTGCCACCCCAAAACCGCCTTCCACCGGTCCCGCCGCGGCTCGGAAGCCGTCGGTGTCCGGGTCCGTTGTGGTGGCCGTGCCGTCGGTGAGGTGCAGGACGAGGTCGGCCTGGGTGATCAGCCGCAGGTCATGGGTGATGAGAAAGGTGGTGCGGCCCGCGGTCAGCCGGCGCAGCGGTCCCATCACCCGGGCGGTCGCCAAGTCGTCGAGACCGGTGGTGGGTTCGTCGAGGACGAGTACCGGTGAGGTCCGCAGCATGGCGCGGGCCAGTGCGACGCGGCGCCGCTGACCGCCCGAGAGGGCGTTGCCGCGTCTGCCGACGGGGGAGTCGTAGCCCTCGGGAAGCGCTGTGACGAAGTCGTGCGCGTCGGCGGCCACCGCGGCCGCGCGTACCTGTGCGTCGGTGGCGTCCGGCCTGCCGAAGGCGATGTTCTCGCGGACCGTGCCGTCGAAGAGCATGCTGTCCTGGGGCAACAGGGTGACGTGGCCGCGCACTTCGTCGACCGGGAGCGCGGCGATGTCCCGGCCGTCGAGCAGGATCCGGCCCTGGGTCGGTTCGTGGAAGCGCAGCAGCAGCGCGGCCAGGGTGGACTTCCCCGCGCCGCTCGGGCCGGTCACCGCGACCAGCAGACCCGGGGGGACCTCCAGGTGGACCCGGTGCAGTACCGGCCGGCGGGCACCTGGGTAGCCGAAGCCGACGTCCTCGAAGGTGACGGCTCCGCGGACGGGCACCGGCGGGGCGGCGGCAGCGGCTGTGGCGAGGGCCTCGTACCCGGACGTGGGGTCCTGCGCGGGACCGGTGTGCAGGACCTCGACGAGGCGTTCGCAGGCGGCGGTGGCCGAGGAGGCGCCGACGACCAGTTCGCCGAGTTCCTGAAGACGTGGGTGGAGGTAGCCGAGGTAGGCGGCGAAGGCGAGGAGTCCGCCGGTGCTCAGGTGGTGGACGGAGATCTGCCAGGCACCGGCACCGATGACGGTCAATACGCTGACCGTTTCCAGGAGTTCGCCGAGCGGGCCGTACACGGAGGACAGCCGGATCTGCCGGAGTCCGGCCCGCATCCAGGTGCGTCCCTCACGATGCACCTTGGCACGCTCGGCCTCCTGGCGGCCGTACGCCTGTACCAGGGGCATGTTGGCCAGACTCTCCTCCAGGAGCGAGGCGAGCCGGCCGTTGCTGTCGCGCTCCGCACGGGTCGCGGTGCGCATCAGGGTGCCGAACGCCCGGGCCCCGAACCAGATCAGCGGAGCGGCGGCGAACGTGATCAGGGCCAGCCGCCAGCTCGTGCGCAGGGCCGCGACGGCGAAGACGAGGGCACTGACCGCTGAGGTGAGCAGTTCGACGGGCGCGGAGGCCACCAGCGTCTCGACCGCCTCGACGTCCCCGGTCAGACGGGAGACCAGGTCGCCGGTGCCGTAGCGCGCCAGGGTGTCGGGGGGCAGCCGCTGGAGGTGCCGGAAGACCCGGTCGCGCAGGCCGAGGAGGAAGTGCTCGCTGGTCCACCCCGCCAGGTAGCCGCCGGCCGCGGAGGCGACGGCACCCAGTCCGGCGAGGGCCAGCCACAGGGCCGCCGGGTCCCAGAAGGCGCCGAGGTCACCGGGTGTGAGCACATCGTCGGTGAGCTGCCCGGCGATCCCGATCGCCCCCGCGTCACAGCCCGCCGACACCACCAGGAGCAGCGCCGACACCAGTACGGCGGCGCGATTGCCGCTGACCAGGGGCCAGAACGTGCGGAACGCCGCCCAGGGCGAGAGCCGGGCGTGGCGCGTCCGCGCCGAGGCGACGGCGGGGGTGGCGCGGCGCGCCGCGGCGGACTTGTCGAGCGGTGCGGCGTCAGCCATGACCGGCCGGTACTCCCTGACTCCGTGGACGGGCCGGGGCCGCCCGCCCCCGAGGGGAAGGCGGTCCGGCCCCGGCACCGTCCGGCGGTCGAATTACCTGGCGTGCTTCTTGTGCTTGCGGTGGTGCTTCTTGTGGTGGTGCTTGTGGTGCGCCTCCTTTGCGGCACACCCCACTTCCTTCTTCTTGGCCTTCTTGGCCAGTGTGATCTTCGCGAAGGACACGGTCGTTCCTCCCATCTCAGGACCCGTGACCGGGTCTCGGCGCCGCTCACATGCGGTCGAGCGCGGCTCGTACGGAAATACGGCGGCCGGAGTTCCGCCATTCAGGAAGGAAGTTGAGCGTCCAATGAGATTCCCTTACCGAACCCACAACCTGAAATCCGCGTCAAACGGCGGGTGTTCGTCACGGGTGTTCGTCAAATGGCGGGTGTCCGCGAGTTCCTGAGGGAATTCGCGAGGCCCCGATGTCAGGCGTCCGCATCCGCCGCGGGGTGGCCGGGGACGGCGCGCAGGGCGATGTCGACGGTGGCGTGCAGCGCGGCACGCCCCGCGCCGGCCGCCGCGTGCACGGCGTTGCCCTCGCTGACGACCATGACGTAGCGGGCCAGTGCGACCGGATCGGTGCCCGCGGGCAGGTCGCCCTCCGTGACCGCGCGGGAGAGCCGGTCGGCCAGTGCCTGTTCGCCGGCGAGGCGGCTCGCGGCGAGGAACTCGGCGATGCGGCCGTTGTCGCCGCCGTCGGCGAGGCCGCCCTGCACGGACAGGCAGCCGGCCGGACGGTCGGCACGGGTGATCGCGTCGACGTTGGCGTGCAGGAAGGCCGCGATGACGGCGTACCCCGTGGGCCGGGTGAGCGCCTCGCGGGCATAGGCCATGTCCGCCTCGGCGTACCGGGCCACGGCACGGCGGAACAGCTCCTCCTTGTTGCCGTACGCCGCGTACATGCTCGTCCGGTTGATGCCCATGGCGTCGGTGAGGTCGCTCAGCGACGCACCCTCGTACCCCTGGCGCCAGAAGACCTCCACCGCGCGGTCGAGCGCCGCGTCCGCGTCGAAGCCCCGGGGCCTGCCCCGCTCCGCCATGCTCACCCCCGTTCCCAGACGTCGAGAAAATTTTAACCGAGCGGTACGGAAATAACCGGGGCGGGTACGCCGTTCTTCAGTACCGAACGGTACAGAAACCCTTCTCAGGAGGAACCATCATGGGACAGCTCGACGGCAGGACCGCTCTCGTCACCGGCGCCACCTCGGGCATCGGCCTCGCCGCGGCCCGGCGGCTGGCCGCCGAGGGAGCGCACGTCTTCCTCACCGGCCGGCGCCAGGAGGCTTTGGACGAGGCGGTGGCCTCGATCGGCGACCGTGCCACCGGAGTGCGCGCGGACGTCGCCGACCTCGCCGACCTCGACCGGCTGTTCGCCGCCGTCGAACAGCACGGCGGCCTCGACATCGTCTTCGCCAACGCCGGCGGCGGGTCCTTCGCGGCCCTGCCCGACGTCACCTGGGAGCACTACGCCGACACGTTCAACACCAACGTCGGTGGCACCCTGTTCACCGTGCAGAAGGCGCTGCCGCTGCTCAGGCCGGGCGCCTCGGTCATCGTGACCAGCTCCAACATCGACACGAAGGGCGCCGCCTCGTTCGGCGTCTACGCCGCCAGCAAGGCCGCCCTGCGCTCCCTCACCCGCAGCTGGGCCGCCGAACTCGTCGGCCGGAACATCCGGGTCAACAGCATCGCCCCCGGCCCGGTCGAGACCCCGGGGCTCAGCGGTCTGGCCGGTGACCCCGCGGCCGCCGAGCAGCTCCTCAAGGGCCTGGCCGCCGGCGTGCCGATGAACCGGCTGGCGCGTCCCGAGGAGATCGCCGAGACCGTACTGTTCCTGGCGTCCGACGCCAGCAGCTACATGACCGGCGCCGAGATCTACGTCGACGGCGGTGCCAGCCAGATCTGACCGGGCCCCGCGAGAACGAGGTCCGGCGACCCCGCCCCCCGAAACCCACAAGGAGCACCATGCACACCGTCCCCGATCTGCTCGCCGCCAACCTGCACGGCGTCTTCGGCAACCGTGACGCGGCTACCCGGCGCGAGACGATCGAACGGATCTACACCGAGGACGTCGTCTTCACCGACCCGGAAGGCGTCACCACGGGCTGGGACGCCCTGGAGGACAAGGCGCGGGCACTGCTCGACAAGGTGCCCGCCGACTTCGGCTTCAGCGAGGACGGCCGCCGCTACGCCGGACCGCACGACGGAGCACTCGCCTGGGCTTTCGGTCCCGAGGGCGAACCGGCGGTGCGCGGCATCGACGTGATCACGGTCCGCGAGGGCCGGATCGCCGCCGTCCTCACCATGTTCACCGCCTGATCCCACCACCACCCGCGGACCACCGCATCCGCGCCCTGCGCCGGCCTGTCCCCGGTCCGCCCCCGGCCTGTCCCCGGTCCGTCTCCGGTGACGTCCATGCCGGACGACGGACCGGGCGGTCGCGCCGGGACAATGAACGCCATGAGCGACCGTATGAGCGACGCCGAGGACAGGCTGGCCAGGATCGAGCGGCGGCTGGAGACCGGCGGGCACGACGTCGTGCCCGCGTGGCGCAGGGCCACCCACGGCGAGCCGCGGTGGGCCGTGACCGCCGTCATCCTGGTCGCCGTGGCCATCCAGCTCATGCTGCCGCACCGGCTCGCCCTCCAGCCGTACTGGGTCCTGCCGGCCCTGGAGATCGCGCTGCTGGCCGGCCTGATCGCCGGCAACCCCCGCCGGGTGGAGCCCCGTACCCGGTGGCTGCGCCTGGTGGGGCTGGCCCTGATGGGCCTGATCAGCCTCGCCAACGGCTGGGCGGCGGCCCGGCTGGTGGTGGGCCTCGTGAACGGCACCGAGGGTGAGGACGCCGGGCCGCTGCTGCTGACCGGCGGCGGCATCTGGCTGACGAACGTCATCGTGTTCGCCCTCTGGTACTGGGAGTGGGACCGCGGCGGGCCGATGGAGCGGGTGCGCGGCCGCCACCAGTACGCGGACTTCCTCTTCGTGCAGATGCAGAGCCCCGAGATCGCGCCGGCGGACTGGGAACCGGCCTTCCTGGACTACCTGTACCTGTCCTTCACCAACTCCACGGCCTTCAGCCCGACCGACGTGATGCCGCTGTCGCGCTGGGCCAAGATGCTCATGATGCTGCAGTCCTCGGTCTCCCTGGTGACGGTGGTCCTGGTGGTGGCCCGGGCCGTCAACATTCTGCACTGACGGCAGGGGTGTCCTAGGTTCTTGGGCATGAGCGAAGACACCTCGCGGCTCGTGACGGTCCAGCGCACCGCCACCGGCCGCTACACCGCGACGAACCCCCGTGGCGGCACGATCGCCTTCGGTACCGGCGAGGGCACCGAGTTCACCCCGGTGGAGCTGCTGCTTGCCGCGATCGGCGGCTGCACGGTGGCCGACGTCGACGTCGCCACCAGCCGCCACACCGAACCGACCGCCTTCACGGTCACCGTCAGCGGCCACAAGGTCACCGACGAGGACGGGAACCGCCTGACCGACCTCGCGGTCCGCTTCCACGTCGCCTTCCCGGACGGCGCCTCGGGCGACCGCGCCCGTGCCATCCTGCCCCGGGCGGTCACCGTCTCCCACGACCGGCTCTGCACCGTCAGCCGCACGATCGAGGCGGGGACACCGGTCACCGTGTCGATCGAGGACCGGCCCGCCGGAGACGATCCCGCCCGGGACGGGACCGCCGAGCACGGGCCGGTCACGGACGGGCCCGCCGAGCACCGGCCGGGCGGCCGCTGACCGGGCGGTCGAAGTGCCGTGGTTACGATGGCGCGTGAACGGTTTCCCCTCGTCCCGGACGGACGGCGCGCCGAGCACCGCCGTCGCGTTCCCCCTCGGCGCCTCGACCACGCTCGCCGAACTCGCCCGGGACCCGCACCCGCGCCTGGCCCGGCTGCGCGCCCACGAACCGGTGTCGTGGCTGCCCGAACTGAACGGCTGGCTGGTCACCCGCCGCGACCTCGCGCTCGACGTGATGCGGGACTCCGTCACCTTCACCGTCGACGACCCCCGCTTCACCACCGCGCAGGTCGTCGGGCCCAGCATGCTGTCCCTGGACGGCGCCGAGCACGCCCGGCACCGGGAGCCCTTCGCCGCTCCCTTCCGGCCCCGCAGGGTGCACGACGGCTTCGCGGACTTCATAGAACGCGAGACCGACCGGCTCATCACCGCCCTGGAACCGGCGGGCGCCGCCGAACTGCGCCGCACCTTCGCCGGACCCCTCGCCGTGTCCGTCGTCACCGAGGCCCTCGGTCTGGTGGGTACGACCACCGACACGGTGCTGGCCTGGTACGACGCGATCGTCCGGTCCGTCTCGGACATCACGCAGGGGCTGGCCGCGGGCCCGGCGGGTCCCGCCGCGTACGCGGAGCTGCGGGCCGCCGTCGAGGCCACCGTGGCCGACCGGGACGCCGCCTCGCTCCTCGTCTCCGCCGCCGGGCGGCTGGACGCGGCCGAAGTGGCGTCCAACGCGGCGGTCATGATGTTCGGCGGCATCGAGACGACCGAGGCGATGATCACCAACGCCCTGCTCCACCTGCTCGGCGACCCCGGCCAACTCGCCCTGGTACAGGCCGACCCCGGTCTCCTCGACGGAGCCGTCGAGGAGTCCCTGCGCCTCGAGCCCGGCGCGGCGGTGGTGGACCGCTACGCCACCCGCGACACCGTGCTCGGCCCGGCCGCCGTCCGCCGCGGCGACCTCGTCAGCGTCTCCCTGACGGGCGCCAACCGTGACCCGGCGGTCTTCTCCGACCCGGACCGTTTCGACGTCCGCCGTGCCGAGGCCCGCCTCCAACTGGCCTTCGCCCACGGGCCGCACCACTGCGTCGCCGCGCACCTGGCCCGCCTGGAGACCCGTGTCGCCCTCCAGCGCCTGCTCGAACGCCTTCCCGGGCTGCGCCTCGACCCGGCCCGGCCCGCCGCGCCGTACGGCCTGGTCTTCCGAAAGCCGGCCGCCCTGCACGTGCGGTGGGACACGCCGGCCTGAACGTAGGGGTCGCCGGCCGGCGGGCGTGCGCGTCAGTACGCGTGGTGGACCTGCCAGAAGGCCCAGGCCTGGCAGGGGCTGCCGTAGGTGGTGTTCATGTAGTTGAGGCCCCACTTGATCTGGGTCGCCGGGTTGGTCTGCCAGTCGGCGGCCACGGAGGCCATCTTCGAGCCGGGCAGCGCCTGCACGAGGCCGTAGGCGCCGGAGGAGGGGTTGACCGCCAGGTAGTTCCAGGTGGACTCGTGGTCCACGATGTTGCTGAAGCACTGGAACTGGCCGCTTCCCACGATCTGCGCGGCCATCGCCTTGAGCTGCGCCACGGTGTAGGAGCTCTGCACCGCGAAGCCGGCCGTGGGATCGCCGGCCGCGGCCTTGGCCGCCGCCCGCTTCCTGGCGTCGGCCTGCTTGGCCTCGGCCGCCCTGGCCGCCGCCGCCCGGGCGGTGCGCTCGGCCGTCTTCCTGGCGCTCACGTCCGCCTGCACGGCCATGGCCTCGGCCTGCTGTGTCACGGACGCGGTCTGCACCCGGGCCTGCTGCCCGACGGGGATGTCCTGGAGGAGGGTGGCATCGGCCGTCGGCGCCTCACCGGCACCGGTGTCCGTGCTGCTGGCCGAGGCGACACCGGCGACGCTGCCGACAGCGGTGACCGCGGTGGCGGAGACGACCGCGAGTCCCCGGACTGACATACGGCTCACGCGCGTCCCTCCTCTTCACCCGTGTCACCCCACGCTGCGTGGTGAACGATGGAAGCATCCGGCTTGCCGGGCAACACAGTTGGCATACTCTTGCGCGCCTGCCCGGCCCGCGCAATCGCGGAGGAAGTGTGGATGCTCACACGGCAGCGACAGGGCGGCGCCGTGCCGAGGCGACGGCGCTGTCCTTCAGTGATCGTTTCGGTTCGGAGCATGGGCCGCGAATGCGCCGCTAAGGCGCGGCAAATGTGTGGCAGATGTGCGGAGCGGGGCCGTTCTCGATCGACTGTGGAGCTGTGGCCGGACCCGCGTCCGCTCGGCGGCTGTCCTCTCCATGATCCCGGACGGGCGCCCGCCGCCTGCCGGCCGTCGTGACCGCCGCCCCGTTTTCACCGGCAAGAATCGGCCGAACAGGGGGTGTATGTCGGTCAGTTGGCGGAGCGGACTCGGCTCGTGGACGCGGCTGCCGACAGCCCGGTGACCTCGAGTCACCGAAGGTCACAGGGTGCGTCGTGCGTCGCCGGAGGACGCGTGGGCGGTCGCCGGCTGTTGACCAGACTTCAAATCATGACCACAAATTCCACACACCCCCCTCTTCATACGGGCGTTGATGGTCTAGATTGACCGTGCTTCGCATGCTGGGACACGGGGCGACAAATGATGATCTATGGGTCCTTCGGTACGGAGGACCGGTAGCCGCGTCTCCGGCGTCGGACGTGAGGGTGATCAACTCCCGGGGCCCGGGAGGGGCTTCGGATGCGGGGAGCATCCAGGGCCGCGACGGGTTCCGGAGGTGTTTCGAGAGCCAGGGAGGCATGCGGGTCCGCCGCGGGCAACGGGCGGGTCCGGTCGGGAAGCGCTGAAGCAGCCGGGATGTCGTACGCGGAGGGCGGGGGCCGTCCGCGGGAAGAACAGTGCGGCGCGGGGAGCCGGGGGGCCTTCCGCAGGGCGGAAGCGTGCGGGAGGCGGGGGCCTCCCGGAGAGGAACCGTGTCAGGGCACCATGTCGAACCACTGGGGACCGGGGGGTTTCTGTGCGGCAGGGGGGACTAGTCGGCCCTTTTCCGCCGGCGCGAGGGCGCCTGGCGAAAGGGATCAGCAGCGGGCCGGCGATCGAGTGGGAGCAGCGGTACCGCCGTACCGTCATCGTCAGCGACACCCTGGCCACTGCCTTCGTGGTGGCGGGGATAGGAGAGTTCTTCGGGGCCAGGGACGCGGCCAACTGGCACGAGAAATGGGGGATCCTCGCGTTCGGCACCGAACTGCTGGTGCTGGGATCGCTCGCCGTGGGCCGGTCCTGGGCGCCGGCCGTACTCGGCCAGGGTGCCGAGGAGTTCCGGCGGCTCGGCCGCTCACTGTTCGCGGCGACCGTCGTCCTGGCGCTCGGCGGGATCGCCCTCACCTCGCGCAACATCAAGCTCTGGATCTTCGTCGCGATCCCCGCGATCGCGCTCGTCACCATGACCGCGCGGTATCTGCTGCGCCTGTGCCTGCACAGACGGCGGAAGGAAGGGCGCTGCCTGAGACCGGTGCTCGCCGCCGGCAGCCCCGCCACCGTGTGCGACCTGATCACCCGGACCCGCAAGTTCCCGCACATCGGCTGGCGGGTGGAGGCGGTGTGCACGCCGGACGGCCGCGGGCTCGAAGGTGACGAACTCGAGGGCGTGCCGGTCGTCGGCCGCCTGACGGACGTCGCCAAGCACGTCCGGCACGACGGCTACCGCGTCGTCGCGGTCACGCCGGACCCGCACTGGACGCCGGACCGGCTGCAACGGCTGGCCTGGAACCTCGAAGGCAGCGACGCCGAGATGGTCGTCGCCCCGGTGCTGATGGAGGTGGCCGGTCCGCGGCTGCACGTCGACGCGGTGCTCGGGATCCCGCTGCTGCGGGTCAGCCTGCCGACCTTCACCGGAGGCCGCCGGGCGATCAAGGAGGTCGTCGACCGGGTCGGCGCGGCGGTCCTGCTGATGTTGTTCGCACCGCTGATGGTCTTCGTCGCACTGCTCGTGCTGGCGGACAGCAAGGGGGGCGCCTTCTACCGCCAGCGCCGGGTCGGCAAGGACGGCCGGGAGTTCACGATTCTCAAGTTCCGGACCATGGTCGCCGGGGCGCACCGGGCCCGTACCGAGCTCGCCGACCGCGACGAGGGCGCGGGACTGCTGTTCAAGGTCCGCCGGGACCCACGGGTCACCCGGGTCGGGGGAGTGCTGCGCCGGTACTCCATCGACGAACTCCCGCAGCTGTTCAACGTGTTGGCCGGAGCGATGTCGCTGGTCGGCCCGCGGCCGCCGCTGCCGGAGGAGTGCGCCGCGTACGACCCGGACATCCGGCGGCGGCTGCTGGTCAAGCCCGGCCTCACCGGCCTGTGGCAGATCAGCGGACGCAGCGACCTGCCGTGGGAGGAGGCGGTCCGCCTCGACCTGCGGTACGTGGAGGACTGGTCGCTCGCCCTCGACACGGTGATCTTGTGGAAGACCATGCGCGCGGTGCTCCACGGACAGGGGGCCTACTGATGCTCGGGGGGCGCCGGCCGGCCGGCGCGCGGACCGCAGGCCACAAGGGCCTGCCTGGGGGGAGGGACGGAACATGAGAGTCAGCGTCTTCGGGCTCGGCTACGTGGGCTGCGTATCAGCCGCGTGCCTGGCCGGCATGGGGCACGACGTCATCGGGGTGGACGTCAACCAGGTGAAGGTCGACCTGGTCAACGACGGCCGGTCCCCGGTGGTGGAGGAACGTATCGGCGACCTCGTCGCCGAGGGCGTGCGGACTGGAGCCCTGCGCGCCACCGGCGACGTCCGCGAAGCGGTCATGGGCAGCGAGGTGTCGCTGATCTGCGTGGGCACCCCGTCGGAACCCAACGGCAGCCTGTGCACCACCTACCTGGAGCGGGTCACCGAGCAGATCGGCACCGCGCTCGCCGAGAAGGCGGGGCAGGGCGGACGGCACACCGTCGTGTTCCGCAGCACCATGCTCCCGGGCACCTGCCTGAACCTGCTGGTGCCGATCCTGGAGAAGCACACCGGCGGCACCGCCGGGGTGGACTTCGGGGTCGCCGTCAACCCGGAGTTCCTGCGCGAGGGCACGAGCGTGCGGGACTTCTTCGACCCGCCCAAGACCGTCATCGGCGAACTCGACCCGGCCAGTGGCGACACGCTGCTGAAGCTGTACGACGGCCTGCCCGGCGAGGTGTTCCGGGTGCCGGTCCCGACGGCCGAGGCGATCAAGTACGCGGACAACGCGTTCCACGGCCTCAAGATCGGCTTCGCGAACGAGCTGGGCGCGGTGTGCCAGGCGCTCGGCGTCGACTCGCACCAGGTGATGGACGTGTTCCTGGCCGACCGCAAGCTGAACATCAGCCCCGCCTACCTGCGTCCCGGCTTCGCCTTCGGCGGTTCCTGCCTGCCCAAGGACCTGCGCAGCCTGGTCCACGCGGCACAGCGCGCCGACGTCTCCGTACCCATCCTCGCCCACGTGCTGACCTCCAACGCCGACCATCTCCAGCGCGCGGTGGACCTGGTCGAGCGCACCGGCAAACGCCGGGTCGGCCTGTTCGGGCTGTCCTTCAAACCCGGCACCGACGACCTCCGCGAAAGCCCGCTGGTCGAGCTGGCGGAGCGGCTGTTCGGCAAGGGGTACGACATCAGGATCCACGACGCCAACGTCAGCCTCTCCCGGCTCATCGGCGCCAACCGCGAATACATCGAGACCCGGCTGCCGCACCTCGCGCAGCTGCTCGCCGACTCCGTCGACGAGGTGCTCGAACACGCCGAGGTGTGCCTGGTCGGGACGAAGGACCCGGCGGTGCTGTCGGCGCTGCCCCACGGCGAAGGACCCGTGATCGTCGACCTCGTCCGCCTTCCCGACGCCGAGACGCGCCGGACCGAACCGGGGTACGTGGGCCTTGCCTGGTGACGCGACAGGCGGCGGCGGCTCCGGCCGGCGCGCGCTGATCCTGGTGGAGAACCTGTCGGTGCCGTTCGACCGGCGGGTGTGGCAGGAGTGCACGACACTGCGCGACGCGGGCTGGACGGTGGACGTCATCTGCCCGCAGGGCAGCAAGCGCGACACCGAGCCGGAGGCGGAGATCGACGGGGTGCGGATCCACCGCTACCCGCTGCGCGCGGCCACCGGAGGGCCGGCCGGCTACCTGAAGGAGTACGGATCGGCGCTCTGGCACACGGCCCGGCTGGCCCGCAAGGTCGGCCCGGTCGACGTGGTCCACGCCTGCAACCCGCCCGACCTGCTCTTCCTGCCGGCGCTGTGGCTCAAGCGGCGCGGCGCGCGGTTCGTCTTCGACCAGCACGACCTGGTACCCGAGCTCTACCTCTCCCGGTTCGGCCGCGGCGAGGACCTGCTCTACCGGGCCGTGTGCGCCCTGGAGCGGCGGACCTACCGGGCCGCGGACATCGTCCTCGCCACCAACGAGAGCTACCGCGAGGTCGCGATACGCCGTGGCGGCCGGCGGCCCGAGGACGTCTTCGTGGTACGCAGCGCGCCCGCGACCGACCGGTTCCAGCCGGTGCCGGCCGAGCCTGAACTGAAGCGCGGCAAGCCCCATCTGCTCTGCTACCTGGGCGTCATGGGCCCCCAGGACGGCGTCGACTATGCCCTGCGGGCCCTCGCGAAACTCCGCGACGAGCTCGGGCGGACCGACTGGCACGCGGTGTTCGTCGGCTCCGGCGACGCCTTCGACGCGATGGTGGAGCTGTCCCGGCGGCTCGGGCTCGACGACCAGGTGCAGTTCACCGGACGCGTTCCGGACGCCGACCTGGTGCGCTACCTGTCCACCGCGGACGTCTGTCTCTCCCCCGACCCGCGCAATCCGCTCAACGACGTGTCGACCATGAACAAGGTCCTCGAGTACATGGCGATGGGCCGGCCGATCGTCTCCTTCGACCTGAAGGAGGCGCGGGTCTCCGCCGGTGAGGCCGCCGTCTACGCGCCCGCCGACGACGAGGCCGAGTTCGCCGCGCTCGTCGCGCTGCTCATGGACGACCCGGACCGGCGGGCCCGGATGGGCAAGATCGGCCAGGAGCGGGTCGGCGGGCCGCTCTCCTGGCAGAACTCGCAAGCAGCGCTGCTCGCCGCCTATACCGCCGCCTGCCGTGACCACACCCCGGTGTCGGCGGTCGAACATGCACGAACAGGGAAGAGGCAGCGCAGTTGAGCGAGGAATCGATACGTCTGGTCACCATAGGCCGGATATTCCGTCGGCGCTGGCGGCTGCTCGCCGTCCTCGCCGTCGTGGGCGCACTCGTCGGCTACGGCGCGTCCGTGGTGTTCCCGCCGCGGTACACGACGTCGGCGTCGGTCCTGCTGCCGGGGCAGTGGGAAGAACGCGAACTGCTGACGCAGGTCGACATCGCGACCAGTTCGACGGTGGTCGACCGGGCGGCCGCGGCGCTCGACTGGAAGGGCGTCGACGGCGCCGAGCTCCAGGACCAGGTGGCCGCCGCGGCCGCCGACGGCAACATCATCAAGATCTCGGGCACCGCCGACACCCCGAAACGCGCCCAGCAGCTCTCCGACCAGGTGGCCGCGCAGTTCGTGAAGTTCGCCTCGCGGATCGCGGGCGGCGGCACCGACTCCGCGGCGGCCACGGAGGCCCAGTCACTGCGCAACCAGGTCGAGGAGACCAACCGCCGCATCACCGACCTGGCCAACGCGGCCGATCCGGGACAGACCGTGGAGGGCGTGCAGGCCCGGACGGAGCTGGAGAAGCTCAGCACCTCGCTGGAGGAGGCCATGACGAAGCTGGACGAGGCCGACCCGGCGAACAACAAGGCCGGCATGGTCGTCATGGGACCCGCGGCCCGGCCGACCGGCGAGGCACCGCCCACCCGGCTCCAGCTCGTCCTCGCGGGAGCGGCGCTGTTCTTCCTGCTCGCGGTCGTCGGCCATCTCGCCGCCGCCCGGACGAACCGCCGGCTGCGTACCGAACCCGAGATCGCCGCGGCGCTGGGCTCGGCGCTGCTGGGCACCGTCGAGGTGCCCGGCGAGAAGCGCGGCGCGCGCCGGCCGGGAGCCGGTGGCGCGCGCGCCCGGCTCCGCCGGCTCCTCGGCACCGACAGCCGGTGGGACCTGCCGGCCCCGCCGCGGTCCGACGACGAGGCAGGCCGCCGGCTCCGCTACCGGCGGGTGTGTGCCCGCCTCCGGGACCAACTGCCCGCCCCCCGACGGCTGCTGGCGGTCGTACCGGACGGCGACGAGGCCGCCCGCCGGGCCGCCGGACTGCTCGCCGCCGAGGCCAGGAGCGATCCGCAGCTGCGGGTGGTGGAGGTCTCCGTGGACCGGCCGATCGTGCCGGACCGCGACACCGAGTCCGGCGCCCTGGTCGTCCTCAGCGCGGGCAACTGGACCGCCGAGGAACTCGCCGGCATCGCCGAGGCCTGTGCGGACGGCGGCCACGAGGTGCTGGGCATCGTCCTCGCCGACACGGTCCACGCCCGCGACACCCGGTCCGCCGGCCCCCCGCCGGACGACGCCACCCTCGCCCTCGCGGTGCCCGGCCAGGCGACGGGAGGTGCGGTGTGACCACGAGCACGCCCGCGGAGCCGTCGCCCGCCGCTCCGCTTCTCGACCTCCAGGCACTGGTGGTGTCGGTGCGCAGGCGCCGCCGCCTCTGGTGCGCCATGGCGCTCGTCGGCCTGCTGATCGGCGCCGCGCTGGCCGTGCTGATGCCGCCGTCCCCGACCGCCACGACCAAGGTGCTGGTCGCGCACGCGGAGGACCAGCCGAACGACACCGGAACCCTGATCCGCACCGACGTCCAGCTGCTGGGGACCACGCAGATCGCCGACAAGGCCCTGAAGTCCCTCAGGTCTTCGGAGAAACCCGAGGACTTCATGCAGGACTACCGGGGTACCGGCCTGACCAACAACCTGCTGGAGATCACCGTCACGGGCGACAGCGACGCCCAGGCGGTGGCCCGCGCCAAGGCACTGGCCGACGCGTTCGTCACGGACCACGTGCAGCGGATGCGGGAGACCGCGCAGGCCGAGGCCAAGGCGCTGCTCGACCAGCGTGACCGCATGCGGGAGGAACTCGCCCAGGTCAACAAGGAGATCGGCGGCCAGTCGGCGGACAGCGACCCGAAGGCGTCGGCCGCCCTGGAGTCGCTCTTCGCCCGCCGCGCCGAACTCAACTCGCGCATCGCCGACTTCGACGAGCGCGCCGCGGACGCCCGGACCGGCACCCCCCAGGTCGTCGCCGGCACCCAGATCGTGGACGCCCCGCGGGCGGTGCGGCACTCCCTGCCCAAGGCCCTCGTCACGGACGCCGTGATCGGGTTCGTCCTCGGACTCGTCCTCGGGCTCGCGCTGGCCGCGGTCGGCACGGTGGTGGCGGACCGCCCCGTGCTGCGCCGGGACATCGCGGCGAACCTGGGCGCCTCGGTCATCGCGGAGCTGCCCCGCAGGTCGGGCAGGCCGTGGCGGCGGCGACGCATCCGGCTGACCCGCGAACGGCTCACCGCGACCCTGGCCCGCACCACGCGCGGCTCCGCGGAACCGGTGTCACTGCTGGAACTGGGCTGCGCGCGCAGCACGGGCGCGATCGCCCTCGACCTCGCCAGGGCCGTCGCGGCGGAGGGGCCGGTGACCGTCATCGACGCCCTGCCCCGCCCGCAGCTCTCGGGCCGCCGCCAGAAGCCGGGAGACCCGACGGTGGTCGGCGCCGAACGTGCCGCGGCCCTGTCGCCCCAGGAGCGGCGGATCGGCGTCGGCTCGGTGGCGCCCGGAACGGCCTGGACCGACCTCCAGTACCTCGGCACCCGGACCGTGCTCGTGGTGCGCGCCGGGCACGGCAGCGCCGCATGGCTGCACACCGTGGCACGGCAACTCGCCGACCAGCACATCCCGGTGATCGGTGTGGTGCTGATCGACCCCGACCCCCGGGACCGCACCGACGGCACCCTGTGGGACGGACTGGGCACCGCGCTGCGCGGCCGCAGCGAGCGGCCGCCCCGGCAGCCGGAGCCGGAGCCGGGGACGGGCCGGCGACGGGCTGAGCGGCAGCCGGTGTGGGCCGCCCGGGGCCCGGACAACGACCAGGAGGCGCGGTAGCACATGTGTGGCATCGCAGGCACTTACCGATGGCCGGACGGCAAGGCCGTCACCGACCGCCTCACCGACACCCTGGCCCACCGCGGCCCGGACGGGGCGGGGCGCTACAGCCACCCCGCGGGCGACGGCGAGGTGAACCTCGGACACCGCCGCCTGGCCATCATCGACCTGTCCGACACCGGCGCGCAGCCGATGGTCTCGGACGGTCTCGTCCTGACGTACAACGGCGAGCTGTACAACGCGCCCGAGCTGCGTGCCGAGCTGGCGGCCGGCGGGGTGCGCTTCCGCGGCACCTCCGACACCGAGGTGCTCCTGGAGGCCTGGCGGCGCTGGGGCACCGACTGCCTGCCCCGGCTGCGCGGCATGTTCGCGTTCGGCGTCTTCGACGAACGCACCGGTGAGCTGGTGCTCGCCCGCGACCAGCTCGGCATCAAGCCGCTGTTCCTGCTCCGGCGCGGCGGGGGCCTGGTGTTCGCCTCCGAACTCAAGGCGCTCGCCGTCGCCACCGGCGGCAAGCTGGAGGTGGACGACGCGGCCCTGGTGGCGTCGCTGCTGTACTACTGGGTGCCGGACTCCCGGTGCGCGTTCCGCGAGGCGGAGAAGCTGCCGCCGGGGAGCTGGCTGCGGTGCCGGCCCGACGGCCGGGTGGAACGCGGCAGCTTCTGGAACCTGAAGGACGTCGCCGCCGAGGGCCGGGAACGGGCCCTGGCCGGCGAGGGGCCGGACCTGGCCGCCGTCGTCGAGGAGTCGACCCGGCGGCACCTGCTCTCCGACGTACCCGTGGCGACCTTCCTCTCCGGCGGCCTCGACTCCAGCTACCTGACCGCGCTGGCGGCCCGGCACCAGCCGGGCATCTCCGCCTACACGATCGGGTTCCGCGCCGAGGACGCCAGGTTCGAGGCGATGCCGGACGACCTGCGCTACGCCCGGCAGGTCGCCGAGCGGTTCGGGGTCGACCTGCACGAGATCGAGATCGCGCCGGACGTGCTCGACCTGCTGCCGCGGATGACGTACCACCTGGACGAGCCGATCGGCGACCCCGCCGCGATCAACACCTACCTCATCTGCATGGCCGCACGGGAGGCCGGGGTCAAGGTGATGCTCTCCGGGATGGGCGCGGACGAGCTGTTCGCCGGGTACCGCAAACACCTGGCCAACCTGATCGCGCTGCGCTACCAGCGGGTCCCGCGGCCCCTCAGGCGCGGGGTGTCCGGGGCCGTGGACCGGCTGCCGGTCGCGACGAGCCGCCGTGGGTACCGCTCCGTGCGCTTCGCGAAGCGCTTCCTCTCCTTCGCCGACCTGCCGGAGGAGACCGCCTTCCGGCGCAGCTACACCATGTACGACCAGGACGAGCTGCTGGC
Source organism: Streptomyces arenae (assembly GCF_022343545.1). NCBI lineage: Bacteria > Bacillati > Actinomycetota > Actinomycetes > Kitasatosporales > Streptomycetaceae > Streptomyces > Streptomyces arenae. Next base: position 241,170 of record NZ_JAKQYH010000010.1, read on the forward strand.
CCTGCTCGATCCGGACCTGGCCGGGACGGTCGACGACGTGCTGACCGAGCACGCCGACGTCTACGGGGACAACGACCTCGACGACTTCGTCAACCGCATGTGCCTGACCGACGCCCGGATGTTCCTGCCCGGCCTGAACCTCACGTACACGGACCGCTCCAGCATGGCCGCCTCGACCGAGGTACGCGTGCCGTACGTGGACGTCGAGGTGGTCAAGGCGGCGTTCGCCGTGCCCGGCGACCGCAAGATCGTCGGGCGACAGGGCAAGGCCGTCCTCAAGGAGGCGGCCACCTCGATCCTGCCCCGGGAGATCGTGTACCGGCCCAAGGGCCTGTTCAGCGCCCCGTTGCGGGCCTGGATGAGCCGGGACCTGGCACCGCTGGTGCGCGAGGTGGTCAACGACGGCGAGCTGGTCCGTTCCGGCTTCCTGCGCCGTGACGCGCTCGCCCGCATGGTCGCCGAGGACGCCGCCGGACAGCAGGACTTCTCCAAGCATCTGTGGCACGTACTGACCCTCGAGTACTGGTATCGCGACGCGACCTCTGGGTCCGGCCAGAGCACTCGGCAAACGGCTTAGGAATCAGGGGAGTTCCGGTGAAACAGGTTGTACAGAACTACAAGAGCGGCGAGCTGGCGGTGCTCGACGTTCCGGTACCGGGGTGCAAGCCGGGCGGTGTGCTGGTCCGCAGCGCCTACTCGCTGATCTCCACCGGCACCGAGCTGATGAAGGTGTCCGAGGCCGGCATGTCGATGCTGGGCAAGGCCCGCTCCCGGCCGGACCAGGTGGCCAAGGTGATGCAGAGCGTGGCCACCAACGGGGTGCCCGCCACCTACCGCAAGGTGATGGGCAAGCTGGACTCCTACACACCGCTGGGCTACTCGCTGTGCGGGGTGGTCGAACAGGTCGGCGCCGGCGTCGACGACGTGAAGGCCGGCGACCTCGTGGCCTGCGCCGGCAACGAGCATGCGCTGCACGCCGAGTTGAACTGGGTACCGAAGAACCTCTACACCCCGGTGCCGGACGGCCTCGCGCCCCGCCACGCCGCCTTCGGCACCGTCGGGTCGATCGCGATGCAGGGCGTCCGCCAGGGCGAGCCGCAACTCGGCGAGGTGGCTCTGGTCATCGGGCTCGGCCTGATCGGACAGCTGGTGGTCCAGCTCCTCACCGCCGCCGGAGTGCGTGTCGTCGGCGCCGACCCCGACCCGGCGCGCTGCGAACTCGCCGCCCGGCTGGGCGCCGTGGCCTGCGACGACCCGGCGTCCGCGGCCCTGGAGGCCGCCGTCGCCGAACTCACCGACGGGCACGGCGTGGACCAGGTGTACCTGGCGGCGGGCGGCGGCAGCAACCAGCCCGTCGAGCTGGCCGCCCGGCTCTGCCGCGACCGCGGCCGGGTCGTCGACATCGGCAAGTGCCGCCTGGACCTGCCGTGGAACGCGTACTACGAGAAGGAGCTCGACGTCCGGTTCTCGCGGTCGTACGGCCCCGGCCGCTACGACCCGGAGTACGAGCTGGAGGGACGCGACTACCCGATCGGCTACGTGCGCTGGACCGAGCGCCGCAACCTCGCGTGCTTCCTGGACCTGGTCGCCCGCGGCCGCGTCGACGTGGAGCCGCTGGTCTCCCACGTCGCCGACTTCGACGACGCGGTCGACACGTACCGGCGTCTGAAGGACGGCGAACTGAAGGCCGTGGCCGTCCTGTTCCGGTACCCGGAGCCGACGCGGGACACGGGCGAGGAGCGGGAGGCGGCGGAACTCGTGCTGGCCGTGCCCGCCGTGCGGGCGAAGCCGGCTCCGGCCCGCGCCACCGGGACGCCGGTGAAGCTGGCGTTCGTGGGCGCCGGGAACTACGCGACGTCGATGCTGCTGCCGCACCTGGCACGGCGCGAGGGCGTCGAGCTGTCGACGGTCGTCACCACGACGGCGCTCTCCGCGGCCAACGCGCAGCGGAAGTTCGGCTTCGCCGAGGCGACCACCGACCTCGACACCGTGCTCGGCGACAAGTCGATCGACGCGGTGTTCGTGGTCACCCGGCACAGCTCGCACGCCGAACTGACCCGCAAGGCGCTGCTGGCCGGCAAGACGGTGTTCGTGGAGAAGCCGCTGGCCCTCACCGAGGACGAACTGGCGGGCGTCCTCGCGGCGGTGGAGGAGTCCGGCAACGACCGGCTCCAGGTGGGCTTCAACCGCCGGTTCGCACCGCTGCTGACGGAGGCCAAGAAGCGCCTCGGCGTCCGCACCGGTCCGGCGAGCCTGCGCTACCTGGTCAACGCGGGCCGGCTCCAGCAGGGCAGCTGGTACCTCCGCCAGGGCACCGAGGGCTCACGGTTCGAGGGCGAGGGCGGCCACTTCGTCGACACGGCGAGCTGGCTGCTCGACGCCGACCCGGTCTCCGTCTACGCGGTCGCCGCGGCCGGCAACGACGACCTTCAGGTCGTACTGCGCTACCCGGACGGGTCGACGGCCACCCTCAGCTACGTCACCACCGGCGCGCCCGGCTTCCCCAAGGAGACGCTGGACCTGGTCGCGGACGGCAAGGTGCTGCGGCTCGACGACTTCGTCCGTGCCTCGGTGTACGGCCCGAAGCGGTGGGTCAGTTCACGGCTGCCCAAGGCCCGCGACAAGGGCCAGAACGCCGAACTGGCCGCGTTCGTCAAGGCCGTGCGCACCGGCGGGCCGATGCCGGTGCCGCTGGAGTCGCTGGTCGCGACCACGGCGGCGACCCTCGCCGTGCGGAGCGCCCTCGCCGCCGGCGCGCCGGTGACGTTGGAGCGGGCCCGATGACCGTGAGCTCGGGGAGTGCGGGCTGGTACCTGCGGCGGCTGTCCGCCATGGGGCCGGCGGAGGTCGTGGGCCGGGCCGGCGACACGCTGCGCAGACGCCGGTGGCGGACCGCCCGGCCGCACTGCCCGAACGTGACCGGGGCCCGGTTCACCGCGGTACTGCCCGCCGGGACGATCGCCGCCCTGCCTCCCGACGCCGCGAAACGTCTCGTCGCGGAGGCGGACCGGCTCATGGACGGGCACGCCGAGTTCTTCGGGGTGGTCCGCGACGACCTGACCGACCCGGACTGGTGGCTCGACCCGAAGACCGGCCGCCGGGCTCCCGCGGGCTACGCCTTCGACGTGCCGTACCGGAGCGAGGACGCGGTCGGGGACATCAAGCAGATCTGGGAGCCGTCCCGGCACCAGTACCTCACTGTGCTCGCCGCCGCCTACGCGGTCACCGAGGACGAGCGGTACGCCGTGCGCGTGGCCGGGCACCTGCGGTCGTGGTGGCGGGCGAACCCGCCGCTGCGGGGCGTCCACTGGCTCAGCGGTATCGAGCTGGGCATCCGGCTGCTGTCCTGGGTGTGGATCCGCCGGCTGCTGGACGGCTGGTCCGGCGCGGCCGCGCTGTTCGAGGACAACCCCGTGGCGGTGCACCAGATCTGGCACCACCAGCGCTGGCTGGCGGCCTTCCCCAGCCGGGGGTCCTCAGCGAACAACCACGTCATCGCCGAGAGCGCCGGGCAGTTCGCCGCGGCCTGCGCGTTCGACTGGTTCCCCACGTCGGGACGCTGGCGGGCCGACGCGCTGCGGTCGCTGGACCGGAACCTGCGCGCCAACACCTACCTCTCCGGGCTCAACCGCGAGCTGGCCACCGAGTACCACGGACTCGTCCTCGAACTCGGCCTGGCCGCCGTGGCCGAGGCGGACGCCGCCGGCGTACCGGTGCCCGCGTCGGTCCGCCTGGTGCTGCTGCGGATGACCGACGCGCTCGCGGCCGTCGTGGACAGCCGGCTGCGGCCGCCGCGCCAGGGCGACGCGGACGACGGGCACGGTCTGGTCGTGGACGGCGCGGGCACCGACCGCTGGGGCTCGCTGCTGGCCACCGGCGACGCCGTGTTCGGCCGGCTCGACTGGTGGCCGGCGGTGACCGGCACCGACGTGCGCACCACGCTGCTGGCCGCGCTCATCGAACCCGTGGCGCCGTCCGTGCGCCGCCCGGCGGACCGGCCCGCGCACTTCGCCGACGCGGGCATGACGATCCTGCGCGGCCCGGGCGGGATCTGGTGCCGCTGCGACGGCGGTCCGCACGGCTTCCTGTCCATCGCCGCGCACGCCCACGCGGACGCGCTGTCCGTGGAGGTCCGGCACGACGGGGTCGACGTGCTCGCCGACCCGGGGACGTACTGCTACCACGGACAGCCCGAGTGGCGGCGGTACTTCCGTTCCACCCTCGGCCACAACACCCTGCAACTGGACGGCGGCGACCAGTCCGTCTCCGGCGGCCCGTTCCTGTGGACCCGGCACGCGCGGAGCCGGGTCCTGGAGGCCGCCCCGGCCCGCTGGAGCGCCGAGCACGACGGCTACCCGGGCTCCGTGCACCGCCGGCGGGTGGAACTGGCTTCGGAGACCCAGGAGTTGACGATCGTGGACGAGGTGCGCGGCCCGCGCCGGCAGGTGCGCCTGGCGTTCCACCTCGGGCCGGCCGTCACCGCAGAGCTGGTGGGGAGCCGGGCACGGCTCACCTGGACCCGGGACGGCGAGGACCGCTCGGCCGTGCTCGACCTGCCGGGACAGCTGTCCTGGCGGGCACATCGCGGCGAGACCGAGCCGCCGCTGGGCTGGTACTCCGCGGGATTCGGGCGCAAGGAACCCACCACGACGCTGGTCGGCACGGGCACGGGCACCGGCACGGGCACCGGTGCCGCGGGCGGCGCGGGCGGCGCGGACGGCCCGGGCGGCGCGGGCGGCTTCACCACCGTGCTCAGGTTCGGCGGCTAGGGAGAGGCGCGTGCGGATCAAGAGAGGGCCCTGGGCGTGGGCGGCGGCGCCGCTGACGCTGGCCCTGCTGACGGCGACCGGCTGCGACGGCACGCCGGACGCCCCGGCGGCGCGGCCGACCGCCGCACCGTCCACGTCCACGTCCGCGGCCCGTGCCGTGGCCCGGGTGTGCGCCGACCCGGCGGCCGGACCGGCGAAGGCACCGGCGGGCGCGGTGACGGTCGACCCCGCGGTCGTCGGCGACCTGGCGGCGAAGACCAGGAGCAGCCCGGCGAACACCACCTTCTGGCTCCGGCCGGGCACCCACCGGCTCGCCCCGGACCGCTACGCCCAGGTCGTCCCCAAGAAGGGGGACCGCTACCTCGGCGCGCCCGGCGCGGTGCTCGACGGCCGGAAGAAGAACCAGTACGCGTTCGCGGGCACCGCTCGCGACGTCACCATCCGCTACCTGACCGTGCAGCACTTCGTCGCACCGCAGAACGAGGGCGTGGTCAACCACGACTCGGCCGACGGCTGGGTGATCGAGCACACCACGATCCAGGACAACTCCGGGGCCGGGCTGATGGCCGGTGCCCACCAGCGGGTGCGCGCCAACTGCCTGCGCGACAACGGTCAGTACGGGATGAACGCCTACAAGGGCGGCGGCGGCATCCGTGACCTGGTGGTCGAGGACAACGAGATCGTGGGCAACAACACCGACGACTGGGAACGCCGGCAGCAGGGCTGCGGCTGCACCGGAGGCATCAAGTTCTGGGCCGTCGACGGCGCGGACATCCGCGGCAACTGGGTGCACGACAACCACGGAGCCGGGTTGTGGGCGGACACCGACAACAACGACTTCCTGGTCGAGAACAACGTGCTGGACGCCAACGCCGGTGCCGCGCTGATCTACGAGACCAGCTACAACGCGATCATCCGGAACAACACGATCCGGCGGAACAACTGGGTCGAGGGCCGCAGGTACGCCGACCGCGGCGACAACTTCCCGTACGCGGCCGTCTACCTGTCCGAGTCCGGCGGCGAACCACGCGTCGAAGCCCGTACCGACAAGATCGAGATCTACCGGAACGTGCTGGAGAACAACTGGTCCGGGATCACCCTGTGGGAGAACGCCGACCGCTTCTGCAACAGCCCGGCCAACACCTCCTCCGGTGACTGCACGCTGCTCGTGAAGAACACCGACCGTTGCACGGAACCGGCGATCGCCAGGGCGCCGCTCTACTTCGACTGCCGGTGGAAGACCCAGCGGGTGGACATCCACGACAACCGCTTCGTGCTCGACAAGTCCGTGATCCAGTGCACGCAGCTGTGCGACCGCATGGCGGTGCTGTCCAACTACGGAACCTATCCCGACTGGTCGCCGTACAAGGGCGAGAAGGTAGCCGAGGCGATCACCCACCGACAGGACAACCACTGGCACGACAACGTCTACCTCGGACCGTGGCAGTTCGTCGCCTACGACCCGAGCCGGGTCCTCGACTTCGACGACTGGCAGGGCACGGACTACCGACAGGACGCGGGCAGCACACTCCGTTCCAGGGCGGGTGGTTGAGATGGACAGCCAGCTGAACACCCGGACGGGCGCGCGGCCCGGCGCCGGACCGGCACCGGCCGGCACACCGCGGATCGTCGGCGCCGTCTGGGGACTGCTGGTCCTCAACACCCTCGGCTCCGCGGGGGCGAAGACCATCGTCCCGCTGCCCCGCTCCCTCATCCAGATGGTCACCATGGGCGCCCTGGTCGCCGCGTTCGCGCTGGCGCTCGCGGTCAACCTCCGGCTGCGCATCCGGCCCAGCGCCTATCTGCTGCTGCTCACCCTGCTGCTGGTGTCGAGCGTGATCTCCAGCGCGAACCTGGAGTCCGGGTTCGGCGCGCTGTTCCGCTGCTTCCGGCTGGCCCTCTTCATCGGGACCCTGTGGCTGCTCAGCCGCTGGTGGGACGGCAGCCTGACCTTCGTCCGGCACCACATCCGGGCGTACTTCGCGGTACTCGGATCGGTGGCCGCCGGCCTCGTGGTCTCGCCGGGCGCGGCCCTGCCCGACCTGTACGGCGGCCGCCTGGTCGGCGCGTTGTGGCCGCTCACCCCGCCGCAGATCGGACAGTACGCGGCGGTGATCATCGGACTCACCGTGCTGCTCCTGCTGGGCGGCCGGACCGACAGGACGAGCGCCGTGGTGGTCATCGTGCCGTCCTTCGTGCTGCTCGCGCTGACCCACACCCGGACGGCCACGCTCGGCCTGTTCCTCGGGCTGGCACTGGCCATCGGCTCGCTCCTCCTGACCAGCGCGGCCGCCCGCCGCTTCTTCACCTGGGCGGTGCTGTGCGGCGCGGTGGCCGCGGTGGGGTTCGCGTCCGCCCTGCAGACCTGGTTCCTGCGCGGACAGAGCAAGGAGAACTTCTCCAGCCTCACCGGCCGGGCCAAGGTCTGGGACGCCCTGCTGGCCGCGCCCCGGTCGACCTCGGAGCAGCTGCTCGGCGTGGGCCTGGGCGACAAGTCGTTCGGCGGCCTGCCCATCGACAACAGCTGGCTCGCCGTCTACAACGAGCAGGGCCTGGTCGGCGTGACCCTCGTCGCGGTGGTCATCGTCGTACTGGGCGCCGTCGCGCTGCTGCGGCCCCCGTCGCTCCAGCGGGCCTGCGCCATCTTCCTGATCGGCTACTGCGCGATCGCCTCGTACACCGAGGCCGGTCTCGGTGACGCCTCGCCGTACCTGCTGCATCTCGCCCTCGCCGCCTCGCTGCTGGCGGCGCCCGCCGCGCCCGCGCCGCCCTCGGCGCCCGAACCGCCCAGACGATCGGAGGTGACCTGACCATGCACGTCCTCGTGGTGCACAACCGCTACGGCTCGGCGCAGCCGAGCGGCGAGAACAAGGTCGTCGACCAGGAGGTGGAGCTGCTGCGCGCGGCCGGCCACCGGGTCGAGGTGTTCGAGCGGCGCAGCGACGACATCGCCGGCCGGTCCCTCCTCGGCAAGGTCGCGGTGCCGCTCCTCGTGCCGTGGAACCCGGCGGTCCGCACGGAACTCGCCGCCCGGCTGCGCACCGAGCGGCCGGACGTCGTCCATGTCCACAACGTCTTCCCGCTGCTGTCGCCCGCGGTGCTCGCCGCGTGCGCCGACGCCGGGGTGCCCGCCGTCGCCACGCTGCACAACTACACCCAGGTCTGCCCGCCCGGCACGCTGCAACGGGACGGCCGGCCGTGCACCGAGTGCGTCGGCTCCACACCCCTGCCCGCCGTCCGGCACGGCTGCTACCGGGGCTCCCGCCTCGCGACGGTGCCGCTCGCGGTCAGCCTGTCGGCCAACCGGCGGCGCTGGTGGTCCGGTGTGGAGCGGTTCCTGTGCATCTCGGCGGCCCAGCGTGACGTCCTGGTGCGGTCCGGCATGCCGGCCGAGCGGCTGGCGGTGAAGCACAACTTCGTGCCCGACCCGGGCCTGTGCCGCGAAGGCGAGGGCGAGCACGTGCTCTATCTCGGCCGGCTCGCCGAGGCCAAGGGCGTACGGCTGCTCATGACCGCCTGGGACGAGCTCGCGGCGAGCGGCGGGGTGGGCGTGCCGCTCGTGATCGCCGGCACCGGGCCGCTGGAGCGCGAGGTGACCGACTGGGCGGCGGGCCGGGACGACGTGCGCTACGCCGGCCTGCTGGACACGGCGGGGTGCCGCAAGGCCGTCGCCGGATCGGTCGCCGTGGTGGCGCCCTCGACCTGGCTGGAGGCGTTCGGCCTGGTGGTCGTGGAGGCGATGGCGGCCGGGGTGCCGACCGTCGCCGCCGGTCACGGCGCCTTCGTCGAACTCGTCGAGGACGGGGTCACCGGGCTGCTGCACCGGCCGGGCGAGTCCGCCTCGCTCGCGTCCCGCATACGCCGGATCGCGGCCGACCCGGCCCTGGGCCGGGAGCTGGGCCGGGCGGCCCGCCGGCGCTACGAGCGGGGCTTCAGCCCGGCCGTCGGCCTGGCGCGCCTGGAAGAGGAGTACCGCACCGCGATCGCGGGTCGGTCAGCACAGGCCCGCGACGGGGAAGCCCGCGCGGGCAGGGGGGATGGGGACAGCAGATGACACGATGCCGACTCTGCGGCTCGGAAGCCATGGCGAGCGTCGTCGACCTCGGGGCGACGCCGCCGTGTGAGAGCTTTCTCGCCGCGGACCAACTGGACGAGCCGGAGCCGGCGTACCCGCTGCACCTGCGGGTCTGCACCGACTGCTGGCTCGCGCAGCTGCCGCCGCTGATCACGCCGGAGGAGACGTTCAAGGAGTACGCCTACTTCTCCTCCTACTCGACCTCCTGGGTGGAGCACGCGCGCACGTTCGTCGCCGGCGCGGTGGAGCGGCTGCCCCTCGGCCCGGACGCGTTCGTGGTCGAGGTGGCGAGCAACGACGGGTACCTGCTGAGGCACGTGGTGGACCAGGGGATCCGCTGCCTCGGCATCGAGCCGTCCGTGAACGTCGGCGCCGCGGCACGCGAGGCGGGGGTGCCCACGCTCACGGAGTTCCTCTCCCCGGACACCGGCGCCGCCGTCCGCGCCGAGCACGGCCCGGCGGACCTGGTCGTCGCCAACAACGTGTACGCGCACATCCCCGACGTGGTCGGGTTCACCAAGGGGCTGCGCGCCCTGGTCGCCGACGACGGCTGGGTCTCCATCGAGGTGCAGCACCTGCTGACCCTGATCGAGGACAACCAGTACGACACGATCTACCACGAGCACTTCCAGTACTACACGGTCGCGTCCGCGATCCGGGCCCTGGCCAGCGGCGGACTCGCCCTCGTGGACGTCGAGCTGCTGCCGACCCACGGAGGCTCCATCAGGCTGTGGGCGCGGCCGGCCGAGGCGGCCGGCGAGCCGACCAGGCGGGTGGCCGACGTACTGGACCGGGAGAAGGCCGCCGGGCTCCAGGAGCTGTCCGGGTACACCGAGTTCTCCGCCCGGGTGGCCAAGGTGCGCCGGGACCTGCTCAAGTTCCTCGTCGAGGCGGCCGAACGCGGTGCGACGGTCGTCGGCTACGGCGCCCCGGGCAAGGGCAACACCCTGCTCAACCACTGCGGCATCCGCCCCGACCTGCTCGCGTACACGGTCGACCGCAACCCCTACAAACACGGCAGGTTCACCCCCGGGACCCGCATTCCGATCCTGGCACCCGAGCGGATAGCCGCCGACAAGCCGGACTACGTCCTCGTCCTCCCGTGGAACCTGCGGGCCGAACTCGTCGAGCAGCTGGCCTTCGTGCACGAGTGGGGCGGCCGGCTCGTCTTCCCCATCCCGGAACTGAGCATTGTCGAGGTGAAGTCGTGAAGGTCGTCCTGTTCTGCGGCGGTTACGGGATGCGGATGCGCAACGGCACCTCCGACGACGTGCCCAAGCCGATGGCGATGGTCGGACCGCGCCCGTTGATCTGGCACGTCATGCGCTACTACGCGCACTTCGGGCACACCGAGTTCATCCTGTGCCTCGGCTACGGCGCCCACCACATCAAGGACTTCTTCCTCAACTACGAGGAGACGACGTCCAACGACTTCGTGCTCAGAGGCGGGCGGACCGAGCTGCTGTCCACCGACATCTCCGACTGGACGATCACGTTCGCGGGGACCGGGATCGAGTCACCGATCGGGGAGCGGCTGCGCCGCGTGCGCCACCACCTCGACGGCGACGAGATGTTCCTCGCCAACTACGCCGACGTCCTCACCGACGCCCCGCTGCCGGAGATGATCGACCGGTTCGCCGCGCGTGACGCAGGCGCGTCGATGATGGTGGTACCGCCCCAGTCCTCCTTCCACTGCGTGGAGCTGGGTGAGGACGGCCTGGTGGGCGGCATCACCGCGGTGAGCGAACTGCCCCTGTGGGAGAACGGCGGTTACTTCGTGCTCCGCCAGGAGATCTTCGACCACATCCCGGAGAACGGCGACCTGGTCGCCGACGGCTGCGCCCAACTGGCCAAGCGCGGCAGACTGGTGGCCCACCAGCACCGCGGCTTCTGGAAGCCGACCGACACCGTGAAGGAACGCGCCGCGCTCGACGCCGACTACGCCCGGGGCGACCGCCCGTGGGCCGTGTGGGAGCAGGGGGTGCGCGCGTGATCCGACTCGGGGCCGGGTCCCCGGACGCGATCGTCGCGGTGGGGGCCCACTGCGACGACATCGCGATCGGCGCCGGCGGCACGCTGCTCGCCCTGTGCCTCGCACGGCCCGGCCTCCGGGTCGACGCGCTGGTGCTCTCCGGCGGCGGCACCGAACGCGAGCAGGAGGAGCGGGCCGCGCTCGCCGCCTTCTGCCCGGGCGCCGACCTGCGGCTGACCGTGCTCAAACTGCCGGACGGCCGGATGCCCGTGCACTGGGACGAGGCGAAGGCCGCGGTCGAGGAACTGCGCGCGCGGACCGACCCGGACCTGATCCTGGCCCCGCGCACCGACGACGCCCACCAGGACCACCGCGGCCTGGCGCGGCTGATACCCACCGCCTTCCGCGACCACCTCGTGCTCGGCTACGAGATCGTCAAGTGGGACGGTGACCTCGGCCGCATGGCGGCCTACCAGCCGCTGTCCACCGAGGTCGCCGAGGAGAAGGTGCGGCTGCTGCAGGAGCACTACGCCTCGCAGCGGCACCGGCCCTGGTACGACCGCGAGGCCTTCCTCGGCCTCGCGCGGATCCGCGGCATCGAATGCCACGAGCGATACGCCGAAGCGTTCGCCGTCACCAAACTCAAGCTCAACCTGGGGGGTTGAACCATGCGCGTACTGCTGACCGGACACCAGGGATACCTGGGCACCGTCATGGCCCCGGTCCTCGCCGCCGCCGGACACGAGGTGGCCGGCCTCGACGCCGGCCTGTTCGCCGACTCCGTGCTCGGCCCGCACCCCGCGGACCCGCCGGGAACCCGGGTGGACCTGCGCGACGTCACGGCCGAGCACGTGGCCGGCTTCGACGCCGTGATCCACCTGGCCGCGCTCTCCAACGACCCGCTCGGCTCGCTGGCGCCGGAACTCACCTACGACATCAACCACCACGCGTCCGTCCGCCTCGCCCGGCTGGCCCGCGACGCCGGAGTGCGGCGCTTCCTGTACGCGTCGACGTGCTCGGTCTACGGTGCCGCCGGCGGCGCCGACCTGGTGACCGAGGACGCCCCGCTGCGCCCGGTGACGCCCTACGCGGAGTCCAAGGTGCGGGTGGAGGACGACCTGCACGCGCTCGCCGACGACGACTTCACCCCGGTGTTCATGCGCAACGCCACCGCCTTCGGCTACTCGCCCCGGCTGCGCGCCGACATCGTGCTGAACAACCTGGTGGGCCACGCCCTCCTGTCCGGCGAGGTCCTGGTGCTCTCCGACGGCACCCCCTGGCGCCCGCTGGTGCACGCCGCCGACATCGCACGGGCCTTCACGGCCGCGCTGACGGCGCCGCGCGAGGCGGTGCACGACCGGGCGTTCAACATCGGCAGCGAGACCAACAACGTCACGGTCGCCGAGATCGCCGAACAGGTCGCCGAGGCGGTCCCCGGCGCCAAGGTGAACATCACCGGGGAGAACGGTGCCGATCCGCGGTCCTACCGGGTGGACTTCTCCCGGTTCCGCGCCGCGATCCCGGGCTTCGACTGCGAGTGGACGGTGAAGCGGGGCGCGCTCGAACTCGCGGACGCCTACCAGAAGTTCGCCCTGACCCGGGAGGACTTCGAGCAGCGCTTCACCCGCCTCGCCGTCCTGCGCGCGGCGTCCGAGGCCGGCACCGTCGACGACACGCTGCGGTGGCGCCGGTGACCACGCAAGGCGACCAGCTGTACGCCCTGGTGGAGCGGCTGTACCCGATCTGCCGCAGCATCACGGGCGACGGTGTGCGCGCCACCCTGGACATCGTCGGCGAGTACATCCCGCTCCAGGTGCACGAAGTGCCGACCGGGACGCAGGTGCTCGACTGGACGGTGCCGCAGGAGTGGAACATCCGGGACGCGTACATCGCCGACAGCGCCGGCCGGCGGGTCGTCGACTTCGCCGCGTCCAGCCTGCACGTGCTTGGCTACAGCGTCCCGGTGTCGGCGACCATGCACCTCTCCGAGCTGCGCGAGCACCTGCACACCCTGCCGGACCAGCCGTCCTGGGTGCCGTACCGCACCAGTTACTACAAGCCGGAGTGGGGCTTCTGCCTGGCCCAGGACACCCTGGACGCGATGCCGGACGGCGAGTACGAGGTGTGCGTCGACTCCACCCTCGCCGACGGCCACCTCACCTACGCCGAGCATGTCGTCCCCGGACAGGTGGCCGACGAGGTGATCGTCTCCTGCCACGTCTGCCACCCCGCGCTGGCCAACGACAACATGGCCGGCGTCGCGGTGGCGACCTTCCTGGCCAGGGCGCTGGCCGAGGAAACGCCCCACTACACCTACCGGTTCATCTTCGCCCCCGGCACCATCGGGGCGATCACCTGGCTGGCCCGCAACGCGGAGCGGGTCGACCGGGTCAAGCACGGACTCGTGCTGGCCTGCGCCGGCGACCCGGGCCCACTGACGTACAAGCAGAGCCGGCGCGGCGACGCGGAGATCGACCGGGTGCTGCGGTACGTGCTGACCGCCTCCGAACGCCCGCACCGCGTCACCGAGTTCACCCCGTACGGCTACGACGAACGGCAGTACTGCTCGCCCGGGTTCAACCTCGGCGTCGGCTCGCTCACCCGGACCCCGTACGCCGGCTACCCCGAGTACCACACGTCGGCGGACAACCTGGACCTCGTCTCCCCGGCGGCCTTGGCGGACACCCTCGCCGTCTGCCGGGAGGCGTTCTCCGTCCTCGACCGCAACCGGCGGTACGTGAACCTCAGTCCCCACGGCGAACCGCAGCTGGGCCGGCGCGGGCTGTACGACGCGCTCGGCGGCCGCAGCGACACCAAGCAGGCCCAGCTGGCCATGCTCTGGGTGCTCAACCTGTCCGACGGCGAGCACACTCTGCTGGACGTGGCCGAGCGGTCCGGCCTGCCGTTCGACACCGTGGCCGCCGCGGCGGACGCCCTGCGCGGCGCCGACCTGGTCAAGGAATGACGCCCATGACCACCCAGGGGGAGAATCTGCGGAAGGCGGCGGCACCGGCCCGGTCCGCCAGACGGGCCCTGGTCGGCCGGCTGTCCTGGGGACTGGCCGACCAGGCGGCCTCCAGTATCAGTAACTTCGCGGTGGGCATCTACGTGGCCCGCTCGCTCGGGGTGACCGCGTTCGGCGTGTTCAGCCTGGCCTGGGTGACCTACGGCGTGGTCCTCAACGTCTCCCGGGGCCTGGCCACCGACCCGCTCGTGGTGCGCTTCAGCGGTGTCCCGGACGCCTCCTGGCGCGGGGCGGTGGCCCGCACGACGGGTACGGCACTCGGGGTCGGCACGGCCATCGGCGTGGTGTGTCTGGCGGCCGGTCTCGGACTCGGCGGCCGGGTGGGGCCCGCGTTCGTCGCCCTCGCCGTCATGCTGCCGGGGCTGCTGCTCCAGGACGCCTGGCGGTTCGCGTTCTTCGCCGCGGGCGCCGGGCGGAAGGCGTTCGTCAACGACGTGGTGTGGGGCATCGCACTCGTCCCCGCCATGGTGGTGGCGGCCCACGTGGACACCGTGGCCGCCTTCGTGCTCGCCTGGGGCGCGTCCGCCACCGTCGCCGCGGGCTACGGCTACCTCCAGTCCGGCATCCGGCCCCGGATCGCCGAGGCGCGCGGCTGGCTGCGCGAACAGCGTGATCTCGGCTACCGGTACCTGGTGGAGAACGTCAGCCTCAGCGGCGCGAGCCAGCTGCGGGCATACGGACTCGGCGTGATCGTCGGCGTCGGCGCGGTGGGCGCGGTACGGGGCGCCGAGCTCCTGATGGGCCCGTTCCTCGCCGTTTTGATGGGCCTCTCCCTGGTCACCGTCCCGGAGGCGGCACGGGTGCTGCGCCGGGCCCCGCACCAACTGGGCAGGTTCTGCCTCCTGCTCGGCGGCGGACAGGCCGCCGGAGCGCTGCTCTGGGGCTCGGCGCTGCTGCTGATGCCGGGCCGGCTCGGCGACCTGGCGCTCGGCGACGTCTGGCACTCCTCCTCGCACCTCGTCGTGCAGATCACCCTCAGCGTGGCGGGCGCGGGCCTCGGCACCGGCGCGGCGGCCGGACTGCGCGCGCTCGGCGCGGCCCGGCGCAGCCTGCGCTGCCAGCTGTTCGCCTCCGCCTGCTACGTCGGCGGCGGGCTCGGCGGGGCGGCCCTCGCCGGCACGGCCGGCTCGGCCTGGGGTGTCGCCGCCGCGACCGTCGGCAGTTCGGCCGTGTGGTGGCTGCAACTGCGGTCCGCCCTGCGCGAGCACCACCACAACCCCCTCCCCGAAGTGAGGACCACATGACCGCCCGACCCAGGCTGAGCATCGGCCTGCCCGTGTACAACGGCGAGGAGTACCTGGCCGAGTCGTTCGACGCCCTGCTCGGCCAGACCTACGAGGACTTCGAACTGGTCGTCTCCGACAACGCCTCGACCGACGGGACCGAGGACATCTGCCGCAAGTACGCGGCGCAGGACTCCCGCATCCGGTACCTCCGGCTGCCCCGGAACATCGGCGCCACGCCGAACCACAACCGGGTGTTCGCCGAGTCCCGCGGCGAGCTGTTCAAGTGGGCCTCGCACGATGACCTCTACGGCCGCGACCTGATCCGGCGCTGTGTGGCGGCGCTGGACGAGCATCCGGACGTGATCCTCGCCCACACCGACCAGGCGGTCATAGACGGCGACGGCCAGGTCACCGTTCCCTACGAGTACACGCTCGACACCGGCTCGCCGCACGCGCCCGAGCGCTTCCGCAGTCTGCTGTTCGAGCCGGGCGGCGACGACTTCTACGGGGTGATGCGGGCCGACGTGCTGCGCCGGGTGAAGCCGATGGACAGCTACCACCACGCGGACCGCACGTTCGTCGCCGAGATCACCCTGCACGGGCGCTTCCACCAGGTGCCCGAACTGCTGTACTTCCGCCGCGACCACCCCACCCGCGCCGAGCGGGCGAACCCGTCCAAGCGGTCCCGGTGCGTCAACCTGGACCCGCGCCGGGCAGGGCTGCTGCACCCGACGCCCCGGCTGCTCGCCGAGTACGTCTGGGGCTTCGCGTCGGCGATCCGGCGTGCCCCTCTGTCCCCGGCCGACCGGCGTGCCTGCTACCGCCACCTGGCCACGTGGCTGACCAGCCGCGCCCGGCCGGGCGCCGGCGAACGGGTCGAGGACCGCGCCCCGGTCGACCCGGCCCTGCTCACGGTCTCCGTCGACGCCCTGGTCGCCGGCCGCGAGGGGAGGCGGGCATGACGTCCGCGGACGGAACGCCGGTGCGCGTCGGCCTGTTCGGCCTGCTCGGCTCCGGCAACCTCGGCAACGACGGATCGCTCGAGGCCCTCCTCGGCTACCTCCGCGCCGAGCACCCGGAGGCGGCCGTCGACGCGCTGTGCGGCGGGCCCGAGGCCGTGACGGCCCGGTTCGGGATCCCCGCCACCCGGCTGCACTGGAACCGCGCGGAGTACCGGACCGCGTCCCGCGCGGGCGCGGTCGCCGCGAAGGGGCTCGGCAAACTCGTCGACGTCTTCCGCACCGCCGCCTGGGTGCGCCGGCACGACGTGGTCATCGTGCCCGGCATGGGCGTCCTGGAGGCCACCCTGCCGCTGCGCCCGTGGGGCTTCCCGTACGCGCTGTTCCTGCTCTGCGCGAGCGGCCGGCTGCTCGGCACCCGGGTCGCGCTGGTCAGCGTCGGCGCCGCCGGGATCGGCAACCGGCCCACCCGCGCCCTGGTGCGCTGGTCGGCACGGCTGGCCGCCTACCGGTCGTACCGCGACGCCCAGTCCCGTGCCGCGATGCGGGCGATGGGCGTGGACACCGCACGCGACGAGGTCTACCCGGACCTGGCGTTCGCCCTGCCGACCCCGCCGGCGAGCGCACCCTCCGGCGCGCCCGGCCCGGTCTGCCTCGGCGTCATGGACTTCCACGGCGGCAACGACGACCGCGACCGGGCCGAGGAGATACACCGGCGGTACCTCGACGGGACGATCACCTTCGTCCGGGCGCTCGTCGCGGAGGGCAGACCGGTCCGGCTGCTCACCGGCGACCGGTGTGACCGGTCGGTGGTCGACGCGATCCTCGACGCCGTCGACTCACCACTGGTCACCGCGGCCGAACCGGCTTCGCTGGCCGACCTGATGAACGAGATGGCGGCCGCGGACACCGTGGTGGCCGTCCGCTACCACAACCTGATCTGCGCGCTGAAGACCGGGACGCCCGTGCTCGCCCTGTGCTACGCGGCGAAGAGCGACGCGCTGATGGACCGGATGGGCCTCGGCGCCTACTGCCACCCGGCACGCGAGGTCGACGCCGACCGGCTGCTCGAACAGTTCCGGGACCTCGAGAAGCACGCGGCGGAGCTACGGGTGACCCTCACCGAGCGGAACCGGGTCGCGGCCCAGCAACTCGCCCACCAGTTCACCGCCCTGACCACGAACCTGTTCCCGGCGGACGTCCACGCCCAGCGGAAGGCACCATGAAAGCGACCCAGGTCCCGGAGATCGCCGGCGCGTACCTGTTCGAGCCGACGCCGTACGCCGACGAGCGCGGCTTCTTCTGCCGTACCTCCGACGCCGACGTGCTCCGCTCGGTCGGCCTGGACCCGCACGCCTTCGTCCAGGACAGCGTGTCCCGTTCGGTCCGGGGCGTGCTCCGCGGCCTGCACCTGCGCTCCGGCGCCGGCGAGGCCAAGCTGGTGCGGTGCTCGTACGGCAGGATCTTCGACGTCGTCGTGGACCTGCGGCCGGACTCGCCGACCTACCTGAACCGGGCCTTCTTCGAACTGTCGGGTGAGACGCAGCAGACCGTATACATCCCGGCGGGCTGCGCGCACGGCTTCCAGGCTCTTACCGAAATCGCGGACACCTCTTACCGTATCGACCGTGAGCACGATCCGGCCGAGGACGTGACGGTCGCCTTCGACGACCCGGAACTCGCCATTCCCTGGCCGCTGCCGGTGGCACTGATGTCCCAACGGGACCGGGAGGCGCCGAGCCTCGCCGAGGTCCTGAAGCACAGAGAGAGCTGAGGTCCCCGTGGACACCCAAGAGCTTCACCTGCCCCTGTCGCGGACAGCCAACGAGAGGCTGCACGCCGTGATCCCCGGGGGCGCGCACACCTACGCCAAGGGCGACGACCAGTACCCGGAGAACCTGGCCCCGGTCATCAGCCACGGCAGCGGTGCCCACGTATGGGACGTCGACGGCAATCGCTACATCGAGTACGGCTCCGGCCTCCGGTCGGTGAGCCTCGGCCACGCCCATCCGCGGGTGCTCGAGGCGGTCCGGCGGGAACTCGACCGGGGCAGCAACTTCGTCCGGCCGTCCATCGTGGAGGTGGAGGCCGCGGAACACTTCCTGGCCACCGTGCCGACCGCCGAGATGGTGAAGTTCGCGAAGAACGGCTCCGACGCCACCACCGCCGCGGTGCGCCTCGCCCGCGCCGTCACCGGACGACCGCGGGTGGCCCTGTGCGCCGACCATCCGTTCTTCTCCGTCGACGACTGGTTCATCGGCACCACACCGATGTCCGCCGGCATCCCGGCGGCGACCACCGAACTCACCGTCTCCTTCCCCTACGGGGACCTGGCCGCCACGGAGGAGCTGCTCACCCGCCACCAGGACGAGGTCGCCTGCCTCATCCTCGAACCGGCCACCCACACCGAGCCGCCGCCCGGGTACCTGGCCGGCCTGCGCGCCCTGGCCGACCGGCACGGCTGCGTGCTGGTCTTCGACGAGATGATCACCGGCTTCCGCTGGTCCGAGGCGGGCGCCCAGGGCCTGTACGGCGTCGTCCCCGACCTCTCGACGTTCGGCAAGGCGCTCGGCAACGGATTCGCCGTCTCCGCGCTGGCCGGCCGCCGTGACCTGATGGAACGGGGCGGACTGCGCGATTCCGGCGACCGGGTGTTCCTGCTGTCCACCACCCACGGCGCGGAGACCCACTCCCTGGCGGCCGCCATGGCCGTGCAGACCACCTACGTCGAGGAGGGCGTCACCGCGCGGCTGCACGCGCTCGGCGAGCGGCTGGCCGCCGGTGTCCGCGACGCCGCGGCGGCCATGGGCGTCGGGGACCACGTCGTCGTCCGGGGCCGGGCCAGCAACCTGGTCTTCGCCACGCTCGACGAGAACCTGCGGCCCTCGCAGCGGTACCGCACGCTGTTCCTGCGGCGGCTCCTCGCGGGTGGCGTGCTCGCCCCGTCGTTCGTGGTGAGCAGCGCCCTCGACGAGGCGGACATCGACCGCACCGTCGACGTGGTGGCGGAGGCGTGCGCGGTGTACCGGGACGCCCTGGACGCCGCCGACCCCACGCCCTGGCTGGCCGGGCGGGCGGTGAAACCCGTGTTCCGCCGCCTGGCGTGAACCGACGTCAGCCGCGTGCCGTCCACCCTCAGCCGGTCAGCCGGTCAGCCGGTCAGCCGGTCAGCCGTTCAGCCGGTCGGCCCGTCGGCCGGTCGGTCGCTCGGTCGGTCGGTCGGCTGTCCGGTCGAGCAGCCAGGCGGTCGCCGGTACCACCGCCAGGGCGGTGCACCAGCCGCCCAGGGCGTCCGTCGGGTAGTGCGCGCCCAACGCGACCTCCGCCCAGCCCATGGCGGCGCCGGCGACCAGCGCCGCGATGAGCACGAGTGACGTGCCGGCCGTCCTGCCGAGGCCGAGCCGGTCCGTCGCGAGCAGCGCCGCCATGAGGGCGAGCGCGGTGAAGAAGGCCGTGTGCCCGCTCGGGTACGACAGGTTGCCGGGGCCGTGGATGGTGCGTCCCACCAGGTGCTTGAGCAGCGTGGTCACCCCCACGGTCACACCGACGCCGGCCACGACGAGCACCGCCGCGCGGGGACGGCGCAACAGCAGGCAGCCCGCCACGCAGGCCACGACCACCAGCACCGATCCCGCGGGTTCCCCCAGGAAGTCCAGGGTCAGCGCGACGTACCGCCACGGCGGCCGGACGCTGTCCGCCGTCGGCCGGACGAACCACCTGTCCACCCTGCCGGGCTCGCCGTGGCCCGCGTACCGCACCCCGAGCACGCCGACCACCATTGTGGCGAGCGCCGCGACCAGCCCGAGCCACCCGCGCAACGCCGGGGGCAGCACCGCGTGCGCCGGCCCGCCGGTCGCCCGCTCACCGCCCGGCCGGTCACGGACCGGGCCGGCCCGACCCGCAGGTGCGCTTCCGTCTGCCGATCCCACGCGAGCCCCCCGCCGTAGCGCCCTGGCCGAGGGCGATCGGGATCAGTCTCCGTCCGCCACCCTAACCAACAAACCGACGGGCGGGAGTCGTTCGGGGCGCGGCTAACCCGCCGACGGGCCGCCGGCCGCCGTGCGCCGGTGCGGCGGCCGAACGGCGGAACGGCCGCCGTGGTGTGGAACACACCTCGATCGCGCCGACTGCCGGGGCGACTTCGGCGGGTAGGTTCCTACGGTCCTCGTCCACGGGCACCCGGCCCGCGGACGCCCTTCGACCGCGGACCCGTCAAACCCGCCTCCCGAGGTGACAACAGAAGACATGTCTGCACAAGAATCCGCACCCCACTCGTCCCAGCGCATCGGCGTCGTGGCCGAGTCCGCCCCCGGCGAGACACGTGTCGCGGCCACCCCGTCGACCGTGCGCCAACTGCTGGGCCTCGGCTACCAGGTCGTCGTGGAGTCCGGCGCCGGCGCGGCCTCCGGCTTCGGCGATCAGACCTATCTCGACGCCGGCGCCGAGGTCGGCGTCGCCTGGGACGCCGACCTCGTCCTGAAGGTCAACCCGCCCTCCGACGCGGAGATCACCCGGCTGCGGCAGGGCGCCACGGTCGTCGCCCTGCTGGCCCCCGCCCAGACACCGGAACTGCTCACGGCACTCGCCCGGGCCGGGGTGACCGCCCTGGCGCTGGACGCGGTGCCGCGGATCTCCCGCGCCCAGTCGATGGACGTGCTGTCGTCCATGGCCAACATCGCCGGCTACCGGGCGGTCGTCGAGGCCGCCCACGTCTTCGGCCGGTTCTTCACCGGACAGGTCACCGCCGCCGGCAAGGTGCCCCCGGCGAAGGTACTGGTCGCCGGCGCGGGAGTGGCGGGCCTCGCGGCGATCGGCACCGCGTCCAGCCTCGGCGCCGTCGTCCGCGCCACCGACCCGCGGCCCGAGGTCGCCGACCAGGTGACCTCGCTGGGCGGCGAGTACCTTCCCGTGGACGTCGCCCAGGAGGCGAGCGCCGACGGTTACGCCAAGGCGACCTCCGAGGACTACGACCGCGCCGCCGCCGAGCTGTACCACCGGCAGGCCCAGGACGTGGACATCGTGATCACCACCGCGCTGATCCCCGGCCGGCCGGCGCCTCGGCTGCTGTCCGCCGCGGACGTGGCCGTCATGAAACCCGGCAGCGTCATCGTGGACATGGCCGCGGCCCAGGGCGGCAACGTCGAGGGAACCGTGCCCGGGCGCGCGGTGGTCACCGACAACGGCGTCACCATCATCGGCTACACCGACCTCGCGGCCCGGCTGCCCGCCCAGGCCTCGCAGCTGTTCGGCACCAACCTGGCCAACCTGCTCAAGCTCGTCACCCCCGGCCGGGACGGGCGGGCGGTCATCGACTTCGACGACGTCGTGCAGCGGGCCGTGACCGTCGTACGGGACGGCGAGATCACCTGGCCGCCACCACCCGTGCCGGTCTCGGCGGCGCCCGCCGCACCGCCTCCGCAGGCCGCCGCCGCGCCGGAACGCGAGGAGCCGAGGCTCACCCCCGCGCGCCGCTTCGGCCTGATCGGGCTCGGCATGGTCGCCCTGTTCCTGCTTGTCGCCTTCGCTCCCGCCCAACTCGCCGGGAACTTCACGGTGTTCGCGCTCGCCGTGGTCATCGGTCACTACGTCATCGGCAAGGTGCACCACGCGCTGCACACACCCCTGATGTCGGTGACCAACGCGATCTCCGGGATCGTCGTGATCGGCGCCCTGCTCCAGATCGGGCACGAGAGCCGGATCGTCACCGTGCTGTCCTGCGTGGCGATCCTGCTGACGAGCGTGAACATCTTCGGAGGTTTCGCCGTCACCCGCCGCATGCTGTCGATGTTCTCGAAAGGCTGAGCCGAGATGACCTCCCTGACGACATCCCACGCGGCGGACCTGGTCGCCGCCCTGTTGTTCATCCTCAGCCTGGCCGGGCTCTCCCAGCACCGCACCTCCCGCGCCGGCGTCGTCTACGGCATCGCCGGCATGGCGCTCGCCCTGACCGCCACGGTCGTACTGGCGGCCCAGAGCATCACCGCGGGGGCGGTGACCCTCGTCGTGCTGGCGATGGCGCTCGGCGCGGCGCTCGGCCTGTGGCGCGCCCGTCGCGTCGAGATGACACAGATGCCCGAACTGATCGCGGTACTCCACAGCTTCGTCGGCCTGGCCGCGGTACTGGTCGGCTGGAACAGCTACCTGGAGGTGGAGGCGCACGGCGCGGCACAGACCGCCGTCGGCGCCGACCTGCTGGGCATCCACCACGCCGAGGTGGTCATCGGCGTCTTCATCGGCGCGGTCACCTTCACCGGCTCGGTCGTCGCGTTCCTGAAGCTCTCGGCGCGCATCAGGTCCCGCCCCCTGACGCTGCCGGGCAAGAACGCGCTCAACCTCGGCGCGCTCGGCGGCTTCGTGGCCCTGACGGTCTGGTTCACGATCAGCCCGGACCTGTCGTTGATGATCGCGGTCACCGCGCTGGCGCTGGTGCTGGGCTGGCACCTGGTCGCCTCGATCGGCGGCGGTGACATGCCCGTCGTGGTCTCGATGCTGAACAGCTACTCGGGGTGGGCGGCGGCCGCGGCTGGCTTCCTGCTCGACAACAACCTGCTCATCGTCACGGGCGCGCTGGTGGGATCCTCCGGCGCCTACCTGTCGTACATCATGTGCAAGGCGATGAACCGGTCCTTCCTGTCGGTCATCGCGGGCGGCTTCGGCATCGAGGCACCGTCCGGCTCCGGGGACGAGCAGGGCGAGCACCGTGAGATCCGGGCCGCGGAGGCGGCCGAGGCACTGGCCCAGGCCCGTTCGGTGGTCATCACCCCCGGCTACGGCATGGCCGTCGCCCAGGCCCAGCACCCGGTGGCCGAGCTGACCCGCCGGCTGCGGGAGCGGGGCGTCGAGGTCCGCTTCGGCATCCACCCGGTCGCCGGGCGGCTGCCCGGGCACATGAACGTACTGCTGGCCGAGGCGAAGGTCCCGTACGACATCGTCCTGGAGATGGACGAGATCAACGACGACTTCGCCGCGACCTCGGTGGTCCTGGTGATCGGCGCCAACGACACCGTCAACCCGGCCGCGATGGACGACCCGGCGAGCCCCATCGCCGGCATGCCGGTGCTGCGGGTCTGGGAGGCGGAACAGGTCATCGTCTTCAAACGGTCAATGGCCTCCGGTTACGCGGGCGTGCAGAACCCGCTCTTCTTCCGTGAGAACAGCAGCATGCTCTTCGGCGACGCCAAACAGAGCATGGAGGACATCCTGACCGCGCTCGGCACGGACGGCCGCACGGCACCGACGCCGGCCACCCGCCAGGCGACCACGGCCGGCCGCTGACGTACGACGACCGTGGCCGGCCGGGAGACGGACCGGCACGGCCACGGTCCCGTGCGCCGAAGGCCCCGGTCCGGCCTCAGGTTTCGTCCCGGCCGGCTCCGGTCGCCCGGGGTTCCGGTTCCACCCGGTGGCGTGGTGCCGACCAGTGCGCCGCGCCGGCCGCGGCGCGTTCGACGTCCTCGGGCGGCAGGAGCCGGCGGGCCGCCAGATCCTCGGCGGCGGCCCTGATCCGGGCCGTGTACTCGGCCGCGTCCCAGTAGCGCTTCTGGACGCTGGGGCGCGGGTCGCCGGTGACGAGGCGTTCGTCCTCGGTCGAGGCGAAGGGGAACGTGGAACCGCTGAACTCGTGCAGCGCCCCGTGGCCCTGGCCGGGCGCGCGGGTGTTCCAGCCGGTGTAGGTGGCCAGCGGGACGGCCACCATGGGGGCGCGGACCCCCGCGGTCTCGTTCCCGTCGACGTCGACGGCCGGAACCAGCACCGCGTAGCGGTCCGAGCGGTCGACGGACGGCGGCACGGTCGAACGGTCCACCGCGTACAGCTCGTTGGGACCGTGCGGCAGCAACGCGGCGGGCACCGCCGGGAACTGGCGCCGCCACTCGTCCATCGTCACCAGCGTGCCGTCGGCGACGGTGGGCACCGCGCTCGGCGGTGGCGCCACGCCCTCGCTCACCCAGGCGTCGAGCGCGTCCAGGACGCCCCGGAAGAGCGCCGAGGTGGCGACGACGTTCTCCGGGTGGTTGCAGATCCCCTTGCCGGGCGCGCCGGCCGCCGGATCGGCCACGTGCTGGCTCGACGACCACAGGTAGCCCCGGACGTTGGGAGGGAACCCCAGGTCCAGGCCGTCCGTAGTGGTGTGCACGAGCGAGCCGCGGCGCTGCCAGTACTCGGTGGCGGTCTGGGTGTGCAGCACCTTCGGATCGCTGGGCCGCTTCATGATCGCGTCGCGCCGGCCGGTGAGGTGGTCCACGGTCTCCGCGTAGGCGAAGGGGAACTCGTCGGCCCGGCTGAGGTGGTCCTCGTACTGCTGGCCGCCCGGGACGGTCAGGTTGGTGAAGCGTTCGAGGCCCAGCCGGCCGGCGCCTGAGACGTGCGGGAGCAGCCCGTCGAAGACCGGCCGGCCCTGAAGGTCCTCGTTGAAGCCCTGGTAGACGAAGTCGCGGATGGCCCGGCCGGTCTGCGAACGCCCCCAGCCGTAGGCGTAGTCGACCGGCCCGGCGGGCTGCGCGGGATCGTGCCGCAGATGGCTGACCAGGTCCCGGACGGCCACCAGGCCCAGCCCCAGGACGAGCGGGTCCTCGGCCTCGTAGACGAGTTCGTAGATCCAGCCCGGCCGGAACCCCTCGTCGAGGTACAGGTCGTGGCGGCTCGGCACCACAGCCGTGGACCGCCCCTTGAGGTCGCCGCCGCCACCCTGCGACCGGGCGAACCGCCAGGTGCCCGGCGCCAGTTCCTCCGGTGCGCTGTGCGCGTAGCGGCGCCGGGTGAGACGCGCGCCGGACACGCCTCGCGCGCTGACCGGATGGGAGCGGGTGCTCGACCACCGGGACAGCGGAAGCGAGACGGTCGGCTCCTCCACGATGAACTCGGCCGTCGTCAGGCCCCGTACGGGCCCGCCGTCCTGCCGGGCGGCCGGCAGGTCCAGCAGCAGCCGTCCGTCGCCCGGCAGCAGATCACCCTGCCAGGCACCGAAGACCACCGTGTAACCGCGGCGGAAGAGATAGCCGTTGCCGGCGTCGGCGAGCGAACGGGGCCGGTTGGTGTGCGGGGCGTCGCAGAAGTACTGCACGGCCCGCTTGTTGCCGCGGTTGCCCCAGTCGAAGAACAGCCTGCGGCGCCCGCCGCCGACCGGCCGCAGGATCTCGACGTCACCGCTGAAGCGCACCAGCCCGGAGCCGTCGCGCGGCGCGAGCCCGAGATCGGGGACGGCACGATGGGCTGCCGCCCGCGGGTCGACGGCGTAGTGGGCGGTCGCCGTGACCACCTCGTAGGCCCCCGCGTCACCGAAGCGGTGGCCCGCGGCGAACGGCTCCCGGGTGTGCACCTCCAGCCGCACACCCGGCTCCGGTTCGGAACTCATCGGCCGGCCTCCCCGGCGGCGACGGCGACGGGCCCGTCGGCGGCGGGACGCCAGCCCAGCTCCGGTGCGACCAGGTGCCGTACGTCGTGCAGGATCTGCTCGTACTCCTCGCGCTGGAACTCGTACGGCAGCTCCAGCCGCAGTTCGCTCACCTCGGCCAGGACGGGGTCGGCGGCCAGTTGCTCCAGGATCTGCTCGGCGGTGCCCACGACGTCCGGCGCGAACAGGGTCCGCCTGGGTCCCTGCGGGCCGAGGGTGCGCTCGTGACGGCTCGCCGCGTAGGCGCGGTAGCGGGCCCGGGTGCGCGCGTCGGCGCTGTCCAGGGGCACGATCACCCGGCCCAGCGCCACCCGCGTGGCCCGGCCCGCGGGCAGCGCCCGGCGGTACTCGGTGAGCAGGCCCAGCTGGGCGGTGGTGAAGTCGTCGGTGCCCTCGCCGGTGACGATGTTGCCGGACAGCAGGCCGAGGCCCTGTCCGGCGGCCCAGCGCACCGAGCGCAGGCTGCCCCCGCCGTACCAGATCCGGCGGGCCAGGCCGGGGTTGTGCGGTTGCAGGCGCGGGCGCTGGACGTTGCCCGGGGAGTGGATGACCGTGTCCGGGCCACCGAGGTAGTCGCCGCGCAGGTTCTCCACGACCCGGGCGATCCTGCCGTACGACAGGTCGAGGCCGCGCCAGTCGCCGTCGTGCACCAGGTCACCGAGCAGGTCGGCGTGCGGCATCCCGGTGCTGAAGCCGACCTGGAGCCGTCCGGCGGACAGCACGTCGGCCAGCGCCAGGTCCTCGGCGAGGCGGAACGGGCTCTCGTAGCCGATCGGGATGACCGCGGTGCCCAGTTCGATCCGCTCGGTGCGCTGCCCGGCCGCGGCCAGGAACACCGCGGCCGAGCCGACCCCGTGTTCGAGGTGGCGCTGGCGGATCCAGGCGCCGTCGTAGCCGAGCCGTTCGCCGTACCCGAAGAGCCGGAGGGTCTCCTCCAGGCCGGTGCGGGGGTCGTCGTCGGCGAAGTTGCCCGGCGTGAGGAAGGCCAACGAGGAGATGGTGGGAGTGCTCATGTGATGCCGGTCCTCAGCTGGTGGTGGTCTCGACGGCGGGGGAGGGGACCCGGCCGCCGGGGATCGCCGCGAGCAGTTCGCGGGTGTACTCGTGGCGCGGATCGGTGAACAGGTCCTCGGGCGGCCCCGTCTCGACCACCCGCCCGGACCGCATCACGGCCACCTGGTGCGCGATCTGCCGTACCACGGCCAGGTCGTGCGAGATGAACAGGTAGGCCACCCCGGTCCGGTCCTGCAACTCGGCGAGCAGGTCGAGGACCTGGGCCTGGACGGAGACGTCGAGCGCCGAGACCGGCTCGTCGCACACCACCAGGTCGGGGGAGAGGGCGAGGGCCCGTGCGATCGCCACCCGCTGGCGCTGTCCGCCGGACAGCTCCGCCGGACGCCGCTCCAGGGTCGCGGCGGGCAGGGCCACCCGGTCCAGGAGTTCACGGGCGCGGGCCAGCCGGGAGGCGCGGTCGCCGACCTTGAAGGCGCGCAGCGGCTCGGTGACGACCTCGCCGATGGAGAAACGCGGATCGAGGGAGGCGTACGGGTTCTGGTAGATCAGCTGGGCCCGGCGGCGCAGTTCGCGGACCTGGCGGGGGCCCGCGCCGGTGACGTCGGTGCCGTCGAAGAGGACCTGTCCGGAGGTGGCGTCGGCCAGCCGGAGGACCAGCCGGGCGGTGGTGGACTTGCCCGAGCCCGACTCGCCGACCAGCGCGAGGGTCCGGCCGCGGTGCAGGGTGAGGCTGACGTCGTCCACGGCACGCAGCGTCCGGCTTTCGCCGCCGGCGCGCGGCAGCCGGAACTCCTTGACCAGGTTCCGCGCCTCGACCAGCGGGACCACACCCGGAACCGCACCGGGGACCGGGCCCGGAACCGCACCGGGGACCACGCGCGTGACCGCGACCGCGTCCGCGCCGGGAACCGGACGCGTGTCCGGCCCGGCGGCTGCTCCGGGAACCGCACCCGGCACCGCGTCCACGGCCGTGGACGCCGCTCGGGTGCGTGGGACGGCCGAGGTCGCGCTGGGTGCGCTGGCGAGCAGCCGCCGGGTGTACTCGTGCTGCGGGTCGGCGAGCACGGACCGGGTCTCGCCCGCCTCCACCACCCGGCCCTGCTCCATGACCACCAGCCGCTGCGACCGGTCGGCGGCCACCCCGAGATCATGGGTCACCAGCAGGATCGCGGTGCCCGACTCCTCCACGAGGTGCTGGAGATGGTCCAGGATGACGCGCTGCACGGTGACGTCGAGCGCGCTGGTCGGCTCGTCGGCGATGATCAGCTCGGGCCCGGCCGCGATGGCGATGGCGATCAGCACCCGCTGCCGCATGCCGCCGGAGAGCTCGTGCGGGTACTGCCGGGCGCGGACCGCCGCGTCCGGCAGCCCGGCCCGGTCCAGCACCGCGACCGCCTCGGCCGCCGCCGACCGCCGGGTCGCCCTGCCGTGGATCCGCAGCACCTCGGCGACCTGCTCGCCGATCCGCTTGACCGGGTTGAGCGACACCGAGGGATCCTGCGGGACCAGCCCGATCCGGGCCCCGCGCACGGTCCGCAGCTCCGCCTCCGACAGTGTGGCGAGATCGTGCCGGCCGAAGCCGATCGTGCCCGCGTCGATGGCGCCGTTCCCGGCCAGCAGCCGGATGACGGCATGCGCGGTGGTGCTCTTGCCGGAACCGGACTCGCCGACCACCGCGGTCACCTGACCGGGCCATACGTCCAGGTCCACACCGCGCACGGCCGGTACCGTGCCGCCCCGGGTGCGGTACGACACGGACAGGCCGCGGATGCTCAGCAGGGGTGTGGTCACGTCGTCGCCGTTCTCGTGTGCGTCGGTCATCGCTGCCGGGACCATTCGCCGTCCAGCGCCCGCGCGATCCGGTTCGTGGCCAGGACCGTCGCGGCGATCGCCAGACCGGGCAGCGCGGTCAGCCACCAGGCGTTGGCGAGGTAGTTGCGGCCGTCGGAGATCAACGTGCCCCACTCGGGGGCCGGCGGCGGCGCGCCGTAGCCGAGGAAGCTGAGTGCCGACACGGCCAGGATCGAGGAGCCGAAGTCCAGGGTGGCC
Organism: Streptomyces arenae; assembly: GCF_022343545.1. Lineage (NCBI taxonomy): Bacteria > Bacillati > Actinomycetota > Actinomycetes > Kitasatosporales > Streptomycetaceae > Streptomyces > Streptomyces arenae. The sequence goes on from NZ_JAKQYH010000010.1 coordinate 269,650, forward strand.
AGCACGATCACCGGGCCGGCCGCGTTCGGCAGGACGTGCCGGCCCAGCACCGAGTACCAGCGGGCCCCGCACGAGCGGGACGCCTCCACGAACACCGCCTGCCGCACCCGCAGCACCTCGGCGCGCGCCACCCGGGCGAACGAGGCCACGCTGGCGATACCGACCGCGACCGCCACCTTCACCGTGCCGTAGCCGAGCGCGGTGACCAGGGCCAGGGACAGGAACAGCGCCGGAATGGACAGGAGCACGTCGACGAAGCGCATCAGCACGTCGTCCACCCACCGGCCCACGAACCCGGCGACCACACCCAGCAGTCCGCCGACCACGAAGGCCACCAGGACCGCGATCAGCGTGGCCTTCAGGGACAGCTGGGCGCCGTGCACCACCCGGGAGAACACGTCCCGGCCGAGTTCGTCGGTGCCGAACCAGTGACCGCCGCCCGGGCCGCGGAAGTTCTCGGTGGGCACGCCCTTCAACGGGTCCTGCGAGGTGAACAGGTCCGGCCAGAACGCGGCCAGCACCACCAGCACCAGGACCGCCACCGACACCAGCAGCCCGGGACGGCGCACCAGGAACCGCAGTACCCGCCGCACGTCGGCCCGGCGTCCCGGCCCGGGCGCGGGCCCCGCCGTCACCGGCCGGGCGAGACCGAGGGCGGCCTCGGCCGCGTCGGCCGCGCCGGCCGTGCCGTCGACAACGCTCTGACTCATGCGAAGCTCGCCCTCCTGTCCGGGGTCACCACGATCCGCGGGTCCAGCAGCGGGTAGACGAGGTCGACGACCAGGTTCGTCGCCACGAAGATCAGCGCGCCGAACACCACCACCCCCTGGACCAGCGGAATGTCCTGGGCGGTCACGGCGGCGGCGGTCACCCGCCCCAGGCCGTCCCGGGAGAACACCGTCTCCACGACCACCGAACCGGCGATCAGCTGACCCACCAGCAGGCCGACGACCGTCAGCGCGGGCAGCGACGCGTTGCGCAGCGCGTGCCGCAGATGAACCCGCCCCCGCCCGGCGCCCTTGGCCCGCGCGGTCTCCACATAGGCCTGGTCCAGCGCGGTGAGCAGGCTCTTGGCCAGCACCTGGGCGACCTGCGCCCCGGTCGGGACGGCCAGCGTCAGGGCCGGCAGCACCAGACCGCGCAGCCCGTCGTTGCCGAACGCCGGGAACCAGTGCAGCCGGAACGAGAACGCCTCGACCAGCAGGAGCCCCACCCAGAACGTGGGGACCGACACCCCCAGCGGGGGCAGCGACAGCAACAGCTGCCGCAGCCACCGCTGCGAGGTGTACGTCGCCACCACCGCGAGTCCGCCGCCGAGCACCACCGCGAGCAGCAGCGCCGCCCCCGTCAGCTGGAGCGTCCCCGGCAGCGCGTCGCCGATGACGGAGGTGACCGGGCGGCCGCTGGCGACGGCGTCGCCGAAGTCCCCGCGCACCGCCCGCCCGAGATACTCCGCGTACTGCACGAGCACCGGTTTGTCGAAGCCGTACTCGTGCCGCAGTGCGGCGAGTTGGGCCGGGTCGACCTGTCCCGAGTCCATCCCGGCACCGGCCATCGCGGTGACCGGGTCACCGGGCAGGAAGTCCAGCACCAGGAACGACACCGTGTAGGCCGCCCACAGCACCCCGACCGCCTGCGCCAGCCTCTTGATCACATAGCGCCGCACGGCTAGCCGATCCAGGTGTCGTGCAACTGCACGCGGCTGCCCGAGTCGAAGTCGAGGTCGTGCACCTTCGTCGACACGCCCAGCTGGGTCTGCAACTCCACCACGGGCACGTAGTACGCGTTGCGGACGATCAGCCGCTGCGCCTCGGCGACCAGCTTCGCGCGCTTGGCGGTGTCGGTCGTCGCGGCCTGCTGGGACAGCGCGGTGTCCAGCGAACTGGCGGGCAGGTGGTAGAAGTTGGCCAGCTGGGTGGAGAACGAGCTGCGCAGGATGTCCGGGTCGGACCGGGTCACGTTGCCCCACACGACGTCGAAGTCACCGGCCTGGAGCGTGGTCGCGAACTGGGTGACCGGGAGCTGCTTGAGCACCACGTCGATCCCCACGGCCTTCAGCTGCTGCTGGACGAGTTCCAGCGCGGGCTGGTTGGTGGCCGAGTTGGGGAACCAGGTGATGGTGAGGCTCAGCTTCTTGCCGCCCTTGGTGCGGATGCCGTCGCCGCCCGCCTTCCAACCGGCTTGGTCCAGCAGGGACTTCGCCTTGGACGGGTCGGTGGACAGGTCCGCGGAGAGGTCGGTGTAGTCCGGTGTGGTGTGCGCCAGGACGCTGCCGGCCGGCCGGGTGCCGGTCGGGAAGACGGTGCCGGCGATCTGCTCGCGGTCGACGGCGACCTCGATCGCCTGGCGTACCCTCGCGTCCTTCAGCACCGGCCGTGCGTTGTTGAGGCCCAGGCCGAACACCACACCGGGGTTGGCCCGGCGGGCGAGAGTGACCTGACCGCCCTTGAGCGCGGCCTCGTTGGCCTTGCCGACGCTGCTGATCGCGTCGACCTGCCCGGACTGGAGACTTCCGGCGCGCACGCCCGCCTCGGGCACCACCTTGAACACCAGCTTGTCCAGGTAGGCCTCGCCCTTCTTGGCCCACAGGCTGGAACCCCAGGCGTACCCGGTGCGCTTGGCCAGGGTGACCGACTGGTTCTGTACGTAGCCCTTCAGCACGAACGGCCCGGACCCGACGATCCCGTCACTGCACTTCTGCTGCGGGGTCTTCCGCACGCTCGCCGCGGACTCGATGCCCAGCGAGTGCGTCGAAGTCGCCTGCAGGAACTGGGCGTTGGGCTGCGCGAAGGTCACCTTCACGGTGAGCGGGTCGACCGCGACGGTGCTCTTGACCCCGCTGAGGTAGCCCTCGGCGAGGGTGCCCAGGGCGCCCAGCTTCGGCACCGCGTCGAAGTTGTCCTTCACCACCTGCGCGGTCAGCTTCGAGCCGTCGCTGAAGGTGACGCCCGAGCGCAGGTGGAACGTGAACTGGGTGGCGTCGGAGTTGATGTCCCAGCTCTTCGCCAGCCACGGCACGATCTTGCCGGTCTTGGGGTCCTGGTCGGTCAGGGAGTCCACGATCTGCCGGACCGAGTAGATGGTGTCGTTGCTGCCGACCTGCTGCGGATCCACGCAGCCGGCGTCGGAACCCACCGCGAAGGTCAGGGTGCCGCCGGACTTCGGCCGGCTGCTGCCGCCGCCGGAACCGGTGTCGCCCGAACCGCAGGCGGTCAGCAGCACACTGGTGGTCAGCAGGGCGGCCAGCGGCGCCCAACGGGATGATCTGGATACCGGAAGTGCGGTCACGGAGGGCTTTCTCCTACTCGTGTCACCCAGGCACCGGGTGCCGGGCGTCGGGAACGCGGCACGGCGGGCATGGACGTGCGACCCGGCCGGTCGGCACCGGCGACGGGGAAGCGCTGATCAGACGGTGGTCAGGGAGATGCCACCGGAGACGGTGGCGGGCAACGGCGGGGGAGCGTCACGGGCGAGCGAGGACGGCCGGCGCCTGACGGCGGTCCGGGCACGCGGGGGTCGACGCCGGATGTGGCCGGCCGACCAGGGGCGGGCTCGTCAGTGACGGCGAGTCGTACGACAGAGACAGCTGGTCGAACGCTTGAGATCGATGTGGCGCCGACGGGAGAGCCTGGAGAACGCCATGGCACCGGCACAGGAGGCCACCGCCGCATGAAGTTCGTGCATACCGGTCCCTCCCTTCTCCGGCCCCGCCACCGGGGCCACGCGCTTGCGGGATCCTCGGTGACCCCGCCGGGCTTTCACCTGGAGCACCCCACCGCGTGGGAGGGTTGCCGGTCAGCGAGCCAGGGCTTGACGCTGACACTCAATGCCGGACGCGATGCTACGGAGCGGTCTTGTCGTACGTCAATGCCGTGACCGGACGCCCGGTTCGAAACGCCACAGCGTCTCAGGTACCGGGACGCATGGTGGACGCACCTTGTTCCGTGTGCTTTGATCCGGCCATGGAGACCGCAGGTCAGGCACGCACCGTGCTCCTCGACCCGTTCTGGACGGGCCGCCGCGCCGACCAGTTCGACCAGACCTGTAGCTGAACTCCCCACCCCGGCCGCTCACGGCCCCCGCACGCCCGACGCCCGCGCCCGACGGGGCGCCCCCGTGCGTCCGCGAACCGCCTTCGCCCCCGCCCCGGTTGGCGGGAAATCCGTCAGAGAGAGCCGCAATGGCCTTCAACAGCACTGTCCCGTCAGGGGTGTTCGCCGCGCTGCGGGTCCGTGACTACCGGATCTACTGGAGCACGGGACTGGTGTCGAACACCGGCAGCGCCATGCAGGGGGTGGCGCTGGACTGGTTCGTCCTCACCCGCACCCACAGCGGGACCGCGCTCGGCTGGGTGGCGGGCCTCCAGTTCGCCCCGGTGCTGCTGTTCGGCCTGTGGGGCGGGGTGCTGGCCGACCGCCACGACCGCCGGACCCTGCTGCTGTGGACGCAGGCGCTGTACGCGGCGCAGGCGCTGCTGCTGACGGGGATGGTGCTGTCCGGCCACGCCCCGCTGTGGCTGCTGTACGTCCTGTCCTTCGCCCTGGGCTGCGTGTTCACGGTGGAGAACCCGGCGCGCCTGTCCTTCGTCACGGAACTGGTCGGACGGCCGCTGATCCCCAAGGCGGCGGGCCTGAACATCCTCTCCCTCAACGCCGCCCGGCTGGTCGGCCCGGCGATCGCCGGTGTGCTCATCGGGGCGATCGGCACCGGCTGGGTGTTCGCCCTCAACGCGGCGTCCTTCACCGTCGTACTCGCGGGACTGCTGTCGATCCGGCCGCGGCAGGGCACGGCGCCGGGTCCTGACCGGCCGCCGTGGACGGGGGCGGGAGCGGCGGGGCTGCGGTATGTGGCCGCCCGTCCCGAACTCGTCGGCGTGTTCACCGTGTTCGGGCTCACCGCGACCTTCGCGGTGAACTTCCCGACCACGCTGACCCTGTTCGCCGGGCGCGTCTTCGACGTCGGCTCGCGCGGCCTGGGCTTCATGAACACGGCGCTCGCCGTCGGTACCGTCGCCGGCACGATGGCCGCGACCCGCGGGATCTCGCCCCGGGTACGGACGGTCGTCGTCGGGGCGCTGCTGTTCGGCGGGTTCGAGGCACTGGCCGCGCTCATGCCGTCGTACCCCGCGTTCCTCGTCCTGCTGCTGCCCGTCGGATTCACGCTGATGACGCTGAACACCGCCGTCAGCGCGTTCGTCCAGTCGGAGGTCAGCGACGCCATGCGCGGCCGGGTGATGGCCGTGTACACGGTGATCTCGATGGGCGGCAGCCCGGTCGGGGCCCCGGCCGTCGGCTGGATCTCCCAGCACGTGGGGGTGCGCTGGGGTCTCGCCGGCGGCGCGGCCGTCGCGGTCCTCGTGGCCGCGGCGGTGGCCTGGTGGCTGGCGCACGCGACGCCCACGCCCGCCGCGGTGACGGCACCGGCCGTCGCCCGGCCGAACCCCGCTCCGTCCCGCACGGCCGCCCGGGAACCCACCCGTGAACCCTCCACCGGCGGAACACCCCATGACTGACCGTCACCCCGGCTCGCCCGGCGGGTTCCGCCGGGCGCCCGTCACCTCGGTTCGTGCGGCGGCTCAGGAACCGCCGCGTTCCCGGGGCAGCGTCTGACCGGCCTCGACCGCCACCGGCAGCCGGTTCTCGGCCGGCGGCAACGGGCAGGTGGCCAGGTCCGTGTAGGCGCAGGGCAGGTTCGCCGCGCGGTTGAAGTCCAGCCGGACCGTGCCGTCGGCGGCGGGTGGGTCGAGGGCCAGGACGCGGTTGGCCGCGTAGGTGGTGACCCCGGAGGTGGCGTCGGTGAAGAGCAGGATCAGCCGGCCCTCCCCATGCCCCGGGAAGGCGGTGAGGGACAGCGGACGCCCGTCGAGTTCGAACTCGACCCGGCCCGGAGCGTCGTACACGTGCTCCAGGCCCTCGACGGCGGCGCCCACCGTGGTCGGCCGCGGCTGCTCGAAGGGGACGTAACGGCCCGTCACGGCCCAGCGCGGGTCGGGGTCGTAGGCGGGGGTGCCGGTGAAGGCGGTGCGCAGCGGCGCGTCCGGATGCCGGGGGCGCACGATGTCGTTGCCGCCGCGCTTGGCGACCTCGATCACGGCGTCCTTCCAGACCGCGTCGACGCCCCCGCGCTCCGGGAGGACCCCGAAGTTGTGTTCGCCGTGCACCGGTGTGCCGTCGACGACCAGTTCCTCACCCTCGTCGAGGGCGACGACCACCCCGTCCGGACCGGTGCGCCAGGCACCCGGCGCGTCGGGGAAACGCTGCGGCCGTTCGTCGAGGAAGTGCAGGCTCGTGATGGCGAGGAACCCGTGCGGGTCGGCGAGGCGGGCCTCCTGGGCGCGTTGCCAGTCCAGCCAGTCCTCGGTGAAGGCTTCCAGGTCCGTCGTGGTGGCCTCGGTGGTCATGGTTCTCCCTGGGGTGTCGGGCGGGTGTCGGACAGGGGCCGGCGCGGCAGCGGTCAGCCGGCCTGCCGCTCGGGTGCGGACCGGTGGGTGAGGGGCTCGCGCAGGCCGAGGTGCTCGCGCAGCGTGGTCCCGGCGTACTCGGTCGGGTAGAGGCCGCGTTCCTGAAGCTCCGGGACGAGCAGGTCGACGATGTCGTCGAGGCCGTCGGGGATGAGGTACGGCGTGACGTTGAACCCGTCGATCGCGCCGTGCCGCACGAAGTGGGCGAACTTGTCGGCCAGGCCTGACGGGGTGCCGACGTGCCCGCGCTGCGGGCCGAGCGCGATCACGGTCTCGCGCAGCGACCAGCCGTGTGCCTCCGCCTTGGCCCGCCATTCGGCCACGACCGTGCGCGCGTCGGCGACCCGCCGGGCCCCGAACGAGCCGTCGTTCTCCGCGACCACCGGGTCCTCCTTCGGCAGCGGTCCGTCGGCGTCGCGGCCGGACAGGTCGATGCCCCAGAGCAGCCCGGCGATGCCCAGCGCGGTGGCGGGAGTGACCTGCTGGAGCCGGATCCAGCGCTTCTTCTCCTCGGCCTCCTCCTCGGTGGCGCCGATGATGATCTCGGTACCGGGCAGGATCCGCAGGTCGTCCTCGGGCCGTCCGGCCGCCCGCAGCCGGCGCCGGATGTCCTCGGCGAAGGCCAGCGCGTCGTCGAAGTCGCTGCCGTGCGCGGAGAAGATGACGTCGGCGTTGCGGGCGGCGAAGTCCCGTCCCTCACCGGAGTCACCGGCCTGGAAGATCACGGGGTGGCCCTGCGCGCTGCGCGGCAGGGTCGGGGCGAGGTCGACGTCGAACTGCGGACCGCGGTGGCGTACCCGGTGGACGGCACCGGGCGCCGACCATGCGGCGGCGTCCGCGGAGCCGGCGACGGCACCGTCCTCCCAGCCCTCCCACAGCGCCCGGGCTACGGTGAGGAACTCCTCGGCGCGCCGGTAGCGGTCGGCGTGGTCGAGATAGCCGCCGCGCCGGAAGTTCGCGCCGGTCCAGGCGTTGTCCGTGGTCACCACGTTCCAGCCGGCGCGGCCCTCGGAGAGCAGGTCGAGGCCGGACAGGCGGCGCGCCAGGTCGGCGGGCTCGTTGAAGGTGGAGTTGGAGGTGGAGACCAGGCCGATCCGGCGGGTGACCGCGGCCAGTGCCGCGAGCTGGGTGACGGCGTCAGGCCGGCCGGCCACGTCGAGGTCGTGGATGCGGCCGTCGACCTCGCGCAGCCGCAGCCCCTCACCGAGGAAGAACGCGTCGAACAGACCTCGCTCGGCGGTCTGGGCGACCCGCCGGAAGGAGGCGGGGTCGATCTGCGAACCGCTGTCGGGGGCGGACCAGATGGTCCAGTGGTTGACGCCCTGGAAGAACACGCCGAAGTGCAGCTGGGCGTGCGGCCGGGGGACGTCGAGCGGGTCGGTGCGGGTCATCGGGCTTCCTCCTGGACGGCCGCGGCCGCGAAACGGTTGGCGGGGCGCTCCAGACCCAGGGTCGAGCGCAGGGACGTGCCGGGCAGCGGCCGGGCGACGAGACGGCGCTCGGACAGCGCCGGCAGGACGAGCCGGGACAGGACCGGCAGATCCTCGTCCAGCACCAGCGGGCGCAGCCGCACGCCGTCGACGTACCGGCTCAACTCGCCGAGCAGAGAAACGAGTTGCTCGGCCGGCCCGATGTGCCGCAGCCTGCCCCGGTCGGTCCACGGAGCGTGCCGTTCCAGGTCGGCGACGCGTTCGGTGGCGGAGGCGTCCGGGGTGTCCAGCGCCACCTCCACCTCGGCGAAGACGCGGGGCGCGGCGGCGGCAGTGGCGGCCGCGCCGACCGACGCGAGGTCGCGGCCCTCGACGAGCGCCACGTCGAGCTGCCCGGCGGGCACCTCGGCGGGCCGGCCCAGGACGACGAGCTGGCCCTGCGGCGGGCGCGGCACGATCGCCGGGCCCTTGACCGCATAGGTGTCCCCGGTGAAGTCGATGTAGTGGAGCCGTTCGCGGTCGAGGTAACGGCTCGTGGCCACCGACCTGATGACCGCGTCGTCCTCCCAGGAGTCCCACAGGGCGCGGACCACCTCGACGCCGTCCCGTGACTCCCGGGCGCGCGCGTCGGCGTCGGCGACCAGGGGGCGGCCCCACGCCCGGGCCGCGTCGGGGTGCTCCTCCTGCGACACCACCCAGCCGGCGCGGCCCGCGGAGATGTGGTCCAGGGACGCCAACTGGCCGGAGACATGGAAGGGTTCGGCGTACGTGACCGCCACCACGGGCGCGATGCCGATCGTGCTCGTGGACGCGGCGACGAAGGCCGCCCGCTCCACGGCGCCGATCCGGCCCACGGGGTCCGCGGCGGTCCCCGGCGGGAGCACCCCGTCGTCCAGGGTGATCAGGGTGAACCCGGCGTTCTCGGCCGTCGTGGCGAGCCCGGCCACACGGCGCGGGGAGAGCAGCCGGTCGGGTGCGTGGGCGGCGCGGCGCCAGGCCGCGGGATGGGCGCCGTCGCCGTCGATCTCGACGGCGAGGTGCAGGGCGGGGCCGGACAATGGGTGTTCCTTCCGGGAGGACACGGGAGTTCACGACCGCTGGCCCACGGCGGAGCGCCGGGTACGGCCGTACTGGCAGGGAGAGGGAAGGACGAGACGGACCGCGGTGCCCGACGGGCGGGGGCACGGCGCGGGGACTCACGGGGCCGCGACGGCGGGACCCGTCGGAGCGGGCGCGGGGACCTGGCGCGGGCCGGCCGAGGTCAGCGGCGCGCGGAGGAACAGACGGCCGAGCAGGTGAGGCAGTAGTCGACATGCCGGCGGACGACCAGCCGCACGCCGGAGCACGCACTCCGCGGTGCCGCTCCGGGTCCGTGCATCAGGGGGCCTCCACCCGTCCAAAACCGATCGGTTCACCGTACGTCCCCCGCCCCGGCAGCTGTCAAGAACACGCGACACACTCCACACCGGCCGGGGCCTCCGCGACCGGCGGTCGTTCAGCGCAGCGGGGCCGTGGGCCACAGGGGCTCGGTGGCCCGGTGCTCGGCCGTGCGCAGGACGCGTAGTACGTTGCGGCCGGTCAGGGCCTCCAGTTCGGGGCGGGACCAGCCGCGGTCGGCGAGTTCCCGCAGCAGGGCCGGATAGCCCGAGACGTCGGCGAGACCGACGGGCTGGTGGTCCACCCCGTCGTAGTCGCCGCCGAGCCCGATGTGGTCCACGCCCGCCACCGCACGGGCGTGCTCCACATGGTCGGCGACCTGCGCGATGGTCACCTCGGGGCGGGGATGGGCGTCCAGCCAGCCCTTCAGCCGGTCATCGGGCCCCGCCGCGAAGGCCCGCGCGTACTCCTCGGCGACCCGCTCCGGGTCCTCGCCGGGGCGCGGCGCGCGCGGCCAGGCCCAGGGTGTCGCGGGCAGCCCGAGCCGCGCGCGTTCGTCCTGGAGCGCCCGGCTCCAGTCGGCGGCCGCCGCGGAGACGAAGTACGGCACGAAGGTCAGCTGGATCACGCCTCCGTTGTCCCGCAGCAGCTCCAGCACCCCGTCCGACACGTTGCGCGGGTGGTCGTTGAGCGCGCGGGCGGAGGAGTGGCTGAACAGGACCGGCGCGGTGGACACGGCGAGGGCGGCGCGCTGGGTGGACTCGGCGACATGGGAGAGGTCCACCAGCACGCCGGTCCGGTTGAGTTCCGCGACGATCGCCCGGCCGGTGGCGTTCAGACCGCCGACCACGGGCTCGTCGGTGGCCGAGTCGGCCCAGGAGGTGTTGTCGTTGTGGGTGAGGGTCACGTAGCGCACCCCCAGCCGGGCGTACGACCGCAGGACCCCCGGTGACTCGGCGAGGCTGTGCCCGCCCTCGATGCCGAGCAGCGAGGCGATCCGGCCCTCGGCGAACGCGGTCTCGACCTCGGCAGCGGTGTACGCGATCCGCAGCGCGTCGGGGTAGCGGGCGGCGAGCCGGTAGACGGCGTCGATCTGCTCCAGGGTCGCCACCACGGCCTCGGGCTCCGGCAGCCCGGACGAGACGTACACCGACCAGAACTGCGCGCCGACCCCGCCGGCACGCAGCCGCGGGAGATCCGTGTGCAGGTCGGGCCGGCCCTCCGCGAGGCCCTCGACACTGCCGCCGGACCGTGCGCGCAGCGCCACCGGCAGGTCGTTGTGGCCGTCGAAGACCGGGGTGCCGCGCAGTACTTCGTCGATCAGTGAGCCGTCCGTCATGCGCCGGCCACTCCTTCCTCGAGAACATCGGAGGCCTGCCGCCGGCGCCTCGCCTGCCGCACCGGGTCCGGCACGGGCAGGGCGGCGACGAGCCGGCGGGTGTAGTCGTCCCGAGGGCTGCCCAGCACCTGGCCGGTCAAGCCCTCCTCGACGATCCGGCCCCGGTGCAGCACGGCCACCCGGTCGGCGACCCGCTCCACCACGGCCAGGTCGTGGCTGACGAACAGCGCCGCGAAGCCGAACTCCCTTTGCAGCTCGGCGAACAGGTCCAGCACCTTGGCCTGCACGGAGACGTCCAGTGCCGACGTCGGTTCGTCGGCGACGAGGAGCGTCGGCCGCAGGGCGAGGGCGCGGGCCAGGGCGGCGCGCTGCCGCTGTCCGCCGCTGAGCTCGTGGGGATAGCGGTCCGCGAGGCCGCGCGGCAGCTGCACCGCTTCGAGCAGCGCCCCGGCCCGCGCCCGGATCTCCTTGGCGCCCAGCTCGCGCCGGTGCACGACGAGCGGTTCCGCGACGCTCTCGGCGATCGTCAGGAGGGGGTCGAAGCTGGTGGCGGGGTCCTGGAAGACATACCCGATCCGTCCCGCCGATCCGCGCCTGCGTGTCAACGGCGCGCCGAACAGCTCCAGTTCACCGCTCGTGACGGGGGTCAGTCCGGCGATCGCCCGCCCGATGGTGGTCTTGCCGCTGCCGCTCTCGCCGACCAGGCCCAGCACCTCGCCCGGCCGGATCTCGAAACTCACCCCGTCCACCGCGCGGAAGCCCTTGCGGCCGAGCCGCCCCGGATGCTCGACGACCAGCCCGCTGGCCCGCACGACGGGTGCGCCGTCCGCCGCCGCGGCCGGCTGCTCCCGGGCGCCCGTCCCGAAGTCGGGTACGGCGGCGAGGAGTTCGCGGGTGTACGGATGGGCGGGCGCCGCGAACAGGTTCCGCGCCGGCGCCTGTTCCACCACACGGCCCGCACGCATCACGGCCACCCGGTCGGCCAGGTCGGCGACCACCCCCATGTTGTGGGTGATGAGCAGGACGGCGGTGCCGAAGTCGGTGCGGCAGCGGTGCAGCAGTTCCAGGATCTCCGCCTGCACGGTGACGTCCAGGGCGGTGGTCGGCTCGTCGGCGACGATCAGCCGGGTGCCCAGGGCGAGCGCCATGGCGATGACGGCGCGCTGCTTCTGCCCGCCGGACAGCTGGTGCGGATAGTGCCCGGCCCGGACGGCCGGATCGGGGATGCCGACCCTGTCGAGCCATTCCACGGCGAGGGCCCGCCGTCCGGCCCGGCCGCCGCCGCGTCCGTGGGCACGCAGTCCCTCGGTGAGCTGTCCGCCGATGGTGAGGACCGGGTTCAGCGCGGTGGCGGGTTCCTGGAAGACCATCGCGGCGTGCGTGCCGCGCAGGGCGCGCAGTCGGGCGGCGGACGCGGTCAGCACGTCCTCCGTGGGCTCGCGGGTGCCGTCGCCGAGCAGTACCCGGCCCCGGGCGGTCGCGGTGCCGGGCAGCAGCCCGAGGACCGACCGGGCGGTGACGGTCTTGCCGCTGCCGCTCTCGCCGACGAGGGCCAGCACCTCACCCGGGGCGACGGACAGGCTGACCCCGCGGACCGCCGGCGCTCGCCCGGCGTCGGTGGCGAAGTCCACGTGCAGGTCCTCGACGCGCAGCAGGTCACTCATCGTCCCCGGCTCCGTCCGTGGGGGCGGCGGGGGTGCCTGAGCGGCGCCGCAGCCGTGGGTCGGCCAGGTCGGTGAGGCCCTCGCCGAGCAGGGTCGTGCCCAGCACCGTGAGCACGATGCCCAGGCCGGGCGGGAGCGCAGTCCACCAGATGCCCGAGGTGACGTCGGCGACGGCGCGGTTGAGGTCGTAGCCCCACTCCGCACCGGAGTTGGGTTCGATGCCGAAGCCCAGGAAGCCCAGCCCGGCCAGGGTGAGGATGGCCTCCGAGGCGTTGATCGTGAAGATCAGCGGCAGGGTGCGCACCGAGTTGCGCAGCACGTGCCGGGTCATGATGCGCCACGGCCCGGTGCCGATCACCCGGGCCGCGTCGACGAACGGCTCGGCCTTGACCCGGATCACCTCGGCCCGTACGACCCGGAAGTACTGCGGCACGAAGGACACCGCGACCGAACAGGCCCCCGCGCCGAGGCCGCCGGCCAGGCTCGACCTGCCCCCGCTGATGACGATCGACATCACGATGGCCAGCAGCAGCGGAGGGAAGGCGTACAGCGCGTCGGCCAGCCCCACCAGCAGCCGGTCCAGCCGGCCACCGAGGTAGCCGGAGACCAGGCCGAGGACGGTACCGGGCAGCACGGACAGCAGCAGCGCGGCGACGATGATCAGCAGGGCCGTCCGGGTGCCCCAGATCGTCCGGGACAGCACGTCGTAGCCCGCGATGGTGGTGCCCAGCGGATGGGCCCCGCCCGGGTGCTGCTGGGAGCCGAACAGGTGGGCCCCTTCCCGGAGTTGGGCGTAGCCGTACGGGGCGGCCAGCGGTCCGAGCACGGCGGTGAGGACGAACAGGCCGGTCAGGACGGCACCGGTGAGCAGCATCGCCCGCTGCACCCCCGCGCCCGTGCGCAGCCGTGACGGCAGCCGTCGTACGAGAAGCAGCGTCATGGCTCAGTACCTCACTCGCGGGTCGATCAGGGCGGCGACCACGTCCACGAGGAAGTTCGTCACCGCCACCACGACGGCGAACAGTGCCACGATGCCCTGCACCGCCGGGAAGTCACGGGCCGTCAGGTAGTGGGCCAGTTCGTAGCCGAGGCCCTTCCACTCGAAGGTGGTCTCGGTCAGCACCGCCCCGCCGAGCAGCCCGGCGACCTGGAGGCCCAGCACGGTGACGACGGGGATCAGCGCGGGCCGGGTGGCGTGGTGGGTGACCAGGCGCAGCGGGGCCACGCCACGGGAGCGGGCGGCGTCCACGTAGTCGGCGCCGAGCGTGCCGATCAGGTTCGTGCGCACCAGCCGCAGCAGGACACCGGCCACCAGCAGGCCGAGGGTCACCGCCGGCAGTACGGCGTGCCGCAGCACGTCCGCGATCGCCGTGCCGTCGCCGCTGCGCAGCGCGTCGATCAGGTAGATGCCGGTCGTGCTCGTCTGGTCCTGGAGGAAGAGCTGGACACCCGTGCCCGCCCGGCCCGACGAGGGCAGCCAGCCGAGCCGGATCGCGAAGACCAGTTTCAGCAGCAGCCCCACGAAGAACACGGGGGTGGCGTACGTGAGGATCGCGAACAGGCGCAGTGCCGCGTCCGGGGCCCGGTCCCGGTAGGAGGCCGCGACCATGCCCAGCGGGACACCGACCACCAGCGCCACCAGCAGTGCGTAGCAGGCCAGTTCGACGGTCGCGGCGCCGTAGGTGGTGAGCACGTGGCTCACCGGCTGGTTGTCGGTGACGGTGTGACCGAAGTCGCCGGTCGCCAGTGAGCGCAGGTAGTCCAGGTACTGGGTGAGCAACGGCCGGTCGTAGCCCGCCTGATGGATCTTGGCCTGGAGCTGGTCCGGGGTGAGACGGTCGCCGAAGGCGGCGCTGACCGGGTCGCCGGTCAGCCGCATCAGGAAGAAGACCAGACTGACCAGGATCAGTACGGTGGGGATGATGAGGAGGAAGCGGACCACCAGGTAGCGGGCGAGCCCGTACCCGGCGGCGCCGTCGGCCGGGGTGGTGACGGCGCCCGGGGTCTCCTGCGTCAGAGTGCTCACTTCTTCGCGAGCCCCGCCCAGCGGAACTGGTACGTCGCGTCCAGTTCGGCCGGCACCCCGCTGACGTCGCTGCGCGTGACGATGGCGGTGGAGCCCTGGAGCAGCGGCAGCAGCGGCACCTGTGCGGCTGCCCGGTCCTGCGCCTGCTTCAGCAGTCCGGTCCGCTTCGTGGCGTCCGTCTCGGTCTCCTCCCGCTGGATCAGCTTGCGCACGGCGGGGTCGTCGTAGGAGTTGGCGACCCAGCTGTTGGCCGAGTAGAAGGGCGAGAGGTAGTTGTCGGCGTCGAGGTAGTCCGCGTACCAGCCGAGCTGGTAGAGCGGGTAGAGGTGCTTGACCCGGTCCTTGCCGTACTGGGTCCACTCGGTGGACTGGAGGTTCACCCGGAACAGCCCGGTTGCCTCCAACTGGCTCTTGATCAGGGCGTATTCGTCGGCGGACGACGACCCGTAGTGGTCGCTGTTGTACTGGAGGTCGAGGGTGACCGGGGTGCTCACCTTCGCGGCCTTCAGCCGGGCCGCCGCCGCGGCCTTGTCGGGGCCGCCCTTCTTGTCGCCGTAGCGGGACCTGAAGGAGGGGCTGGCGCCGGTCAGGCCGTCCGGGACGGAGCTGTAGAGCGGCTGGTACGTGTTCTTGTAGACCTGCTGGGCGAGTTGGGCCCGGTCGACGGAGTCCGCGACGGCCTGCCGGACCGCGAGCGCCTTCTTGCTGTCGGCGTTCTTCGTCTTCGTGCCGTAGGGCTGGGTGGCGAAGTCGAAGACGATGTAGCGGATGCCGTTGCCGGATCCGGTGTGCACCTCGACGCCCTTCTGCTTGGCGAGGTCGTCGAGGTCGGCGGTGGTGAGCGTGCGGTAGACGGCGTCGATGGTGCCCTGCTGGACGTCGAGCTTCAGATTGCTGGCGTCGGTGTAGTACTTGAGCCGCACGTTCTTCGTCTTCGGGGTGCCGAGCCGGCCCTGGTAGCGCGGGTTCGCGGTGAAGGACACCAGCGAGTTCTTGTCGTAACTCGTGATGCCGTACGGGCCGTTCCAGGGCTTGGCCGCGACGATCGCCTTGTCGTCGAGGAGTTTCCCGGCGGGGAAGACCTGCTCGTCCACGACGAGTCCGGCGGCCGTGGACAGCACCTGCGGGAACAGGGTGTCGTCTGCGGACTTGAGGGTGAAGACGACGGTCGTCGGGTCCGGCGCGGCGACCGAGGCGAGGTTGTACAGCAGTGAGGACGGCCCGTTCTCGTCGGCGATCCGCAGGTCCCGGTCGAAGCTGAACTTGACGTCCGAGGAGGTCAGTTCGTGGCCGTTGGCGAACCTCAGGCCCTTCTGGAGGGTGACCGTGTACTCCTTGGGCCCGGTCAGCCTGATCCCGGTGGCGAGGTCGGGGGAGACCTTCGCGGAGCCGTTCGGCTGGCTGAGCAGGGTCGCGTAGACCTCGTTCTCGATGGTGCCGGAGCCCGCGTCCCACGACCCCGCCGGGTCGAGACCGGTCACCTGGTCGGTCGTGCCGACGGTGAGCGCGGCGGCGGAACTCGTGGCGCTGCCGTCCTTGCTGCTGGTGCAGCCGGTCAGGGCCAGCAGGAACGCCGTGCCGAGGGAGAGCGCGCCGAGACCGGACCGCAGGGGTCTGTTCGGCGTCGCGGGGTGGTGAAGTGCCATGGGTGTCTCTGCTTCCGCGTCGGGGTGCGCGCGGCCGTCGCGGCGCATGGGCATGCGGCCGCGGTCGGGTTCGCGCGAGGGGAGGAGGGGATCGTGCGCACGGGCGGCCGGTCGCGGACCGGACGCGGGGCGGGGTCAGCCCTGACAGAGACAGCTGGACACGAGCAGCAGGTCGACATGGCGCCGGGAGCACAGCATCACGGCGTTCGCCATGCCATCCTCCAGGTCCCGGACCGACCGCGCGGTCGATGTGAGCGCACTTGCAGAAAGAGAGAATCCGCCGAGCCGTCACCTGGGGCACCCCGCTGCGTCGAGGGTTGCCGTCCGGCCAGCCAGGGCTTGATCACCGGAACTCGTGGCTCGCGCACACCGTAGATCGGCCCATTTCCCGCCGTCAAGACGGTACTTGCCCTCGCGACCGGGCAGTACGCGTCGTGGGTGCGTCCTTCCCCGGTGTGCGGGGGCCGGGCGTGGAGGGCTCCGGCCCCCCCCGCGGTGCCGCTCGACCCGTTCCGGGCGGCCCGCCGCGCCGACCGGTTCGGCCAGGTCTGCCGCCGTTCGCCGTGCCACGACCGTGATCTCGTGCACCGGCGCCGACGTGCGGGCCGCTTCGGCCGAAAACCGGTGCCGTGGGGTTCGAAACCCCCGCTCGCAACCGCCAGTTCCGGCCGTTGTCATGTTGCGCTCATGACAATCGCGATCGCCGGATGTCAATCTGCTCTGCGGGCGTTCACCGTGAACGCACAGCTGCCTCACGCGACACCCACATCTTCCGCCCCCACTTCCCCGGTGCCTCGCGGTACTTCCCGGCACCTCGTCAGGGCGCGGCCGAGCAGACGTCACTCCGTCGCACCGCGCCCCACCCGGCTCCACCCCGTTTCCCTCGCTTCCCCCGTTTTCCCGTTTCCCCCGTTCCCCCTTTCCCTTCACCCGCACGGCGCCGGACGGCTCGACCCAGCCGCTCCGCTCTCCCGGGCTCCACCGAGTCCGACCACCCCACAGAAGGAGAACGCCATGTCCCGGCAGGACCGTCACCACCGTCGTGTCAGACACAGCGTCACCCTGGCGCTGACCGCGGCAACCACCTTGCTCGCGGCCGGACTCCAGCACGGCACCGCCCTGGCCGCGGCCGGCGAACCCGCCCCCGCCAGGATCCACGCCACCCCGAGGGCCGGCGCGGCCCCCGCCCCGCTCTCACCCGCCCGGCGCACGGCCCTGCTGAAGAGCGCCACGGCCCAGGCCCCCGCCACGGCGAAGACGCTGGGCCTGGGAGCCGACGAGAAGCTCGTAGTCAAGGACGTCAGCCGGGACGCCGACGGCACGACGCACACCCGCTACGAGCGCACGTACGCCGGTCTGCCCGTCCTCGGCGGTGACCTGGTCGTCCACGACAGCGCCGGCCGTCTGACCGTGTCCCGGGCCGCCAAGGCGGACCTCGCGGTTCCGTCCGTCAAGGCCCGGATCTCCGCGGCCACGGCGAAGGCCCGCGCCCTCACCGCCGCGGCGAAGGCGGGCGCCGTGCACGGCACGCTCGACGGCAGCCCCCGTCTCGTCGTCTGGGCCGCCTCCGGCAAACCCGCCCTGGCCTGGGAGTCCGTGGTCGGAGGACTCCAGGACGACGGAACCCCGAACGAACTCCACGTGATCACCGACGCGGTCTCCGGCAAGCAGCTCTTCCGCTACCAGGGGATCGAGACCGGCACCGGCACCGGACAGTTCAACGGGACCGTGCCCCTCGGCACCACGCTCTCCGGCTCCACCTACCAGCTCGTCGACGGCGACCGCGCCGGACACCGCACCTACGACCTGAACCAGGGCACCTCCGGCACCGGCACCCTCTTCACCGACGACAACGATGTCTGGGGCGACGGCACCCCGGCCAACCGGCAGACCGCGGGTGTCGACGTCGCCTTCGGCGCGGCGGCCACCTGGGACTTCTACAAGAACGTCTTCGGGCGCAACGGCATCCGCAACGACGGCGTCGCCGCCTACAGCCGGGCCCACTACGGCAACAACTACGTCAACGCCTTCTGGTCGGACACCTGCTTCTGCATGACCTACGGGGACGGGTCGGGCAACACCCACCCCCTGACCGCGCTCGACGTCGCCGCGCACGAGATGAGCCACGGCGTCACCGCGGCCACCGCCGGACTCACCTACTCCGGCGAATCGGGCGGTCTGAACGAGGCGACCTCCGACATCTTCGCCGCGGCCGTCGAGTTCTACGAAAACCTGCCGGCCGACGTCCCGGACTACCTGGTCGGCGAGAAGATCGACATCAACGGCGACGGCACTCCGCTGCGTTACATGGACAAGCCCTCCAAGGACGGCGCGTCCAAGGACTCCTGGAGCTCGTCGCTCGGCGGCCTCGACGTCCACTACTCGTCGGGCCCCGCCAACCACTTCTTCTACCTCCTCTCCGAGGGCAGCGGAGCCAAGACCGTCAACGGGGTGTCGTACGACAGCCCCACCTACGACGGTCAGCCGGTGACCGGCATCGGCATCGAGAACGCCCAGCGCGTCTGGTACCGGGCGCTCACCACCTACATGACGTCGAGCACGGACTACGCCGGCGCCCGTACCGCCACCCTCCAGGCCGCGGCCGACCTCTTCGGCGCCTACAGCCCCTCCTACCTCGCCGTGGCCGATGCCTGGGCGGCGATCAACGTGGGCAGCCGGATCGCGCTCGGCGTGAACGTGGCACCGATCGCGGACCAGATCAGCGGCGTCGGGCAGGCGGTGTCCCTCCAGGCGAACGCCTACACCACCAACTCCGGCGCCGGCCTCACGTACACCGCGACCGGACTGCCGGACGGACTGACCATCAGCGACACCGGACTGATATCCGGCACCCCCACCACCCTCGGGACCAGCGACGTCACCGTCACGGTCACCGACGACACGGGCGCCTCCGCGACCCAGCGGTTCTCCTGGCAGATCGCCTACGTCTACGCCAACGCCACCCGGGTCGACATCCCCGACAACGGCGCCGCCGTGGAGTCCCCGGTCACCGTGACCGGCCGGACCGGGAACGCCTCCGCCACCACCCAGGTCTACGTCAAGATCATCCACACCTACCGCGGTGACCTGACCGTCGACCTCGTCGGCCCCGACGGCACCGCCTACTCCCTCCTCAACCGCAGCGGCGGCTCGGCGGACAACGTCGACCAGACGTTCACCGTCGACGCCTCCGCGCAGACCCTGAACGGCACCTGGAAGCTCCGGGTCCAGGACCGTGCCGCGATCGACGTCGGCTACATCGAGCAGTGGCGGCTCGTGCCCTGACCTCGCCAGGACCCGTCACCCCGACGGGCTGTTCCGAGACGCGCTCCGTGTCCCGGAACAGCCCGTCCCGCGCGGTCGGGGACGATCCTGGCCTGGACCAGGACCCGCACGTCCACGAGGTGCTGCCGTACTGGTCCACGTCGTGCTCTTGGACGGCCCCCGGCCCTGAAGCCGCCCCGCCGGTGCTCGATACTGTCCTCGGAGCACCTGCCGAAGCTCAGGGCGTACCTCTTCAGGGGGAACGGCCGACGGCCCGTCGGAGGCGGACTCCACGCGACCAGGTCCCGGCAATCACCCGCAGGAGTGGGCGGCCGGCGCACCGCTCCCGGAACCGATCACCGTGGAAACGTGCTGTCCTTCGCCGAGACGGGTAGCACATAGTAGAGGGCCTTTGTCGATCAATCAGAACGGACGCACGTGACGACTGCGTACAGCGAATCACCCACGGAGCGCGTCCCCGGGCGGGTCTGGACGGTCCGGCTGACCGGACACGCCGACCGGACGGCCACCGTCACCTGCAGCACCACGGCCTGCCGGATGCCGTCGCGCTCCAAGGACCTGGCGGCGCTGCGCGCGTTCGCCGCCGGGCACGCGGCCGCGCACGCCAGGGCGGCCACCGTCCGTGCCAACGCGCGCTGCCACTGCGGCGCGCAGCAGTGCGAGGCGCACCCGGACACCAGGACGCAGTGCGCGGGCGCCGTGGTGCTCGTCCTCCAGCACGATCCGGCCGTCGGCCGCGTCTGGACCCTCGAGGAGATCTGCGAGGCGTGCGCCCGGGTGCTTCCCCACATCAGTGTCCTGGCCCGCGCCCAGCGGCCGAGCCGTACCTCCGAGCGGCCCGCGGCCGAGGCGCCGGTGCCCGCGCGGCCGGGCATCCCGGGTGGTTTCTCGTCCCTCGCCGCCGGGCCTGCCGACGCCGCGCCCGCGCCCGCCCGGCGCCCCCGCCGCGCCCCCCGCCCGT
>NZ_JAKQYH010000076.1:0-18345 GCF_022343545.1 Streptomyces arenae
GCGCGCGGTCTGCTCCGCAGACACGTCGCGGCGTCGCTACGCGACGCTTACCGGCGCTACGCGCCGGCCCCTCCGGCTCCGCCGGAGGGGGGCCCGGACTCCGTCCGGGACCGGGCAGGCACTCCGTGCCCACCCTCCCGCACCAACGCTCCGCGCTGGTACGGGGCCTGACAGCTCCGCAGTCAGGCAGAGGCGGCAGTAGCAAGGGGGGAAAGGTGTAGGCTACCGCGAACCCGTGGCCGCACGACCAGATGTGATGCTCCGTCAACCACTCCCCGGTGCGTCAAAACTGACAGCCGGATAGGTTCTGGGATGACAGGCTACCCCCGCCCCGGAAAGCCACCAGACGGGAATGCGTCAATTCTCGACCCTGCTAGATTCTGGGATGACGGCTCGGGCTCCCTCCAATTGCCGGATGGATACCGGAGCGACTTCGACTCGAAATGCTTTCACGTATTCTCCGAACGCACCCACGGCATTTCGCAGAGAACACATGATGCCGTATTCCGGCTTGGGCGTCTCGGCCTCGCCGAGGTCTGCGAGAGCCTCGCCGAGTTGCTCCAGGGCATGGGCGGGGTCGGTGACGTAGCCGAGGGTGCCGGAGGCGCCGACCGCCCACACGTGGGGCCGTCCAGGTCGATCCTGCGGGACGAGCAGGTGGCCGGCAGGGCATGAGAACAGGCCGGACAGGGCGCGGAACTCGGTTTGCGCCGACCGGAGCCGGCTCCCGGGGCGCGCTGGTTGTCCTGTGGTGGCTGGCGGGCACCAGAACGGGTGACCTTTCGGCTGGCAGCTTGCGGAAGTGATCAATCGCGCAGTGTGCTTGGCCAGCGGGCGCCGAAGGGTCAACATCCAGACCGGCGCGCCGCTCCGGCGAGCTCCGATTTGCGCTTCCGCTTCTTCAGAAAGGCACCCCAGAGGCGATGCAGCTCTACATCGACATCATCAGCGGCGACGAACTTTTCACTGACGACTTCCCCGTCAAGGAGGTGGGGGGCGCCTACGAAGTCGAGTGCAAGTTGATCGAGGTCTCCGCAGATGCCGAGGAAGGGCCCTCTGGCGGCAAGAGAACGGTGCTCGACGTGGTATTCGCGCACAGTCTGCAGCCGACGTCGTTCGATAAGAAGTCGTACGGGGCTTACCTCACGCGTTACCTGAAGGCCGTGAAAACGAAGCTGACTGAGACGGCCCCGGAGTCCGTCGAGGTCTTCGAGAAGGAGTCGGCTGCCCTGGCTAAGCGTGTCCTGGCCAACTTCAGAGACTACGACCCCCTCACGGGCCAAAGCATGAACTCTGACGGTGCGGTCGCTCTCCTGAACTACCGGGACGACGGCACTACGCCGTACCTCACCTTCTTCAAGCACGGCGTTGAGGCCACGGAGCTCTGAGGGCCGCAACCTGACCGGGCCCGGTCGGCTCCGCGCGAGCAAGAGTGTTCCGTTCACGTCCGCGGCGGCCGCCCTTTCAGGGCGGGGGGCCTGGTGAGGCACTCGAGGCCGCGCGGCGGCTCGGGGCTCTGGACGCCGGAGGCGGCCCCGGGGCGCCGTGTGGCACCGTGGCGCCGGCGCCAGGACCCCCACTCTGAAAAGAAATCCTGGGTTTACTTCCGAGCGCGCGGCTCGAACAGTAGTGCCATCGGGGCCGATATCGTGTGTCTGGTGTGGCCGAAATGTGCTGCCCGGATGGAGTCCTGATGACCGCTGCTGCGCCCCCGCCGATCTCGGAGCCGGATCCGTCGGCGCTGGTCTGCCCTGGTGACCGGGTCGGACAGTGCGCCGGGTGCCAGCGCAAGACCCATCGGTACGGCAGTGGCGGGAGCCCGCTGTGCCAGTGGTGCATGGGGCCGGTGCTGGAGCGGTGGGGGCGGTCCGTGCGATACCTCAGCACGCGTATGTGAGGGGCGGCCAGGAGTACTTTCTGCGCGCCGGCTCTCGACCGCCGATACCCCAGGGGATCGGTGGGCACGTCGGCACCCGTCCCTGATGCGCCTGCCGCTCACCCGCGGCTACGCGCTGCGCCGGGGCTTGCGAGCCGTCGTCTTCTTCGCGGCCGTGGTCTTCTTCGTGGTGGTCTTCCTGGCGGCCGTCTTCTTCGCCGGGGTCCTGGCCGTCTTCTTCGTGGGCATCTCGTGGACCTGGGCGTGGGTGCCGGTGTCCTCGCCGCGGGAGGCCTTCGCCTTGTCCACGGACTCTTGCAGGGCGGCCATCAGGTCGAGCACCTTGCCGGCCGGCTGCTCCGGCTCGGGTGCCTCGGGCAGCTCGCGGTCCTCGCGCTTGGCCTCGATCACCTTCTCCAGGGCTTCGGTGTAGTGGTCGACGAACTCCGGGCCTTCCAGGCGGTCGGTGGTCATCCGCTCGATCAGCTCCACGGCCCCGTCGATCTCTGCGTCCGAGACGTCCGCGGCCGGCGGATACAGCTCGCTCGGGTCGCGGACCTCATCGGGCCAGCGCATCGCGTGCAGGACGATCACGTCCTTCCGCACCCGCAGCAGCCCCAGCCGCTCGCGGCCGCTCCACGCGAACTTCGTCACCGCGACCCGCGAGGACCGCGCCAGCGCCCGCCTCAGTACTGGCGAACGTGGCTATGCGAACCTGCGGAATGGTTGAGCGTTCGGTGAGGCTGCCGAGCGGACCCGACCGGGGTCAAGGCCAGTCGGGGTGTGACACCGGTAGGAGTCCGTGCTCGATTGGTCGGAGTTTCTGTAGCTGCCACGCGCTTCCAGGCGGTGGCCGAAGTACGACCGCCTGCCGGCGGCGAGTCCTTCGGCGACTGACCGTGCAGTTCAAGCGCGGCGGCGCGTAAACCTGCGGTCCGTGTCTCTGCGGCGTCGAAGTGGGCCGACAGCATCAGATGTGCCTGTGCAACGAGGCCGGCCGTGCCCTTCTCAGGTGTGGCGCGGGCGAGGCAGCAGGGCGAATGCGCTCTCCGCGATCGAGGTAAGGCGGTCGGGGCTGTGGCCGTACGCGCCTATGACATCGGCCCCGCGGATGACGCTCAGCAGAAGGTATGCGAGGTCGTCGGGATCCGCGTCGGGGTCGATGTCGCCGTTGCGCTGCGCCGCTTGCACACACTCGGCCACCGCCGCCCGGACCACGGAGAAGCAGTCGTTGGCCAGGCGTTTTACCTCGGCGTCGGAGGCGCCGATCTCCAGGGCCATCTTGGCGGCGAAGCAGGCCGCCCCTGCCCGGTCGGAGGCGGGGGGTACGTCGTCGGCGAGTGGCACCCCGTGGACGGCGCGGAGCAGGTATGCGTGCAGTCGTTCCAGGGCTCCCTCGTCCGGTCCGTCGAGCATCTTCCGCGGACCCTGCGCCAGCCGGGCGACGTAGCCGGTCATCGCCTCCAGCAGCACGCCGTGCTTGCCGTCGAACGCGCCGTAGAGGCTGCCGCGGCCCAGGCCGGTGGCGGCGCTGATGTCGTCGACGCTTGTGCCGTTGTAGCCCGAGGTGCGGAACTGCCGCTCGGCGGCATGGAGGACGTGGTCGCGGTCGAAGTTTCGTGGTCTCGCCATACAAGGAAGGTAAAGCCGAGCGGCCCGTATTGACAACTCAGTACAGAACCGCCTAGGTTTCGAACTGTTCAGTAAATAACCGTCCTGAGCTGGCCGGACAGGCTTGGTCCGGGCTTGCGGGATCGGTGCGGACCGTGTCGGCCTCAGCGCGGGCGACCCCGCGCAGCACCCGACGAAGTCATGCCCGCAACAACCCAGGCGCTTCTCCCCCTCACCGCCACCGCCACCGCCACCGTCCCCGACCCGGCCCAGGAGCCGTCATGACCAAGGGCGGCGGAATCGACCCCAGCGTCCCGCCCAGCGATGCCCTGCCGACCGGCCCACGCCGGGACCGGCGGGGTGCATGCCGGCAAACCGGGCGGACACGCTGCGCTGAGCCTGGCCGGCCACGGACCGAACCCTGACCAGCTTCACAGACCAACGAAATAAAAAGAATGTCCGTATTGCGGCATTCTTCTTGTCTGAATGGACAGAACTATGGAACGCAACGAGTCTCCCGACGCGACGTACGCGAGAACCTGGAGCAGCGGCCGCGGCGAGGTGCGGTTCTTCACCCGGGCCGATGGCTCGCGGCTGCGGTACTACACGGTGGGCACTGGCCCCGCCCTCGTGCTGATGCACACCGTGCGCGGCCAGCTCGACTACTTCCAGCGAGTGATCCCGCTGCTGTGGGACCACTACACGGTCTACGCGCTGGATCTGCCCGGGATGGGGTGGTCCGACATCGTCCCGGGCGCACAGTACGAGGAGCCGCAACTGCGGGCCGCGGTCGTCGAATTCGTCCGCGGACTGGACCTTCACGACGTCACCCTGTCGGGCGAATCGCTCGGGGGCGCCCTGTCCCTGTCGGCGTCGATCGACTTGAAGGACCGGGTCAGCCGGGTCGTGGCGTTCAACAGCTACGACTACCCCCAGGGAGGCGAGCGGGGAAACTGGCTCGCCCGCGTCATCATCTCCAGCGTGCGGATGCCCGTGCTGGGCCCCGTCTTCGCCCCTCTCGAGCCGCGGCCCATCTTTCGGGCAATTCTGCAGGGCGGCTACGTCGACAAGACCCGGCTGCCCGAGGACTTCATCACCGAGCTGCTGAGGAGCGGCCGTCGCGAGGGCTACGCCAAGGTGTCCCGAGGGATCTTCCGCAGCCTCAAGGGATTCGACCGGGCCCGCGAGCGCTACCCGCGCGTGTCGGCACCCGTCACCCTCGTCTACAGCGAAAACGACTGGTCCACGCCCGCCGAGCGAGACCGAGTGGCCAACGCGCTGACCGACGTCCACCGCATCACCGTGCCCCGCACCGGGCACTTCTCCGCCCTGGAGCGCCCTGACGAGATGGCGCGGATCCTGCTCGGCGCGGCCTGACCCCAAACGGCCGGCACCCCCGCCGCCTACCTGTCCAGGCATTCGAGCTCCCCGACAAAGAAGGTTGTGACCGCCTTCAGGATCGCCACGTCCTCACCCAGCCGACGGTTCTCCGACCGCAGCCGGCGAATCTCCCTGTTCTCCTCGGTCGTGGCCCCGGGCGCCTCGCCGCCGTCAATCTCGGCCTGGGCGACCCAGTGTCACAACGACTCCTGCCCACCCCGACCTGCTTGGACCGTCAGCAACGCCGCGGTATTTGGTCGGGTACTCGGCACGGTGCTACAGCACCAGCCGGACGGTTCGGGCCCTCAGCTCGGGATCCACCTTCTTCGGCAATGACACGCATCCTTCCAACTCGGAAAGATGCGACATCAAACCGGGCCCTACCTGGTCCACGCTGAGTGTCCATCAGGGTGTGGCACTGCGACCTTCTGCTGTTCGTCCCGGCGAGGACTCCGCCGGCATCTTCGGGCCCGAAACCATGGAGCGGTTCGGGCTGCCGCTCGGCGCCATGCTCACCGAATGGGCGTCGTGGCGGTGGGCGATGTACGTGAACGTCGCCTTCGCGACCTCCGCCCTGATCGGTGCCTTGCTGCTGGCCATGCCCGTGATCACCAAGATGCCCAAGCTCGGCATTCCGGGCATCTTCATGGTGAGCGGGGGCCCGACCTGTCACGCTTGACAACTCAGTACAGAACCGCCTAGGTTTTTTACTGTTCAATACATAACCGTCCTGAGCTGCCGGGACAGGCTGTGCGCACGCCTGGCGCTATCGAGGGCAACCCATGCCTTTGAACTCCTCCGCGTCACCCGGCGTTGCGACGCCTTCCAGGCCGGACGTCCCAAGCAAACCGGGGCCGGACTCTCCACAACAGCCCCCGACGGTCGCCGACCACTTCCTGGGCTTCCTGAACAGCTCCCCCCTGCACCCACCCAGACCTCGAAGGGTTGACCGAACCATGACTGACAAGGAAAAGCAGGAGGCCATGGCTGTGACGACTCCTCCCTACGCGAGCGACGCACTGGCCGAGGGGACCGTCGACGCGGTGGTGATCGGCGGGGGCGCCGCGGGGCTGAACGGTGCCCTGATCCTCGCCCGCTCCCGCCGCTCGGTCGTCGTGATCGACAGCGGCTCCCCGCGCAACGCGCCCGCCGATGCCGTGCACGGCCTCATCGCCCTGGACGGCACCCCGCCGTCCGAGATCCTTCGGCGGGGCCGGGAGCAGGTGCGCCAGTACGGCGGACGCGTCGTGTTCGGCGAGGTGGTCTCGGCCGAGTCCGCCGCCCCGTCGGCGGACGGGGACCTGCGGTTCGCCGTCACCCTGGCCGACGGCCGCCACATCACCGCCCGCCGCATTCTGGTGGCCACCGGCCTCACGGATGTGCTGCCGCAGGTGCGCGGGCTCGCCGAGCACTGGGGGCACAGTGTGGTGCACTGCCCGTACTGCCACGGCTGGGAGGTGCGCGACGAGCCCATCGGCATCCTCGCCGCCGGCCCGGCCTCCATCGGCCCCGCGTTGTTGTTCCGGCAGCTGACTGAGGACCTGACCTACTTCACCCACGGCACCGACCTGGACGAGGACAGTCGCGCCCGCTTCGCCGCCCGCGGCATCCGCGTCATCGACTCCCCGGTCACCGAGGTCGTCAACGACGAGGACGGTGCCCTCGCCGGGGTGCGCCTGGCCGACGGCCAGGTCGTGGCCCGCCGCGTCCTCGCGGTCGTCCCGCAGATGCAGGCCCGAACCCAGGGCCTGGAAGGTCTGCGCCTGCCGGTGCAGAACCTGCCGAATGTGGGCCGCGCTTTCGCCTCCGGCACGGCCGGCACCACCGAGGTGCCGGGTGTGTGGGTGGCCGGCAACGTCACCGATCCGGTCGCCCAGGTCGGGGCCTCCGCAGCGGCCGGCGCACTGGCCGGCGCCGACATCAACAAGACGCTGGCCATCGCGGACACCGACGCGGCCCTCCAGAAGATCGCCGAGGCAAGCCCCACAGCGGCCACACGATGATCTCGAAGCCCTGAGATCTCAGCCCGTCACCCTCGCCTCACCTTCATCGGCGAGGAAACCAACCAAGCCATCCAGTTTCCAGACGGCTTTCCGTCATGCCCACCACCACCAAGCAAGGGAAGAAAATGAGTACCAGCATCGACCGCGGGGCGCCCGCCCCCGGAAAGAGGGAATCGGGCCTTCGCGGCTCACATGCCGTGCGCTGGTGGGTGCTGGTCGTCATAGGCGTGGCACAGCTCATGGTCATGCTCGATGCGACGGTCGTGAACATCGCGCTGCCCGAGGCGCAGCAGGACCTCGGCTTCAGCGACGGCAGCCGGCAGTGGGTCATCACGGGGTACGCCCTGGCGTTCGGCAGCCTGCTGCTGCTCGGCGGCCGGCTCGGTGACCTGTTGGGCCGACGTACCCTCTTCGTGATCGGCTTGGCAGGTTTCGGGGCCGCGTCCGTCGTCGGCGGCTCGGCCGGCAGCTTCGAGATCTTCGTCGCGGCACGTGTGGCCCAGGGCCTGTTCGCCGCGGTGCTCGCGCCCGCGGCCCTCTCCCTGCTCAGCGTGACCTTCACCGAACCGTCCGAAAGGGCGAAGGCCTTCGGTATCTTCAGTGCGCTGGGTGGTGCGGGCGGCGCGATCGGGCTGCTGCTCGGCGGCATGCTCACCGAATGGGCGTCGTGGCGCTGGGTGATGTACGTGAACGTCGTCTTCGCGGTCCCCGCCCTGATCGGTGCGTTGCTGCTGCTGGCCAAGCCCGCGATCACCAAGAAGCCCAAACTCGACATCCCTGGCATCGTCGTGGTGAGCGCCGCGCTGTTCGCCGTCGTCTACGGGTTCGCACACGTCGAGTCCACCAGCTGGACCGACCCGGTCGCCCTCGGCTCCATGATCACCGGCGCGGTGCTGCTCGCGGTCTTCGTATGGCTGGAGACCAGGGTCGCGCATCCGCTGCTGCCGCTGCGCGTCGTGCTGGACCGGACCCGCGGTGGTTCGTTCCTCGCGGTGTTCGTGCTGGGCATGGGGATGTTCTCGATCTTCCTGTTCCTGACCTACTACTTCGCGGCCAGCCTCGGCTACTCGCCGATCAAGACCGGTCTGGCGTTCCTGCCGATGGTCGCGGCCGTCGTCGCTTCGTCGACCACGATGGCTTCGCTGGTGCTGCCCAGGGTCGGCCCGAAGATCGTCGTCAGCACCGGCTTCCTCGTGGCCGCGTCCGGCATGGCCCTGCTGACCCGGCTCGAACTGGACAGCACCTACGCCGCCCACATCATGCCCGGCCTGATCCTGCTGGGTCTCGGCATCGGCGCGGTGATGTCCACCGCCTTCCAGGGGGCGACCTCGGGCATTCACCACGAGGACGCGGGTGTCGCCTCGGCGCTGATCAACACCGGTCAGCAGATCGGCGGCTCCATCAGCACGGCACTGCTGACCACCGTCGCCTCCTCGGCCGCGACCGACTACCTCTCCTCGCACAAGCCCAGCGCACTGGCCGCTGCGCAGGCCGGGGTCGAGGGCTACACAGCCACCCTGGCGTGGGGCTCCGGGTTCTTCGTGGTCGGTGCGGTGATCGCCGCGTTCCTGATCCCGAATCGGGCTCTGGAGCCGTCCGAGGGCGAACCCGTGATGGCCCACTGAGCCTGGATCCACCCCAGAGATGCCCTGCTACCTGCGATGACTGTCGTTCTCAAGACACGGACCAGCGCAGGAAAGCAGGGCATCTCCAGGTCTTGGACCCGCCGTCACTGCGCGCCCGACACCTCGAGAAGCAGCTGGGCTGGCAGGAGATGCTGGTCCAGGAGCTCGCACGGCGGCTGGGGGCCGACCCCGACCGGCCGGAGGAACCCAGGCCGACCGCCCTGGTCACGGCCACCCCCGCCTGCGGGGATGCAGCAACGGCAGGCCGGGGGGCCTGCGAGACAACTGGCAATGAGCGCCTTCACCGAGTAGCCCCGCGCGTGCCCTGCTCCGCCGTTCGCGCCCCGCCGGGCACCCCACGCCGCCCGGCGCACTGCCGGCGTCAGTCGGAGGGCCGAGGTCTGTTCGGCTCGCTGTCGGTGCGTCGGCTTTTGCTCAGGCTGGCGGCGTACTCCGTTCGTGAGCTGCCGGCGGCGTCGGCCCATTGGGTGGCGGCTTTAATACCGATGCCGAGGACTTGGCTGAGGACGGCGGGGGGGCATCTGGGCGGCGAGGTCCATCAGGGCGCTGTTGCGGCCGCGTCGGGAGGGCAGGCCGTAGGCGGTCAGGCGGGAGCGGAGGTGGGCCGTGCCGCGCGGGCGTCCTGGGAAGTAGCCGGGGAGGAGCCAGGGCTGGTCGGCGCGGCCGAGGCCGGGCGGGCCTTCGCGGTCTTCGGCCAGGACGAGCAGGAGACGGTCCAGCGGTGGCGGGACGTCGACGGGGTGGGTGCCGAGAGCCAGTCGGACGCGTTGCCCGGCCTGGATGACGTGGCTGGTGGTGAGGCGCGAGATCTTGGTGAGGGGCTGGCCGTAGAGGAGGACGAGCAGGCCGACGACGCGGTCGACGGTGTCGATGGTGTCGTCGTGAAGGAAGCGGTGGGCCAGACGCCACCGTTCGTCCTCTGTCAAGGAGCGGCGCGGCTTGTCGCTGGGCATGGGCGGGAAGTCGACGGGGTGGCGGATGAGGCTGCGCCGGGCGGCCCACAGGACGAAGCCGCGGGCCTTGTACCGCATCACGGTGCCGTCGCAGAGGTAGGCGTCGATGTCCTCCTGTGTGCAGGCGGCGAGGGACCTGCCGGCGTGCCGCAGCCATTGCAGGAAGTGGACTGTTTGTGTGAGGCAGTAGCGAACGCTGGCTGCGGTGTTGGGCGACAGGGGACGGTCGGGCGAGTGCCGAGAGCGCAGGCGGCCCAGGTGATGCCAGTGGGCGAAAGCGTGAACGAGCTGCCGTTCGTGGGCGTCGGGGATGCTCTCCAGCAGCGTGGGCACCCAGCGGTCCAGGGAGGCAAGTTGCTCGTCGCGCGCGGGCAACACCTGGCCAGCTACCAGGATCAGGCGCAGGAGATGGACGCCGTCTGCCGGGATGAGGTCATCGAGCATCTGGTGGGTGAGGGGGCCGCCGGTGTCGCGGATGCGGGCCAGGAGCGAGGCCCTCGCCGGCCGGTTCAGCCAGTCCATCACGGAGGAAGGCTTGCCGGAAGCCAGGACATGGAAGACCCTTCGATGTCGTCGGTGTACTGGCGCAGCTGGGGGCCGGCGGTGTCGCCGGGCAGTGGCTCGCCGACGTCAGGGTCGACGGAGATGACGACCAGGGCGCGGTCCAGGGCGTGGATGTCCGTCTCGCCGGTGATGTTCTCCAGCTGTTTCGCGGCGGCCTCGGAGAAGGCGATCCGGGCGCGGCGGGGGCCGTGCCCAGGCGTCATCAGGCGACGGCCGGCCGCTGCGCGGCGAGCCGGGCGAGTTGGGCCTCGCGGAGCTCTTCCCACGGGGTGCAGTCCTCGACCGGGGGCAGGCCGTTCTCGGCGATGTCCTCCAGGACGGCGGCGAACTGGTCGGCCCGCTCACGGGTCTGAGCCGCGTACGCGCGGACCGCGTCGGCGGCCGCGGGCTCCAGCTACTGCCGGACGGCTCCGTCGCCGGGGGCCGGCTGGTCGGTCATCGGAGCCTCCAAGCACGGTACGGGCGTGTGCCTTCACGGTATCGCTGCACGAGCCGCTTGCGGACCGGCTTGCTGCGGCTGCCCCGTCCTGTGGGTGCAGTGACTTGTTGTGGATCTTTGGCGACCTGGTGCTCGTGACCACCGCCGACGGGAGCGCCCTGGCTTGAGAAATACGAGACTGCCGGGCCGCCCAGCATCAGCAAACAAAGCAGACAGCCCAGCTGTCGGCGGCGCTGAGACAGCTAGCCGACAGTCGGCCGTGTGGGAGCTGAGGATGCAATAGGA
The DNA here is from genome assembly GCF_022343545.1 of Streptomyces arenae. NCBI lineage: Bacteria > Bacillati > Actinomycetota > Actinomycetes > Kitasatosporales > Streptomycetaceae > Streptomyces > Streptomyces arenae. The sequence goes on from NZ_JAKQYH010000076.1 coordinate 10,758, forward strand.
GTCGGCATCTGCGGCTGGCCGGGCGGCGGTGTCACGGCCGAGGTCGGTGCCGATGGAACACTGGTCTGAAGGACACTCGGGTCTTTCTCCCAGACAAGATAGAGCGCGGTAAGGATGCCGAGCCCTACGAGAATGGCTGCCCCCAGCCTTGGATTTCGGTAGGCGATATACACTCCTCCGCCCGCAAGGGCGAGAGCGACGATAAGAAGCAGGGTCATCGGGACAGCCTCTGTTCTCGCGGCGAAGTATCTGACAGATTATTCATGGGGCTCCTCCTGGTCTCGTTATGAGGACGGAGCCGCGGGTCAAAATCTTTCAGCCGAGTCAAGAAATACGAAAGACCCGGACACCATCACCCCTCGTGTGGTGTCCGGGCCTTCTGCGTTACGTCGACCTCTAAACATGATGGCTGGCCAGTCGGACCTTCCCCCAAGAAGGCCACGGCCCCAATAGCCGAGATCAGGGGTCGACGTACCCCCGAACAATCGGTTCGCTACCTGGTGCATAGGTAGCGTTGATCGAACATGGTATTCCACTATCGAGACTTGCGACGCTACGAATGTCACAAGTCGGACTGACGTGCTTCGATTCTTGAGTGTATCGAGTTCTGAAGCTGGTGGATGCTCTGCAGAACGCTGGGTCGTTCGACAGACGGATCGAGGGCAAGTTCATCGACGATCTCGACGGCCACTTCGTCGCCTGCGTCTGCCGCATGGAGCCACCATGCGACTGCTGCTGTTTCGTCGTCTACCTGCTCAACGATCTCTGCGATCCTCCTCAGGACACCTCCCCGACGATTACTTTCCTGGCATCTTCTTCTTCTCGTTCTTGCCGGGACTTTCCGCTTCGGATCGTGTCGATCGCCGCATTGGCGATGGATCTGTACGCATAGCCCCGGTTGTTCGAAACGCGAATCCTGAATTCCGGATCGGGCCAGTTTTTCCAGAACCTGAGAAAAGTGTCCTGGACCGCGTCCTGCGCATCCCAGAGGTTGCCAGTGACTCGGTTAGCGACCCTGATGAAACTTGCCGTGTGTTCTTCGCAGTATTTAACGAAGTCAGCACAGGCTTCCGGGGATATCGCCCCTGTGACGCAAGTGGCTATCTCGCGTCCAGAGTTCAGGCCCGGAGTGGCGTCCGGGTCCGGGGACTCGCTGGCGAACGGAGACGTTGAGGACTCCCCGTCCTCCTGCGGGTCTTCGAAGTGGTCGCCGATCTTCATCGACGGCCCCCTTCTCGGTGCGACCGGCTCGGGCTCCGTGTCCCAGAGAGAGCACCGAGTCCGATGGGCCAGGGCGCAAACCCTGACTTGTAAGAGAGGACGGAGCAGCAAGCCGATTTCCGTCACCTTGCTTCAAGATCTTTTCCAGTTGAGCGTCTTTGCTGGTCAAGCACCTGTAAGCGGTACGCCTTCATGCGGCGAAGCCGATGTTGGTGACGTACTCGTACTGGCCCCACCGGGAGCCGAGGTCGACCACCGCGTCGTCAACCCACGCGGTGTCGAGGGCGTCGTCATCACCGGCTGCCCAGGCGGCGGCGATCCGGTCCCAGTGCCGCACGTTCAGCGTCCGGTACTCCACGGCCCGTTGGTGGGGGCGGGTGACCTGTGACTGGTTGAGCGGGTGGAACTCCACCCGGGTCCCGCGCCCCTCGCGGTTGAGGCGGGCCAGGAGGTAGCGGGCGACGTTCTCGCGCCGCACCGCGCGGTAGGCCTGCTCGATCACGGCGAGGTTCGCGCGCGAGGGGGAACGGGTGCCGGCGAGCCAGGCCCGGCTCGTGCGGGGAGTGGCGGTCAGGCCGGCCTCGCGGGCGGCGGCGCGGGCGCGGCCGGAGCGGGTGAGGTAGTACAGGCGGGCCAGCAGGCCACGCCGGGCGGTGATCGGGGCGGCGACGTACCCGGCGAGCGCGTCCATCTGCCGCGCGACGGCCTCATGGCCCTTGATACCGCGCGCGCCGAACTCGCCGAAGTCGAGATTGCGTTCAGGCACCTGCGGGGCTCCTTCCTTGATCGTCTGTGTGGCGCTGTGTGGGGAGTTCTGCCTGCCTGGCGGGGAAGGTGACGCGGCTCGGTGTTCGGCGGCGAGAGCAGTTGCTGAGGGCGCCTGGGGGCTATTGGGCCTCGGCTGCCTGCGCGGCCGTGACGGCGGCCGTTGCGGCCTGAAGAAATTCCAGCACCCGGCACCAGGTCAACTCGGCTGCGTCCGGGTCATGGTCGGCAAGCTCACGGTCGATGTAGAAGTGACCGGCACCCGGATAGCGGAAGACCTCCAGGTCAACGCTCCTCTCCCCTGCCGCTCGGCACAGCGCGGCAACACGCTCGGGCGGCGCGAAGTCGTCCGGTTCAGCGGCATGCAACTGCACCCTGAGGCCTGGACGAGCGGATACGGGAAGGTCTGCGGTGGCGTGCAGAAGAAGCACGCCGGCGGCAGCGGTGCGCTCGGGCCAGAGTTCGGAGACCACACCTGCGCCCATAGATACACCGGCGAGCACAGTCTCGTCCGGCATACCCACGAGGGCCTGCCGAGCGCGATTGACCACCGCCGCCCAGCCCACCCGCTCGACCAGCCGGGATCCCTGGTTGAGCGTGGCCGCGGTCGCGCCGCCGAAGAGGTCAGGCGTAACGACCTCATGTCCGGCTCGACGCAGCCGCTCGGCGGCAAGAAGTTCGGCCGGGCGCAGGCCGAGAACTGAGTGGAACAACGCGATGTGAACCATGGAGGCATCGTGCCGTACGGCAACTCCGCACTGTTGCAACTGCCCGCCGCAGCGGTGACTGTGAGCAGCACTTTCGATACATGCCCCCTACCGGGCCGCGGAGCAGTTCGGCGCCGGAGGCGGCCCCGGGGCGCCGTGGGGCGCCGTGGCGCCGCGTCAGGGCCCCACCCTGGAAGGGCGTTGGTCCGAGCCTGACTTCACCGGGCCCATCAGTCGCTCGTGTGCCCGGCCGTTCGTGCCGGGCACACGGGTGTGCCGGGCGAGCTGGCCAGGCTGAAGTCGCCGCCGACGGGTGCGGCGAGTTTGTCGGTGCCGGTCAGGGCGGTGAGGCTGGTGACGGGGGTGGTGCTGTCGGTGGTGGTGCCGTTGGCGAACTGGCCGGAGCCGTTCGCGCCCCAGGGGCGCACCGTGTTGTCGCTGAGCAGGATGGCCGTGTGTTCCCGGCCCGCGGCGATGAGCTGGATGCCGGTCAGGCCCCGTACGGGGACCGGCTTGGTGCGGTAGTCCGTGGTGCCGTCGCCGAGCTGGCCGGAGGTGTTCTCGCCCCGGGTGCTGAGAGCCTGGTCCGTGCCGGTGACGGCGAGGCCGTGGTCGGCCCCGGCCCCGATCGGCGCCACACTGCCGGTGGTGAGCGCGGTGTCCACGGGGGTGTTGCGGTTCTCGGTGGTGCTGTCGCCCAGCTGACCGGCCTCGTTGTGGCCCCAGGCCTTCACGATGCTGTCGCTGCTGCCCGGTGCTCCGTTCAGGGCAAGGTTGTGGTTGCCTCCGGCGGCGATAGCGGTGATCCCGCTCAGTCGGGCTACCGGGGCGGGTACGTTCCGGCCGGCCGAAGTGCCGTCTCCGAGCCGGCCGCTGGCGTTGTGGCCCCAGGCCCAGACCGTGCCGTCCTCGCGCAGCGCGAGGCTGTGGTGGAGGCCGGCAGCGATCGCGACCACCTTGTTCAGGCCCTCGACGCGCACCGGGACGCCGCTGTCCGTGTGGGTGCCGTTGCCGAGCCGGCCGTGGTTGTTGTGGCCCCAGGCCACCACGGTCTGGTCGTCCAGCAGGGGCAGGGCGTGCCGGCCGCCGCCGGCGATGTCCCGGGCGTTGGACAGATTGACGGCCTGCCCGGGGGCGTTGTGGCTGAACATGCTGCCGTCGCCGAGTTGGCCGTTGCCGTTGGCGCCCCAGGACTGTGCGGGGCCGGCGGTGTCGCCGGGCAGCGTCTGGCAGACGTCGGGGTCGACGGAGTTGACTCCCTGCGCGGGGGCTTATCGTCGGCCGGCTGTGTGTGGTCGGCGGCTGAGGGGGCGATGGGAGCCGAAGTCCTCGCCGCCCGGGCGCGCCCCGCGGGGACGCGGGGTGACGGGGCGCAGGTGGATGCGGGCGTCGAGGCCGGTTCCGGGTGCGGGGTGGAGGGTGATGGTGCCGCCGGAGGCATCGACGAGGTGGCGGACGATGGGCAGGCCGAGGCCGGTGCCGTCGTGAGGGGAGTCGGAGGAGCGCCAGAACCGGTCGAAGGCGCGCTCGCGGTCGGCATCGTTCATGCCCGGGCCCTGGTCGATGATGTGGAGTTCGCCGGCCGGGGTGCGGTGGAGGGTGATGGTGGTGCTGGGCGGGGAGACGCGCAGGGCGTTGGCGAGCAGGTTGTCGATGACCTGTTCCAGCGCGCCGGGGATCGCCCACACCTGGCCGGCGGCCGGGCCGGTGACGTCGAGGGCGACGTACTGCTCCGCTGCAAGGGGTTCCCACATCGCGACCCGCTCGGCGAGGACGGTGTCCAGGTCGACGGGTTCGGGGGTGGTGGCGGTGTTCTCCAGGCGGGCCAGGGCGAGCAGGCCCTGCACCATGCGGCCCAGGCGTTCGACCTCGCTGACGGCTTCCTCCAGGCTGGGGTGGGCGCACGCATCGAGGTAGGGCTCGAAGTTCTCCAGGCGCAGCCGCAGCGCGGTGAGTGGGGTTTTCAGCTGGTGGGAGGCTTCCGAGGCGAACGCCTGCTGGGCCCCCAGCAGGTGCTGCAGCCGGGTGGCGGTGTGGGTGAACGACGCGGCGAGGCGGCGCAGTTCGGGCGGTCCGGCGGTGGTGTCGGGCGGGTGGGTGAGCTGGCCCTCGGCGAGCTGGGTGGTCGCGGCCTCCAGGGTGCGCAACGGGCGGGTGATCCAGCGGGCCAGGCTGAAGGCGACCAGGGCGACCGCGGCGAGGACGCAGGCTCCGGCCAGCGCGAGGGCGCCCCAGATGCGGTGGACGCGGGTGCCGACCTGGTCCAGGGGGTAGGTCAGGCGCAGGGTGCCGCGGATGGTGGTGCCGGAGGCGCCGGGCATGGTCGCGGACAGCACGTCGCGGCCGTCGCCGTCCGTCGTGGTGGTGACGGTGGGCTGGTTGCGCAGCGCGCGGGCGATATCGGGCTGCGCGGCGAGGCTGAGGCCGGTGCGGGCCGCCGGGTCGGAGTCGGCCAGGACGACGCCCTGTCTGTCGGTGACCACGACGTGGCCGCCGGTGCGGGTGGCGTAGTCGCCGACCACGTCGGGCAGGACGTCGAGCCGGCCTTTTTCGATGTTCTCCTCGGTGACCTCGGCGAGCATGGAGGCGTCGCGTTCCACGCTCTGGGAGGCGCGGGAGGTCTCGCCGCGGGCGTAGAGGTAGCCGAGGGGGATCTCCAGTGCGGCCAACACGAGGACCGTCAGGGCGAGGTAACTGAGCAGCAGGCGTGTGGTCATCCGGCCGCCTCGAAGGTGGCGGGGCCACCGGGGGCGGTGAGGCGGAAGCCGACGCCGCGGGCGGTGGTGATCCAGGCGGGGTCACCCAGCTTGCGGCGCAGGGCGGCCACGTGAGCGTCGAGGGTCTTGGTGGGGCCGAAAAAGTGCGGGTCCCACACCGTGTCCATGATCTGCTGGCGGGAGCACACCGTCCCCGGGTCCTCGGCGAGGTAGGCCAGCAGGTCGAACTCCCTGGGCGTCAGGGCGACGGGCCGGCCGTCGAGGTAGACCTCGCGGGTACGGCGGCTGATCGCCAGCGGGCCCAGTTCCTGTGCGCCAAAGGACGGCCGGTGCGGTTCGGGGGTTTTTGCGGGTCCGGTCGGTGTGTAGGCGGGGGCGCCGGCGCGGCGGGTGACAGCGCGGATGCGGGCGATCAGTTCCCGCACGCCGAAGGGCTTGGCGAGGTAGTCGTCGGCGCCGAGTTCCAGGCCGACGACGCGGTCGGCTTCCTCGCCCCGTGCGGTGATCATGATGATGGGGACGGCGGAGCGGGCGCGCAGGCTGCGGCAGACGTCCAGGCCGTCCATGTCGGGCAGGCCGAGGTCGAGCAGGACCAGGTCCGGAGCGGCCGTGGTGTCGGCGAGGCCGGCGGCGCCGGTGCGGACGTGGTCCACGGTGAACCCGTAGCGGCCCAGTCCCTCGGTGAGGGGGCCGGCTATTCGGTCGTCGTCTTCGATGAGCAGGAGCCGCATGGCGCCAGGCTCGCACAGCTGTGCCAGGGGAGTTGGTGGGTTCATGGGAAGCCGCCGGGGATCGAGGAAGACGTACGGGACGGACGGTGGCAAGCGGGTGCCGTCCGGTCCACAGGGACGGGAGGACGCTGCCGGCCGGACGGCGGTGGCGGGAGAACGGTGGTGGCGGGACGGTGGGCAACGCGGACCGGGGAGTCAGCCGTCGGCGTTGTCGCCGTCCTCGCGTCCCTGGTCCTCCCGTCCGTGTTCGTCGCTGCGGTCTGGGTCCTGGCCGGTGCCCGGTGGCAGGCTGGTCTGCGTGGGTGCGGCGGTCGGACTCGGGGCGTCGCCGGGCGGTGCGGCGGTGGCCGGTGCGGTCGGCGACAGCGACTGTGTGGCCGGCGGCTTCGGCACGGGGACCTGGACGGTGCTGCCCGGGGCGGGTGGGGAGGTGACGGTGTCGCTGACCGTGGACAGAGCGAGCCCGAAACCGCCCAGGACCACGAGCGCGGCGGCGGCCGTGAGGACGGAGCGGGGACGGCGGGCCGCTTGCCGCCAGCCGTCCGCGCTCCGCACGGCCCTCCCCCTGGGGCTGCGGTGACCGGCCGGCACAGGCCGCGCAGCGCTCGGTTCACCGGTGTCCGTCGGGGCCGGATCGGCGCAGAAGGAGTGAGCGGTCGACGAGGGGTAGTCGAAGGCGTCCTCGGCGAAGCGGCCGCCGTAGCCGCCCGGCGCCGGGGCGCGGGATACCGGGTCCAGGATCGTCGTCTCCTCGGCGTCCGTGGGCGCAGAAGAGGTCTGCTCGGGCTCGGGCGGCATCGGGTCTCTCGCTCCCTCGGGTCAGGACCCGGCCGTCAGCCGGCGTCCTCGGTCTCCTCGGTGCCTTCCTTCTTGGTGTCGGTGACCTTGAAGGACTTGTCGAGGTACACCTCGATCGAGGTGCCGTCGGCCTGCTTGACCTCCACCGCGTACATACCGGGCTTCTCCGCGTCCTCCTCCGACTTCACAACCGTGCCCGGGTATGCGGCGAGCGCAGCGGCCTCCGCCTTCGTCTTCACGTCGCCGGTCAGCGGCGGCTCGGTCTTGTCATCGGCGTCACCTGCCCTCTCGCCGCCGGCGCCGGCGCCAACGCCGGCCGTGTTCTGGTCCTGCTGCTGGGTGGCCACGGACTTGGAGCTGTCGGAGCCGGAGTCGGAACCGCCGCAGGCGGTCAGAGCGAACGCCAGCACGGCGATGGGAGCGGCGAGCAGGGCACGACGGGGCAGAACACGCATCAGGGGTGTCTCCAAACACGGGGCATCACTGGAGAGTTCGCAGAACCGTGGGGCCCGCTCTCCGGGGGACGACAACAACCCTAGAAACCCGCTGTCGAGAGGCAGACCAGCAGATGGACAGAGGCAGACCAGCAGGGCACCAATGTTTCGCCACCGACACACCGCCCACCCACAGCGCCACACCCACCCCGGAT
>NZ_JAKQYH010000082.1:0-17324 GCF_022343545.1 Streptomyces arenae
CGTCGTCTCCGTCGGACCGTACATGTTCCACACCTCAGCGCCGCTGTCCAGCAGAGCCCCGGCCAGCCGGGGCGGCAGTGCCTCACCACCGGACAGCACCCGCAAGCCCTCGATACCCGGCCAGCCGTCGCCCAGCAGCATCTGCCACAACGACGGAGTCGCCTGCACCACCGAAGCACCAGACCGGGCCAGTTCGCTTTCCAGCAGACCGGGATCAGCCACTGCATCGCGCGACGTGACAACGACCCGAGCCCCCTGCACCAGCGGCAACCACACCTCCAACCCCGAGATGTCGAAGCCCAGGGTCGTCACCGCCAGCAGAACGTCATCAGCGCTCAGACCCGGCCGCTCCCGCATCGCGGTCAGGAAACCGACCAAGTTCCGCTGCCCGACCAGCACCCCCTTCGGCCGACCCGTCGAACCGGACGTATACAGCACATACGCCAGCCCATCCGCACGCACCGGAACATCCGGAGCCGAAGACGGCAACTCGGCGATGGCCACACCCGTGTCGGCGTCGTCCAGCCACACCGCCGTCCGCACAGGCAAGCAACCTGCCACCGAACGGTGCCCCACCAGCACCGAGCAACCACTGTCCGCCAGCATGAACTCCAGCCGCTCCACAGGGAACTCCGAATCCAACGGCAGATACGCGCCACCGGCCTGCCACACCGCCAGCACCGCCACCACCATGTCCACACCGCGCTCCACACACAACCCCACCACCGACTCCGCACCCACACCCACCGAGCGCAGATAGTGCGCAAGCCGGTTCGCCCGTGCCATCAACCCGCCATACGTCACCACCACATCACCCGAGACGACCGCCACCGCATCCGCAGCTTCCACCGCCCGCCTGGCGACCAGCTCCCGCACCCCGCCCACCGACGGCACCACAGCAGCCGTGGCGTTCCAGCCGCGCACCACCTGATCCCACTCACCCGACGACAACACCGGCAACTCACCCACACGCCGGCCCGCGTCCCCCGCCACCGCCTCCAACACCGTCACCAGATGACCGGCCAACCGCTCCACCGTCACCGCATCGAACAACGCACTGCTGTACTGAATCCCCGCCTTCAACGTCCCGTCGTCCGATTCCTCCAGCATGACCCACAGGTCGAAGGCCACGGCGATCTGCGCGGGCGAGGAGTCCGCGTTGTCGGCGGCCTCGGTCGTGCCCTGGCCGCCTTCGGTGCCGTAGCTGAAGAAGACCTGGAAGAGCGGGGTGCGCGAGCGGTCGCGCTCGACGACCAGCTCGTCCACCAACTGCTCGAAAGGCAGGTCCTGGTGCGCGTACGCGCCGAGCGCCGTTTCACGCACACGGCCGAGAAGTTCGGTGAAGGTCGGATCGCCGGACAGATCCGTCCGCATGACCAACGTGTTCACGAAGAACCCGATCAGGTCCTCCGTCTCGGCCCGGTTCCGGTTCGCCACCGGGGTGCCGACGACGACGTCATCCGATCCCGCACAGCGCCCCAGCAGCACGTTCAGTGCGGCCAGCAGCGTCATGAACATCGTCGTCCCGTTCGCCCGCGACAGCGCTCGCAGCGCCTCCGTCGTGTCGGCCGAGACGGTGAACGGCGCCATCGAGCCCTCGGCTGACCGCACCGGCGGGCGCGGCCGGTCGGTGGGCAGCTCCAACGTGGGTACGTCAGCCAGCTGGGTACGCCAGTAGGACAGTTGGTCGTCGAAGACCTCGCCTTCCAGCCACTGCCGTTGCCAGACCGCGAAGTCGGCGTACTGCACCGGCAGCGGCGGCAACGGGTTCCCCTCCCCCGCACGGAACGCCTCGTACAGTGCCGACAGTTCGCGCCTGAGGATCCGCGACGACCACTCGTCGGAGACCACGTGGTGAGTGAGCAGTGCCAACAGGTGCTGTCCTTCGCCCAGCCGAATCAGCATGGCCCTAATCAGTGGGCCTGCCGCCAGGTCGAACGGCGCCCTGCCGTCCTGAAGGGCCAGTCGCTCCCCCTCTTCCACCGGATCGACGCTCTCGGACACGTCCACCACCGGCAGCGGGAACGCGGAGGGCGGGTCGACCACCTGGTGCGCCACCCCGTCGGCGCCGGCGACCAGACGGGTCCGCAGCACCTCATGCCGCGCGACCACAGCGCTGAGCGCCGCCGTGAGTACCTCGACGTCGAGATCACCGTCCCACGGCAAGTACAGGGGCAGGTTGTACTCGGTGGAGCCGGGCTCCAACTGGTCCAAGAACCACAGCCGCTGCTGTGCGAACGACAAGGGCAGTGGCTGGTCCCTGCTGACCACGGTCCACTGCGGTTCCCGTGCCCCCGGCGCCGAAGCGTCCAGGGCGGCGGAGAGCCCGGAAACCGTCGGACTGTCGAACATCGTCGCTAGCGGGAGGTCCACCCCGAACACCTCGCGCACACGGGACATCACCTGGGTGGCGAGCAGGGAATGCCCGCCCAGTTCGAAGAAGTTGTCCATGGCGCCGACCTGGTCCAGCCCGAGGAGCTGCGCCCATATGCCGGCCACCAGTTCCTCGGTCGCTCCCGACGGAGCCACGTACCCGTCCAGTTGCCGATCCCCCTCCGGGTCCGGCAGCGCGGCCCGGTCGAGCTTGCCGTTCGGGGTCAGGGGCAGGGTGGCGAGTTCGGTGAAGACGGACGGGATCATGAAGGCGGGCAGGTGGGCAGCAGCGTGGGCGCGGAGTTCCGTGACCGGCGGGACGCCTTCCACCACGTCCTCGGGGACCAGGTAGGCCACCAGTCGGCGGTCCTCCTCGTCTCCGAAGGGGAGCACGACGGCCGACCGCACACGCGGATGATCCGCCAGCACGGCTTCGATCTCGCCGGGTTCGATGCGGAAGCCGCGGACCTTGACCTGCTGGTCGACGCGGCCCACGAAGTCCAGCTGTCCGTCGGGGAGCCAGCGGGCACGGTCACCGGAGCGGTACATACGCGAACCATCGGAGGCGAACGGATCGGGGAGGAAGCGTTCCGCGGTCAGAGCCGGGCGGCCGGCATAGCCACGGGCCACCTGCGGCCCCGCGATGAACACCTCACCCGCCACACCCACAGGGACCGGTTCCAGCCGCTCGTCGAGCACATACAGGCGGGCGTTGGCGACCGGGGAGCCGATGGGAGGCAGTCCGTGGCCGTCGACCTGGCCCGCGGTGACCATGACGGTGGACTCGGTGGGGCCGTAGGTGTTCACCAGACGCCGGCCCGGCGCCCAGGCCCGCGCCACCTGCTCGGTCAGCCGCTCCGCACCCAGCAACAGCGTTTCGACACCGGGCACCTGCTGCGGATCCAGCACGCCCAGCAGAGAAGGCACCACGCTGGTCGCGCTGACGCCTTCCGCCCGGACCATGGCGGTCAGCGCCTCCGGCTCCGCCCGCTCCTGCGCCGTCGCCACGACGAGCGTGCCGCCACGGGCCAACGTCACGGCGACATCCAGCACCGCCGCGTCGAAACTGAACGAAGCGAACTGCAACACCCGCACACCCGGCTCCGCACCCAGCTCCGGGCCCAACGCGGTCACCATGCCGAGAACGCTGCCGTGGGAGACCTGCACGCCCTTGGGGCGACCCGTCGACCCCGACGTGTAGATCACGTAGGCCAACTGGGCCTGACCGACGGAGACTTCGAGACTCCTGGACGGCAGGTGAGCGGTGCGGGCCAAATCGCCCTCTCGGAGTACGACCTGCGCCCCGCTGTCGGCGACCATGAACTCCAGCCGCTCCGCCGGGTATTCGGGATCCAGGGGCAGATACGCACCACCCGCCAGCCACACCCCCAGCACGGCCACGACCATGTCGACACCACGCGGCAGACACAGCCCGACGACCGACTCCGCCCCGACACCCCGCCCCCGCAGCTCATGCGCCAACCGACTGGCCCGGTGGAGCAGCCCGGCATAGGTCAGTACCCGGCCGCCGGACACCGCTGCCACCGCATCCGGAGTCTCGGTCGCGCGGGCGACGATCAGCTCATGCACCCCACCCACCGACGGAAGCGGAACCGGCACCCCGTTCCACTCCCGCACGACCCGCTCACGCTCGTCACCGGACAGCACAGGCAGCTCACCCACCCGCCGCCCCGCGTCCTCCGCCACTGCCTCCAGCAAGCGCACCAGGTGACCGGACAACCGCTCCATGGTCCCCGCGTCGAACAGGGCCGTGCTGTACTCGATCTGGCCCGCCAGCCCCCCGCCCTCACGGTCGCCGACCCGCAGTGACAGGTCGAACTGGACCGCGCGGGAGCTGTCGCGGGGCGCGTCGCCTGGGGCGGGGGCGGCGCTGTCGTTGTCGTAGCTGAAGAGGACCTGGAAGAGCGGGGTTCGGGAGCGGGCCCGTTCCACCACGAGGTCGTCCACCAGGTGCTCGAACGGCAGGTCCTGGTGGGCGTACGCGTCCAGGGCCGTGTGTCGTACCCGGGCGAGGAGTTCGGTGAAGGTCGGTTCGCCGGAGAGGTCCGTGCGCATCACCAGCGTGTTGACGAAGAACCCGATCAGGTCCTCCGTCTCGGCCCGGTTGCGGTTCGCCACGGGCGTGCCCACGGCCACGTCCGCGGAGCCCGTGTAGCGCCCCAGCAGCACGCTCACCGCTGCCAGCAGGGTCATGAACATGGTGGTGCCGCTCTCGTGGGAGAGCGAGCGCAGGGCCTGAGCCACTTCCTCGGTGACGGTGAACGGCAGCACGGCTCCCTGCGAGGTGCGGACTGCCGGTCGGGGACGGTCGCTCGGCAGGTCCGTGGGAGAGAGCCCGGCCAGTTGGCCGCGCCAGTAGCCCAGTTGTCCCTCCAGCACCTCGCCGTCCAGCCAGCGCCGCTGCCAGACCGCGAAGTCGGCGTACTGCACGGTCAGCGGTGGGAGCGGGTCCGGCCGGCCGGCGCGGAAGGCGTCGTAGAGCGCCGGCAGTTCGCGCCGCAGGATGCGTTCCGACCACTCGTCGGTGACGACGTGGTGCAGCGTGAGCGCCAGGACATGGTCGTCCGGGGCCAGGCGGATGAGTGCGGCCCGTACGAGAGGGCCGCCTGTGAGGTCGAAGGGGGTGGTGGCGTCGGCGGTGACCAGGGCGTGGGCGAGTGCCATGGGGTCGGTCGCGTCGGACAGGTCCACGACGGGCAGCGAAAACGCGGAGGGCGGGTCGACGATCTGGTGCGCCACGCCGTCCGCGTCCGCCACGAGCCGGGTCCGCAGGACCTCGTGCCGGGCCGTGAGTCCGCTGAGTGCCGCGCCCAGGGCTTGGACGTCGAGGTCTCCCCGCCAGGGCAGCGGGGACGGCAGGACGTGGGCGGTCGAGCCGGGGTCCAGTCGGTCGAGGAACCACAGGCGCTGCTGGGCGTAGGACAGCGGCAGAGGCTCGGCACGGTCGGCCGGGGTCATCGGTGGGGCCGTGGATGTGGTGTCCGATCCGTCGATCGCCGCGGCCAGTCCTCGTACGGTCGGGTGGTCGAAGAGAGCCGACAGCGGCACCTCGGCGCCGAACACCTCGCGGACGCGGGAGATGACCTGGGTGGCGAGCAGGGAGTGGCCGCCGATGGCGAAGAAGTCGTCGTCGGCTCCGACGCGTTCGGTGCCGAGGACCTGGGTCCAGATGCCCGCGAGCAGTTCCTCGGCCGCGCCCAAGAGGGGGACGTGTCCGTAGGTCTCCCACTGGCCGGGGTCGGGTTGCGGAAGGGCGGAGCGGTCGGTCTTGCCGTTGCGGGTGAGGGGCAGTTCCGCCAGCTCCGTGAAGAGGGCGGGGATCATGAACTCGGGCAGGGTGTGCCGCAGATGGTCCCGCAGCTGCGGGGTCGGCGGGATGCCCTCGGTGGGGTCTGCCGGGACGAGGTGAGCCACGAGCCTGCGGTCGGTGCCCTCGCCGTGGGCGGTCACGACGGCGGACCGGATGCCCGCGTGGGCGGTCAGGGCGGCCTCGATCTCCCCGGGCTCGATCCGCACGCCACGGATCTTGACCTGGGTGTCGGCCCGGCCGAGGAACTCCAGCTCGCCGCTGGGCAGTCGGCGTACCCGGTCGCCCGTGCGGTACATCCGTGAGCCGTCGGCGGCGAAGGGGTCGGCGAGGAACCGTTCGGACGTCAGCGCCGCGTGGCCGAGGTAGCCGCGGGCCACGCCCGTGCCGCCGATGAAGAGTTCACCCGCGACACCGATCGGTACGGGTCGTATGGACGCGTCGAGCACGTGGGCCTGGATGCCGGCGATCGGCCGTCCGATCGGTACGGTCGCCACGGCGCTGCTCAGGAGGCCGGCGACGCAGGTGATGGTGGCCTCGGTGGGGCCGTAGGCGTTGTGGACGGGTACCTGTGTGTACGTGAACCACTGGGCGAGGGTCCTCGGGGAGAGCGCTTCGCCACCCATGATCAGCAGCCGGAGGTCCGGTCCGAGGGCGTCCGGGGCGGTCAGGTGGGGGACAAGCATCTCCCAGAGCGCGGGGGTGATGTCGACCGAGGTGGCGGCCTGGGCGCGCAGCTCGCGCAGGGTCCGCTCCGCCGGCCACTGCTGCTCGCCGCGCAGTACGAGCCGTCCGCCGTGCGTCAGGGTGGCGAAGAGCTGTTCCTGGGCGGCGTCGAACATGAAGGACGCGATCTGCACTGTGACATCGGCCGGGGACAGTCCGTACTGGCGGCCCATCTCCCGCAGTTCCAGGCTCCATGATCGGTGCGGGACCAGTACGCCCTTGGGCTGGCCGGTGGAGCCCGAGGTGAAGATGACGTACGCCAGGTGGTGCGGCGACACCTGGGTGCCGGGGTTGTCGGTGGCGTAGGTGGCGATCGCGGGGCCATCGGTGTCGAGGGTGAGGCTCGGGACGGACACCTGTGTCAGACGCTCGGCCGTCGCGGTCCGGGTGACCAGCAGTGACGCGCCGGACGACTCGATCATGTGCGCGATCCGCCGGGCGGGGTGGTCGGTGTCGAGGGGAAGGTAGGCCGCGCCGGCCTTGAGGATTCCGAGCAGCGCCACGATCGTGTCCGGGCCGCGGTCGAGGCACACGCCGACGATGTCCTCGGGTCCGACCCCCCGTGCGATGAGCCGGCGGGAGAGCTGATTGGCCCTGGCGTTGAGGTGTCCGTACGTGAGATGCCGGCCGTCTGCGACGACGGCGACCGCGTCGGGCGTGCGCCGCGCCCAGTCCTCGACGAGCCCGTGGACCGGGTCTCCGTCCGCGTCCGGTTCCGGGCCGGTGGCGAGGGCCCGCAGGGCCGCGTGCTCGGCCTGCGAGAGGAGGTCCAGTTCGTCGATCCGGCGCTCCGGGTTCAGGACGCCGTGCAGGACTGCGACGAGGTGACCTGCCATCCGCTCCACGGTCGCCGCGTCGAACAGGGCGGTGCTGTACTCCAACTCGCCGGTCAGAACACCTTCTCCGGTGTCCCTGAAGGACAGCGCGAGGTCGGACAGGGCGAGGTCCCGGGACATCGAGGCACCGGGGCCGCTCGCCTCCTCGGGCCCTCCGGGCTCCGTAGCCGTGGCCGTGGTTGTGGCCGCCGCCGTCGCCGCTGAACCGGCGCCGTCCCGGAGGTAGTTGAAGTACACCTGGAACAGGGCCGTACGGGAACGGTCCCGGTCGGTGACGAGTTCCTCGACCAGCTGCTCGAACGGCAGGTCCTGGTGCTCGTACGCGTCCAGCGCCGTCTGCCGGACCCGGCCGAGGAGTTCGGTGAAGGTCGGGGCACCCGACAGGTCCGTCCGCAGGACCAGCGTGTTGACGAAGAACCCGATCAGGCCCTCCGTCTCGGCACGGTTCCGGTTCGCCACCGCCGTGCCGACGGCGATGTCGTCGGCATCGCAGTAACGGGCCAGCAGCACGTCGAAGGCAGCGAGGAGCGTCATGAACATCGTCGTGCCGCTCTCCCGCGACAGCACCCGCAGCGCCTCCGCGGTCTCCGCAGGGACGGTGAACCGGGCCGTCGCCCCCACCGAGGAGCGGATCGGCGGCCGGGACCGGTCAATCGGCAACGACAACTCGGGCAGATCGCTCAACTGATGACGCCAGTAGTCCAGTTGTCCGTCGAGCACGGCACCGCTCAGCCACTGACGTTGCCAGACCGCGAAGTCCGCGTACTGCACGGGCAGCGGCGGCAGCGGATCCGGCCGGCCGACGCGGAACGCCTCGTACAGCGTCTCGATCTCCTGGTGGAGGATCCGCGCCGACCACTCGTCGGACACGACGTGGTGCATGGCCAGCACCAGCACGTTCTCCCCGATGCCCAGCCGGATCAGCGTCGCCCGCAACAGGGGCCCGGCAGCGAGGTCGAACGGCTCCGTCATGTCCTGGGCGACCATGCGCCCCGCTTCCCCGAGCGGATCGTCGCTGCCGGACACGTCCACCACCGGCAGTAGGAGCGGCCGAGGCTCCTCAACGACCTGCCGGGCCACGCCGTCCGCATCCGCCGGCAGCCGTGTGCGCAGCACCTCGTGCCGGGCCACCACGGCGTCCAGGGCGGCACCCAGGGCCGCCACGTCCGGCACGCCGTCCAGCCGGACGGGCAGTACGACGTTGTACTCGGTCGACCTGGGATCCAGCTGGTGCAGGAACCACAGCCGCTGCTGCGCGAACGACAACGGCAACGGCCGGTCCCGGTCTCGGTCCACCACCGTCACCGGTGGCACCGCCCCGCGCGAAGAACTCCCCACCTCGGCCGCCAGGGCCCGGACTGTCGGCTTGTCGAAGAGGGCGGCGAGCGGCAGCTCGACGCCGAACACCTCTCGGATGCCGGACATCACCTGCGTGGCCAGCAGCGAATGCCCGCCCAGCTCGAAGAAGCCATCGGTCGCACCGACGCGCGCCACGCCCAGGACGCGGGTCCAGAGGTCCGCGAGCAGTTCCTCCGTGGGGCCGACCGGGGGAACGAACTCCTCCGCCCCGCTGCCCGCGCCGTCGGGGGCCGGGAGGGCGGCACGGTCGAGCTTGCCGTTGGGGGTGAGGGGCAGGGCGGCGAGTTCGGTGAAGACGGACGGGATCATGAAGGCGGGCAGGTGGGAAGCCGCGTGGGCGCGCAGGTCGGTGACGGGCGGGATGCCTGTGGTCGGGTCCTCGGGGACGAGGTAGGCCACCAGTCGGCGGTCGTCCTCGTCGCCGAAGGGGTGCACGACGGCGGTACGGACCTGGGCATGTGCGGTGAGGACGGCTTCGATCTCACCAGGTTCGATACGGAAGCCACGGACCTTGACCTGCTGGTCGACGCGGCCCACGAAGTCCAGCCGTCCGTCGGGCAGCCAGCGGGCACGGTCACCCGAGCGGTACATACGCGAACCATCGGAGGCGAACGGATCGGGGAGGAAGCGTTCCGCGGTCAGGGCCGGGCGGCCGGCATAGCCACGGGCCACCTGCGGCCCCGCGATGAACACCTCACCCGCCACACCCACAGGGACGGGATCGAGCGATGCGTCCAGGACGTACAGGCGGGCGTTGGCGACCGGGGAGCCGATGGGAGGCAGGCCCCGGCCGTCGACCTGGCCCGCGGTGACCATGACCGTCGCCTCGGTCGGGCCGTAGGTGTTCACCAGCCGCCGGCCCGGCGCCCAGGCCCGCGCCACCTGCTCGGTCAGCCGCTCCGCACCCAGCAGAAGGGTTTCGACACCGGGCACCTGCTGCGGATCCAGCACGCCCAGCAGGGACGGCACGACGCTCGCCGCGTTGACGCCTTCCGCGCGGACCATGGCGGTCAGCGTCTCCGGCTCTCCGCGCTCGGCGGATGTGGCGATCACCAAGGTCCCGCCCTGGGCGAGGGTCACGGCGACATCCAGCACCGCCGCGTCGAAACTGAACGAAGCGAACTGCAACACCCGCACACCCGGCTCCGCACCCAGCTCCGGGCCCAGCGCGGTCACCATGCCGACGACACTGCCGTGGGAGACCTGCACGCCCTTCGGCCGCCCCGTCGAACCCGACGTATAGATCACATACGCCAACTGATCTGGCGATACAGCGATGTCCGGCGCCGTCGACGGCCAGTTCCCGTCCTGCGTGAGATCGTCTTCGCGGAGTACGACCTGCGCCCCGCTGTCCGTGACCATGAACTCCAGCCGCTCCGCAGGGTATTCGGGATCCAGCGGCAGATACGCACCACCCGCCAGCCACACCCCCAGCACCGCCACCACCATGTCGACACCACGCGGCAGGCACAGCCCCACCACCGACTCGGCCCCGACACCCCGATCACGCAGCTCATGCGCCAGCCGACTGGCCCGGTGGAGCAACCCGGCATAGGTCAAGGCCCGGCCACCGGACACCACAGCCACCGCGTCCGGAGTATCGGTAGCCCACCCGGCGATCAGTTCATGCGCCCCGCCGACCGACGGGAATACGGCCGAAGCACCGTTCCACTCCCGCACCACCTGCGCACGCTCGTCAGCGGACAGCACGGGTAGCTCCCCCACCCGCCGCTGCGCCGCGTCCTCCGCCACCGCCTCCAAGACGGTGACCAGATGCCCGCCCAACCGCCGCACCGTGTCGGCATCGAACCGCGCCCGGTCGTACGTCAGGCGCAGCGCGAGTTCGCGGCCGTGACTCGCGGCCACGCTGAGTCCGTAACTGCCCTGCTCACGCACGTGGTTGAAGCCGGTGTGCAGACCACTCCGGGCGGAGTCCTCCTGTCCTTCCTCAAGCTCTCGGACGGGGTAGTTCTCGAAGACGAAGAGCGTGTCGAAGAGGGACTGCCCAGGGGGCAGTTCGCTGCTCTCACTGATCGTCACCAGCGGTGTGTGCTCGTACTGACGGGCTCGGACCTGCTCATCCTGGAGGCCGGTCAGCCAGTCGACGACGGACCGTTCCCGGTCGACGTGGATGCGGACCGGGGTGGTGTTGATGAGGAGTCCGACCATGTCGTCCATACCGTCGATCTGACCGCCCCGCCCGGAGGACGTGACGCCGAAGACCACGTCGTCAGAGCCCGCGTACAAGGACAGCACCAGGGCCCAGGCACCCTGCACCACCGTGTTGACCGTGAGCCGGTGGCGACGGGCGAACTCCGCCAGACCGGCCCCCGCCACCGAGTCCGGGAGTGCGAGATGGACTTCCTCCTGACCCGGCTCGCCCCCGACGCTCCGCACGTCCAGTGCGGTGACCTCGGTGAAGCCCGCCAGACGCTCGCGCCAGTACGCCCGGGCCTCGTCCAGGTCCTGGCCGGCCACCCAGGCGGCGAAGTCCCGGAAGGGCGCCCGTGCCACCGGCCGTGGTTCGGCGCCTTCCCGGAAGGCGTGGTACGCCTCCAGCACCTCGCTGAGGACGATGGGCACACTCCACCCGTCCAGCAGCAGGTGATGGAGGCTCCACACCAGCTGGTGGCGGGCGTCGGCGAACCGGACGAGGGTCAGCCGGACCAGCGTCGGCTGGGAGAAGTCGGCCCCTCGCGCCCAGTCCTCTGCCAGGAATTCGTCATGGGTCCGGTGCCGTTCGTCCTCCGGCAGGTGCGAGAGGTCCAGAATCCGCAGGGGCAGGGTCACGGACCGGGAGACCACCGCCAGCGGATCGGGGAGCCCGTCCCACACGACCGTGGTGCGCAGCACCTCGTGCCGCGAGAACACCAGTTCCCACGCCTGCCTGAACGCGTCGAGATCCAGGTCTCCCTCGAAGAGAAGCCCGTTCTGGACCCAGTACATACCGGCCTCGTCGGCCAGCCGGGTGTGGAAGAGCATGCCCTGTTGCAGGGCGGTCAGCGGATAGATGTCCTCCACTGAGGTCGGCAGCTGTCGCTCGATGCGGTCGAGGCCGCGCTGGTCGAGGTGGGCCAGCGGGAAGTCCGACGGGGTGTGCCCGCCGACGTCCGGACGGCAGCAGTACGCGATCAGCTCGGTCAGGACCTCGATATAGCGCTCGGCAAGCCGCCGTACCGTCGCTTCCTCGTGCACCTCAACCCCGTACGTCCACACCATCTGCAAACCGCCGTCAGCGATGAGGCAGTTGACGTCGATGAGGTACGACCGCTCGTGGTGAGGTGCCTCCAGCTCTCCGAGTACGCCAGGCAATTGCCTGAAGGCACGGCTTGACTCGTCGTGCTCCGGGACGTGTTCGGGGCCGGCTGTTGCCCGTCCGCCGGCTTGGCCGAGGTAGTTGAAGCTGACCTGCGCACCGGGGCCGGGCGCGGGGGTCCAGTCGGTCAGGTGGCGCAGGAGGCCGTACCCGAGGCCCTTGCGGGGCACCGCCCGCAGGTACTCCTTGGTCCGCCGCAGCAGGGCGCCCAAATCACCGTCCGCCGGACCCGACAGGGCCACCGGATACACACTGGTGAACCAGCCCACGGTCCGTGACACGTCGACGTCGGCGCCCACGTCCTCGCGGCCGTGGCCCTCCACGTCCACCAGCACGGACGGGGCATCGCACCAATCGGTGAGCACCACGCCGAGTGCGCTCAGCAGCACGTCGTTGATCTGCGTGCGGAACGCCTGCGGCACCTCCCGCAGCAACCGCTCCGTGTGCTCCGTGCCGAGGGCCACGCTCACCCGGCGCGCGAGCCCCGCCGTGTTCGCACCGCTCAGCTCACGTGGTAGGGGGGTGGCGGCCTCCTCCGTCCGCCGCCAGTACGCGGCCTCCTCGGCCAGTTCCGGGGTGCCGGCGAGTTCCGTCAGCCGCTCCGCCCACCGCATGAAGGACGTCGTCTTGGCGGGCAGGACAACCGAGTTACCCCCGGCCGCCAGCTCATACGCCGACGTCAGGTCCTCCAGCAGGACCGGCCAGGACACCGCGTCCACGACCAGGTGATGGACGGCGACGAGCAGCAGCCGGCCCTGCTCACCACGCTCGAAGAGCGCCGCACGCAGCAGGGGTCCCTCACCCAGGTCGAGACCCGCCTGCACCTGCGTGGCACGGGCGTCGAGGAACGCCTCGTCAGCCCCGGCCGCGTCGACCGTCGTGAGCAGGTCGGCGGGCTCGGCAGCCACCACGCGGCCGACCCACCGGCCCTCCTCGCGCAGGAAGCGAGAGCGCAGCGCGTCGTGCTGCTCGACCAGGGCGCGCAGGGCGATCCGCAGCAGCTCAGGATCGACCTCATCGGAGACGTCGAGGACCATCGCCTGGTTGAAGTGCGAGGGCTCCGGCTGGCCCGCGTCCAGGAACGCCCTCTGCACGGGCGTCAGCGGGAAGTCCCCCACGACCAGGCCCTGTTCGGCATCGACGGTGCTTTCACTCGTCGCCACCGACGCCAATGCCGCCACCGTCTGGTGGTCGAAGAGCTGGGCCACGGTGACGTGCACCCCGAGTTCGCGAGCACGCGCCACGACCCGGATGCTGATGATGGAATCACCGCCGACGTCGAAGAAGTTGTCCTCGACACCCACCCGCTCCAACCCGAGCACCTGCGCCCACACCCCGGCCAGCACCCGCTCAGCCTCACTACGCGGCGCCACGTACACACCCGCCGACCCGGCACGCTCACCGTCAGGAGCGGGGAGCGCGGCCCGGTCGAGCTTGCCGTTCGGAGTCAGAGGCAGGGCGGCGAGTTCGGTGAAGACGGACGGGATCATGAAGGCGGGCAGGTGGGCAGCAGTGTGGGCGCGGAGTTCCGTGACCGGCGGGACGCCTTCCACCACGTCCTCGGGGACCAGGTAGGCCACCAGTCGGCGGTCCTCCTCGTCTCCGAAGGGGAGCACGACGGCCGACCGCACACGCGGGTGATCCGCCAGCACGGCTTCGATCTCGCCGGGTTCGATGCGGAAGCCGCGGACCTTGACCTGCTGGTCGACGCGGCCCACGAAGTCCAGTTGTCCGTCGGGCAGCCAGCGGGCACGGTCACCCGAGCGGTACATACGCGAACCGTCAGCGGCCAAGGGGTCGGGGAGGAAGCGTTCCGCGGTCAGGGCAGGGCGCCCGGCATAGCCACGGGCCACCTGCGGACCCGCTATGAACACCTCACCCGCCACACCGATGGGCACGGGACGCAAGGATGCATCGAGTACATGAACCCGCGCATTGGCGACCGGCGCACCGATCGGCGGCACATTTACCGAACCGCCTACCCGCCCCGCGGTGACCATGACCGTCGCTTCGGTCGGCCCATAGGTGTTCACCAGCCGCCGGCCCGGCGCCCAGGCCCGCGCGACCTGCTCGGTCAGCCGCTCCGCACCCAGCAGAAGGGTTTCGATTCCGGATACCTGGTGCGGGTCCAGCACAGTGAGCAGGGACGGCACGACGCTCGCCGCCCCGACGCCCTGCGCGCCGATCATCGCGGTCAGCGCCTCCGGCTCCGCCCGCTCCTGCGCCGTCGCCACGACGAGCGTGCCGCCACGGACCAGGGTCACAGCAAGATCCAGCACCGCCGCGTCGAAACTGAACGAAGCGAACTGCAACACCCGCACACCCGGCTCCGCACCCAGCTCCGGGCCCAACGCGGTCACCATGCCGACGACACTGCCATGGGAGACCTGCACGCCCTTCGGCCGCCCCGTCGAACCCGACGTATAGATCACATACGCCAACTGGCCAGGTGTTACGAAGATTTCGGGAGCCGTCGACGGCAGATCCCCCGCCAGGGCGAGATCACCCTCACGAAGTACGACCTGCGCCCCGCTGTCCGTGACCATGAACTCCAGCCGCTCCGCCGGATATTCGGGATCCAACGGCAGATACGCACCACCCGCCAGCCACACCCCCAGCACCGCCACCACCAGATCGACACCACGCGGCAGACACAGACCCACCACCGACTCCGCCCCGACACCCCGACCGCGCAGCACATACGCCAGCCGACTCGCCCGGGCCAGCAGACCGGCATAAGTCAGGACCCGACCACCGGACACCACGGCCACCGCATCCGGAGTCTCGGCAGCCCATCCGGCGATCAGCTCATGCACCCCACCCACCGGCGGAAGCGGAACCGGCACCCCGTTCCACTCCCGCACGACCCGCTCACGCTCGTCACTGGACAGCACAGGCAGCTCACCCACCCGCTGTCCCGCGTCGTCCGCCACCGCCTCCAGCAGCCGCACCAGATGACCCGACAACCGCTCCACGGTCCCCGCGTCGAACAGCGCCGTGCTGTACTCGATCGTTCCCGTGAGGGCCTCGCCGGCGTCGCTGAGTGTCACGGCCAGGTCGAACTTCACGGGCAGCACCGCCGGTGTGGTGGTGTCCTCGTCGTCGGCCGACGAGGCGTCGGCCGAACTGCCCGTGTCCTCGGCGGCGTAGCTGAACAGCACTTGGAACAGCGGTGTCCGTGACCGGTCCCGTTCCGCGACGAGTTCGTCGACCAGGTACTCAAAGGGGAGGTCCTGGTGTGCGTACGCGCCGAGGGCCGTCTCCCTTACCCGGGCGAGGAGTTCCGTGAAGGTGGGGTCTCCGGACAGGTCGGTTCGCATGACGAGCGTGTTGACGAAGAACCCGATCAGGTTCTCGGTCTCGGCCCGGTTCCGGTTGGCCACCGGTGTGCCGACCACGATGTCCTCGGACCCCGTGTACCGACCCAGCAGGATGTCGAACGCGGTGAGCAGCGTCATGAACATCGAGGAGCCGCTGACCCGCGACAACGCCCGCAGTGCTTGTGCCGTCCGCGCGGGAACGGTGAACCGTCGGACGGCGCCGACGGAGGACCGGACGGCCGGGCGGGGGCGGTCCGTGGGCAGGTCCAGCACCGGCGCGTCGGCCAGTTGCTCACGCCAGTAGGACAGTTGCCGGTCGAGGACGTCTCCGTCCAGCCACTGCCGTTGCCAGACCGCGAAGTCGGCGTACTGGACCGGCAGCGGCGGCAGCGGGTCCGGTCCACCGTCGCGGAACGCCTCGTACAGCGCCGACAGTTCGCGCCGCAGGATCTGTCCCGACCACTCGTCGGAGACGACGTGGTGCATGGCCAGCGCCAGTACGTGCTCGTCGGTCCCGAGCCGGATGAGGGTGGCGCGGATCAGGGGATCGCGCGCCAGATCGAACGGGGTGGCGGCGTCGGCGATCATGAGTTGCTGCGCGGCGAGGTGGGGTTCGGTGTTCCCGGAGACGTCGACCACGGAGAGCGGGAAGGGCGCTGACGGGTCGATCACCTGGTGCGGGACACCGTCGGAGTCCGCGACCAGCCTGGTGCGCAGGACCTCGTGTCGTGTGACGAGTACGCTGAGCGCCGAGCCCAGCGCCGCCACGTCGAGTGAGCCGGGCCACGCCACCAGGGCGGGGACGTTGTACTCCGCGGATCCCGGTTCCATCTGGTCGAGGAACCACAGGCGTTGTTGCGCGAAGGACAGCGGCAGTCGCTCGTCCCTGCCGACGGC
Organism: Streptomyces arenae; assembly: GCF_022343545.1. NCBI lineage: Bacteria > Bacillati > Actinomycetota > Actinomycetes > Kitasatosporales > Streptomycetaceae > Streptomyces > Streptomyces arenae. Next base: position 16,156 of record NZ_JAKQYH010000082.1, read on the forward strand.
CTCGATCGGTGGTACGGGGGTCTGTGTCGCCGCCGTCCCGACCAGGGCGGCGAGGGCCTGCACTGTCGGGTGGTCGAACAGGGCGGCGAGGGGTATCTCGGCTCCGAAGACCTCACGGACCCGGGAGACCACCTGGGTGGCCAGCAGGGAGTGGCCGCCGAGTTCGAAGAAGTCGTCGGTGGCGCCGACACGGTCCACGCCGAGCACCTGGGTCCAGATCCCGGCCAGCAGTTCCTCAGCCGGGTTCGACGGCGGGACGTGGCCCGTGAGGTGCCCGCGGGCGGTGTCGGGGGCCGGAAGGGCGGCTCGGTCGATCTTTCCGTTGGTGGTGAGGGGCAGTTCCGCGAGTTCCGTGAAGGACGCGGGGATCATGTGGTCGGGCAGCTGCCGGCTGGCGAAGGCGCGCAGTTCGGTGGGGGTGGGGATGCCCTCCGCCGGGTCGTCCGGAACCAGATACGCGGCCAGACGACGATCCGCCTCCGCACCGAACGCCCTCACCACCACCGCCCGCACCCCAGGACAACCCCCCAGCACCGACTCGACCTCACCCAACTCGACCCGATACCCACGCACCTTCACCTGACCATCCACACGCCCCAAAAACTCCACCTGACCATCCGCCAACCGACGCACCCGGTCCCCCGACCGATACATCCGCCGACCCCCACCCACGAACGGATCCGCCACAAACCGCTCACCCGTCAACCCCGCACGACCCCCATACCCCCGACCCACCCCCACACCACCAATGAACAACTCCCCCACCACACCCACCGCAACCGGCACCAACCGCTCATCCAGCACATACAACCGCACATTGTCCACCGGCCACCCAATCGGCGGCACACCCCCCACACCACCCCACCCACCCGACCCACCCTCCAGCACGGCAGCACTCGCACACACCGTCGCCTCAGTCGGCCCATACGCATTCACCAACCGGAACCACTCACCCCACACCCCAGCCAACCCACCATCCAACCGCTCACCCGCCGTCACCAACGTCCGCAACCCCACCAGATCCGCCGGCTCCAACACCGACAACAACGACGGCGGCAACGTCGCCACCCGCACCCCACACCCCCGCACCAACCCCGCCAACAACCCCACATCCGCCCGCTCCTCAGCAGACGCCACCACCAACACCCCACCCGCCACCAACGCCACCA
>NZ_JAKQYH010000015.1:0-15999 GCF_022343545.1 Streptomyces arenae
GCGCCCTCCCCACGACGGGCCTCCGCCTCACCACGAACACCAGCCCCCCGACGACCACCCACCCCACCACAGCCCCCAGCCCCACCGACCACCCCGCACCCGACACCGAGCCGCCCCACCACCCCGCACCCGACACCGAGCCGCCCCACCACCCCGCACCCGACACCGAGCCGCCCCACCACCCCGCGGACGCCACCGCGCCGTTCCGCCATTTCGCGTACGACACCCAGTCCTCTCGTCATCCCGCGGGCGGTGTCCAGCCCTCTCGTCATCCCGCGGGCAGTCGTGCCGCTGGGGCGGCACGGGTGGGCGCGGACGGTGCCCTGCCGGTGCCGGTGAGCGAAACCCCGCCCACACCGGCCGCAACCGACCCGGCCCCCACCGGCCTCCCCTGGGCCGTCGCCGTCGTCGCCGCGGGCCTCGGCATGGAGTCGTACGCCGGCGTCACCGAGACCACCATCCGCACCGCCCTCCCCGGCGGCCTGGCCACCGGCCCCGTCGGCGTCCTGGTCGGCTGGTCGCTCACCGCCCTCGGCCTGGTCCTCGCCGCCCCCGCCCTCACCCACCTGTGCGGCCGTCTCCTCCAGGCCGTCCGCCCCGGCGCCCTCCGCCTCCTGGCCGGCCGCGTCCTGATGGCGGAGGCCACCCGGATCGGCCGCCCCCTCGGCGTCGTCTGCGCCGTGGCGTCCGCGGTCTTCGCGACGACCACCCTGCACGGCGGCCACCGGCCCGCCGCCGGCCCGCTCACCGTCCTCGGCGGCCTCGTGGTCGCCGGCTGCTCGGTGGCCACGCTCCTCACCGCCGCCGCGGAGGCCCGCCAGTCCCGCGCCGGCACCACCGAGGCGCTGCTCCGCCTCGGCGCCCCGGTGACGCTGCTGCGCGGCGCGGCGGCCCTGCGTACCGGCGCCCTGCTGGCCCTCTTCGGCCCCCTCACCCTGCTGGTGGCCGACCTCGCCGCCCTGCCCCTGGTCCGCTGAGCGGTCCCGGGAGATCCCCCGCACAGAATTCACCGCACAGAAGTGCGGACCGACCGATTACTTTCACGGCGCCCGCCGGTCTACCCCCCGAACAGCACGACACCCGAGGGAGAGAGACCCCATGTACCAGCAGATGATCTTCGTGAACCTGGCCACCGACGACGTCGCCGCGTCGCGGAAGTTCTTCACGGAACTCGGCTACTCGATCAACCCGCAGTTCAGCAACGACGACTGCTCCTGCGTCGTGATCAGCGACACGATCATCGCGATGCTGCTGAGCAAGCAGCGCTACGCCGACTTCACGAAGAAGGAGATCGCCGATTCGACGAAGACCAGCGAGGTGCTGATCTGTCTGAGCGCGGAGAGCCGCGCGAAGGTCGACGAGCTGGTGGAGAAGGCCGTCGCAGCCGGTGGCACGGCGAACGACGACGTCCAGGACCAGGGCTTCATGTACGGCCGTTCCTTCGAGGACCTGGACGGCCACAGCTGGGAGGTCGTGTGGATGGACCCGGCGGCGGTCCAGGGCTGACCTCTTCGACACGAACAGCTGTGCCAGCATGGGCGGGTGCATCCGACACCCGCCCAGCCGCAGTCCGCGGACCCGCAGTCCCCAGACCCGCAGTCCGCGGACCCGCAGCCGAACCGCGCCGCCCGTGACCGCGAGATCGAGTCGCTCGCCGAGTTCGACGAGGTCGTCGCCGAGCACGGCACGCTCGCCCAGTACCGCGTCCAGGCCGTCGACCTGACGGACCGTACGGACGTCCTGCTCACCACCGACACCACCGGCGCCGTCTTCCTCGGCTGCCCGATGTCGGCCGAGGCCGCGGCCCGGGTCGGCGCCTCGGGCGCGCTGGTGTTCCCGCCCGTGCCGGACCTCCCCTTCGATCCGTACCGCGCCTTCGCCTACACGCCGGACGAGTTGTTCGAGTCGCTCGCCCAGGGCTACGAGGCCACCCCGGACGCCCGTTCGTACGCGTGGTTCCAGCGGACCGGGACGGACGGCGACATATTCGCCTCGATGCTGCGCTCGATCCACGACGACGCGGTCTCCGACGCGCTCGACGAACTCCTCGCCGAGGCGCGGGTGGTGGGCGTGATGGGCGGGCACGCGATGGCGCGCGGCACGGCCGAGTACGCCGGTGCCGCCCGGCTCGGCCGGGAACTCGCGCGCGCCGGGTACACCGTGGCGACCGGCGGCGGCCCGGGCGCGATGGAGGCGGCGAACCTCGGCGCGTACGCGGCCCCCTTCGACGACGGAATGCTCGACGAGGCCCTGGAACTGCTCGCCAAGGCCCCGTCGTTCCGGCCCTCGGTCACCGACTGGGCGCGGGCCGCCTTCGAGGTGCGCGGGCGCTGGCCGGACGGCGGCTCCTCGGTGGGCATCCCCACCTGGTTCTACGGCCACGAACCGCCGAACGCCTTCGCCTCGCACATCGCCAAGTACTTCGCCAACGCCACCCGCGAGGACGGCCTGCTGGCCCGTTCCAACGCCGGTGTGGTGTTCCTGCCGGGCGCGGCCGGGACCGTACAGGAGATCTTCGACAACGCCACGCCCAACTACTACGAGTCGCGGGGCGAGCCGACCCCGATGGTGCTCGTGGACGAGGCGCACTGGAGCGAGCGGCTGCCCGCCTGGCAGTTGCTGACCGCGCTGGCAGGGGAACGGTCGATGGCGTCCCGTATCGCCCTCGTTGACCGGATCGAGCAAGCTTCACAAGCGCTGAAACGTCTCAGCGCTTAATAAGCGAGTAAAGTCAACACCCGTGGACCGCATATGCATTGACACTGCTTATGGAGCGCTTATAGACCTGTGAGCCTCCTGGGGAGACCGATGCCTCACCTCACCGTTGCGTCAACTCTCCGCAAACCCCCCGCAGTTATGCACTCAGTAAGGACAAACGTGTCCATATCCCGCCGCAGTGCACGTCGTTCCGTGCGCATCCTGGGTGTTGCCTCCGCGTCGGCCGCGCTGGTCCTGGGCGTCTCCAGCAACGCCCTCGCGTGCAACATCAAAGAGTTCTCCGCCGAAGCCACCTGCGACGGCTCCAACGGTGTCATCACGGTCACCGACCAGGACGCCACCGGTACTCCGGCCACCATCACCGTCTTCCTCGAGAACAACGGCGCCGACGCGAAGCAGGTCGGCGAGGCCCAGACCGTGAAGGGCTCCAAGGAAGGCACGAAGGTCACCTTCTCCGAGGACTGGGCGCCCAACGCGACGTACCGCGTCCGCGTCAAGGTCGACAGCGGCAAGACCCAGATCGACACGGACATCACGCCGAACCTGACGACCTCGTCGACCGCGTGCAAGTCCGAGGAGAGCGCCAGCCCCTCGCCGTCGGAGTCGGCCACCCCGTCGCCGTCGGCGTCCGAGTCCACGCCGGCCGAGTCGGACTCCCCGGCCCCGTCGGCCACCGAGAGCAGCAGCACCGCTCCGGCCGGGACGTCGGACAACGCCCCGTCCCCGGCGGTCGGTGAGTCCAACCTCGCCGAGACCGGTGCCAACTCCAACACCGGCCTGATCGCCGGTATCGCCGGCGCGCTCGTCCTGGCCGGCGGCGGAGCCGTCTGGTTCGGCATGCGCCGTCGTGGCGCCCACAGCGGAAACTGACCCCGCCGCTTCACCCGCACAGCACCACCGAGGCCCGCCCCCGTTCCCCCGGGGACGGGCCTCGGTCGTACTCCACAGGGCCGCCGTGCTCGGCGGGGCCGCCGTGTTCCGCGGGCCGTCAGTCCAGTACGACGGTTTCCGTCGCGTCGAACTCGACGCCCACCGTGTCCCCGGCCTCCGGCGCCCGCCTGAGCGCGCAGGCCGCCTCCAGGCGCGGACCGCCGTCCTCGGGCTGGAGATGGACGGTGACATGGGTGCCCTGGAAGGTCCGGGCGGCCACCGTGCAGCGCAGCCCCACGTCGGCGGCGACGAGCCGCACGCCCGCGGGCCGCACCAGCAGCGTCCGACTCCCCTGCCCCGAACCCTCCGGCACCGGCAGCTTGCCCCACGGCGTCACCGCGGCCGCGCCCTCGACGGTCGCCGGGACCACGTTGCCGAAGCCGAGGAAGCGGGCCACGAACTCGTCGGCGGGCCGCTGCCAGACGTCCAGCGGCGTACCGGACTGGGCGATCCGCCCGTCCCGCATCACCACCACCCGGTCGGCCAGCGCGAACGCCTCCCCCTGGTCGTGCGTCACCGCCAGCACCGTCGTCCCCAACCGCCCGAACAGCTCCCGGAGTTCGACCACCAGCCGCTCCCGCAGCGAGCGGTCGAGCTGCCCGAGCGGTTCGTCGAGCATCAGCAGCCGCGGCCGGGGTGCCAGCGCCCGGGCGAGCGCCACCCGCTGCTGCTCACCACCCGACAGTCCGGCCACCGCCCGCCGCGCGGCCCCCGGCAGCCCCACCAGCTCCAGCAACTCCCCCACCCGCGCCGCCTGCTGCTCCTTGCCGGCACCGCGCATCCGGAGCCCGAAGGCCACGTTCCCGCCCACGTCCCGCTGCGGGAACAGCTGGTGGTCCTGGAACATCAGCCCGACCCCGCGCTGATGCGCCGGCACCCGCGCCTGGTCCTGGCCGCCGAGCAACACCCGTCCGGCACCCAGCGGTTGCAGCCCGGCCACCGCCCGCAGCAGCGTCGACTTGCCGCTCCCGCTGGGCCCGAGCACACACACCACCTCGTGCTCGTCGACCGTCAGGTCCACCGCGTCGAGCACGGCCCGCGCGCCGAACCGCACGGTGGCCGCGTCCAGTTCCAGCAGCGGCATCAGAACTCCCCCGTCCGGTCGGTCCGCAGCCGTTCGAGAACCAGCAACGCCACCGCGCACACCACCATCAGAATCGTGGAAAGGGCCATCGCCTGGCCGTAGTTGAGGTCACCGGGACGGGACAGCAGCCGGGCCACCGCGACCGGCAGCGTCGGGTTGTCGGGCCGGGCGATGAACACGGTCGCCCCGAACTCGCCCAGGGACACGGCGAAGGCGAAGCCCGCCGCGATCAGCAGCGCCCGTCGCACCATCGGCAGGTCGACCTCCCGCCACACCCGCCACGGCGAGGCGCCGAGCACGGCCGCCGCCTCCCGCAGCCGCCCGTCCACGGCCCGCAGCACCGGCAGCATGGTCCGTACCACGAAGGGCACCCCGACCAGCGCCTGCGCGAGCGGCACCAGGATCCAGGACTGCCGCAGCTCCAGCGGTGGCTTGTCCAGCGCGATCAGGAACCCGAAGCCGACGGTCACCGCCGACACCCCGAGCGGCAGCATCAGGAGCGCGTCGAACCCCCGTACCAGACGTCCCGCGTCCCGCCGGGCCAGCGCGGCGGCGGCGAGCCCGCCGACCAGCACCGCGAATGCGGTGGCGACGACCGCGTACTCCAGCGAGTTCACGACCGACTCGATCGGCGCGACCAGGAAGGTGCCGCCGTCGGCGTCGCCGAGCGCCCGGTAGTAGCCCAGGCCGCCGTCGAAGGACCGGCGCACCAGCACCGCCAGCGGCAGCAGCAGGAGCACGGCGACGGTGGCGAGGACTCCGGTGAGCAGCGCCCACTGTCCGGCCCCGCGTGGCCGGCGTGCCGTCACCGACGGGTCCACCAGCCGCAGCGCGCTCTCCCGGCGCCGTACCGTCCACGCGTGCACGGCGAGGATCGCGCCGACCGCCACGAACTGCACGAGGGTCAGGACGGCGGCCGTGGAGAGGTCGAAGATCTCGGAGGTCTGGCGGTAGATCTCCACCTCGAGGGTGGCGAAGGTGGGCCCGCCGAGGATCTGCACCACCCCGAAGGAGGTGAAGGTGAACAGGAAGACCATCAGCGCGGCGGCCGCCACGGCGGGCGCCAGCGCGGGCAGCGTGACCTTCCGCCAGGCGGCCGCCGGCGAGGCGCCGAGCATCCGCGCGGCCTCCTCCTGGCGGGGGTCGAGCTGGGACCAGAGCCCGCCCACGGTCCGTACGACCACCGCGTAGTTGAAGAAGACGTGCGCCAGCAGGATGGCCCAGACGGTGGTGTCGAGCCGTACGCCCCACAACTCGTCCAGCAGGCCGCCCCGTCCGACGAGCGCGAGGAAGGCGGTGCCCACCACGACCGTCGGCAGCACGAAGGGGACCGTCACCACGGCCCGCAGCACCTGCCTGCCCGGGAAGTCGAGGCGGGCGAAGACGTACGCGGCGGGCAGCGCCACCAGCAGGGTGAGCGCGGTCGAGGCGAGCGCCTGCCAGGTGGTGAACCACAGCACATGCCGGATGTCGGACTGCCCGACGACATCGGCGATCCGCCCGAACCGCCAGCCCCCGTCGGTCTTCAGGCCCCGGGTGACGATCGCGGCGACCGGCCAGGCGAAGAAGACGGCGAAGAACGCGACGGGCCCGAGCATCAGCCCGAGCCGCACCACGCCCGCCCGCCGCCCGGCCGCTCCAGCCGCTTTGGCCACCGTTTCGGCGGCTGCCTCAGCGGCTACTTCAGTACGAGTGACGTCCACGTCTTGACCCACTGGTCACGGTTGGCGGCGATCTTGTCGGGCGCCATGGTCGCGGGATCCTGCGCGGCAGGACCGTACTTCGTGAACTCGGCGGGCACCGCCGCCCCCTTGACCACCGGGTACACGAACATGTTGAGCGGCATGTCCTGCTGGAACTCCTTGGAGACCAGGAAGTCGATGAGCGCCTTGCCGCCCTTGGTGTTCCCCGCGTTGCTCAGCAGCCCGGCGAACTCGATCTGCCGGAAGCAGGTGCCGGTCGCGACTCCGGTGGGCGCGGTGCTGGGCTTCGGGTCGGCGTAGATGACCTCGGCGGGCGGCGAGGAGGCGTACGACACGACGAGCGGCCGGTCCCCCTTGGCCTTCCTGCCGCCGGCCGAACCGGAGAACTCCTCGTTGTAGGCCTGCTCCCAGCCGTCGACGACCTTGACGCCGTTGGCCTTGAGCTTCTTCCAGTAGTCCGGCCAGCCGGCGTCCCCGTACCGCGCGGCGGAGCCCAGCAGGAAACCGAGCCCCGGCGAGGAGGTGGCCGCGTTCTCGGTGACGAGGAGGTTCTTGTACTCCGGCTTGACCAGGTCGGCGTAGGACGTGGGCGGGTTCAGCTTGTGCTCGCTGAAGTAGGCCTTGTCGTAGTTGACGCAGATGTCGCCGTAGTCGATGGGCGTGACCCGGTGCTTGGCGGCGTCGAGCTGGTACGCGGTGCCGACCTGGTCCAGCCCCTTCGCCCGGTACGGCTGGAAGAGGCCGTTGTCGAGGGCCCTGGACAACAGGGTGTTGTCGACGCCGAAGAAGACGTCGCCCTGCGGGTTGTCCTTGGTCAGGATCGCCTTGTTGACGGCCTGCCCGGCGTCGCCGTCCTTGAGGACCTTCACCTGGTAGCCGGACTGCTTCTCGAAGTCCTTGAGGACGTTCTTGGAGACGGCCCACGAGTCGTGGCTGACCAGGGTGACGGTCTTGGAGTCGGCGGCGCTGCCGGAACTGCCCGACCCGCACGCGGACAGCGTGACGAGACCGAGCCCTACGGCCGCGGCCAAGAAGGTCTTGGTGTGCACTGGTGTTTTCCTCCTGGGGTTGACCAGGAAGAGACGCGGCCCCGCCCAGCGAAAAGAACTGGGCAGGGCGCAACAGCTTGAGTGATGACCGAACTTCCTACCCAGAATGACCTGGGCGAGGTTCAGAGGGTCTGCGGCCCGGTTGCCGCACTCTCAGCGCTGTGGCGCTCCCCTGTCGGAATATGAAGATGTGAGTACGGCCCTCAGATTACCGCTCGGTGGCCGCGAGCTGACCACAGGCACCGTCGATCTCCTGACCACGGGTGTCCCGTACGGTGACGGGCACACCGTGCGCGGCGATCGCCTCGACGAACGCCTTCTCGTCCTCGGGCCGCGACGCGGTCCACTTGGAGCCCGGGGTGGGGTTCAGCGGGATGAGGTTGACGTGCACGGGCTTGCCCCTGAGCAGCCGGCCGAGCCGGTCACCGCGCCACGCCTGGTCGTTGATGTCACGGATGAGCGCGTACTCGATGGAGAGCCGCCGCCCGCTCTTCTCGACGTAGTCGAAACCGGCGTCCAGGACCTCGCGCACCTTCCACCGGGTGTTGACCGGGACGAGGGTGTCACGCAGTTCGTCGTCGGGGGCGTGCAGGGAGATCGCGAGCCGGCATTTGAAGCCCTCGTCGGCGAACCGGTGGATGGCCGGTACGAGTCCGACGGTGGAGACGGTGATCCCGCGCTGCGAGAGACCCAGTCCGTCCGGGGCGGGGTCGGTGAGCGCCCGGATGGCGCCGACCACCCGCTTGTAGTTGGCGAGCGGCTCGCCCATCCCCATGAAGACGATGTTGGAGAGCCGCGCCGGGCCCCCGGGGACCTCGCCGTCCCGCAGCGCCCGCATGCCGTCCACGATCTGGTGGACGATCTCGGCGGTGGACAGGTTCCGGTCCAGACCCGCCTGCCCGGTCGCGCAGAACGGGCAGTTCATCCCGCATCCCGCCTGCGAGCTGATGCACATGGTGACCCGGTCCGGGTAGCGCATCAGCACCGACTCGACGAGCGTGCCGTCGAAGAGCCGCCACAGCGTCTTACGGGTGGTGCCCTCGTCCGTCGACAGATGCCGTACGACCGACATCAGCTCCGGGAAGAGCGCCTCCCGCAGCTTCTCCCGGGAGCCGGCCGGGATGTCCGTCCACTGCTCGGGGTCGTGCGCGTACCGCGCGAAGTAGTGCTGCGAGAGCTGTTTGGCACGGAACGGCTTCTCCCCGGCCTCGGCCACCGCGTCCTTGCGCTCGGCGGGCGAGAGGTCGGCGAGATGCCGCGGCGGCTTCTTGGCTCCGCGCGGGGCGACGAAAGTGAGTTCTCCGGGCTTAGGCATAGCTCAACCAGTGTCGCAGATCCACACGGGTGGCCCTGCCGCCCGGCTTGAGGGGGCTGGGTCACCAGGTGACGGGCAGGGTGCGGGGGCCGCGGATCAGGCCCTGGCGCTGGAACTCGACCTGCTCGGGAGGGACGGCCAGGCGGATGCCGGGGAAGCGGGTCAGGATCGAGGCGATCAGCACCTCGGCCTCCATCCGGGCCATGATCGCTGCCATGCAGTGGTGGGGGCCGTGCCCGAACGCCAGGTGGGGGCCGTCCGTGCGGTCGAAGTCCAGGTCGTCGGGGTCGGCGAAGACCGCGGGGTCGCGGTTGGCGGAGACGTACGCGTTGTAGACGACCTCGCCCGCCCGGATCAGCTGGCCGCCCACCTCGACGTCCTGGACGGCGACCCGCGGGATGCCGACGCCGTTGCGGTGCGGGACGTAGCGGAACAGTTCGTCGACGGCCTTGGGCAGCAGTTCCGGCTCCCGGCGCAGCCGGTCCAGGTGTCTGGGGTGGGTGAGCAGCGCATACATCATCGAGCCGCTGTTGTTGCGGACCGCGTGGCCGCCGCTGACCTGGATGGCGGTGGCCAGGGAGATCGCCTCGTCGTCGGTGATCTCGCCGGCCTCGGTGGCCTGGGCCAGCACCCCGGCGAGGTCCTCGCGGGGCTCCTCGCGGCGGCTCCGGAGCAGTTCGGCGATCCGGGCCCGGGTGTCCCGGGCGGCCTGCCGGGCGCGCTGCTCGGAGTCGGCGCCGGCGGACAGCAGGGCCTCGCCGGTCGCCGCCCAGCGGTGCCAGTCCTTCTCGTCGACGCCGAGGAAGTCACGGATCACGGCGATCGGGAACGGTCCGTGCAGGTGCTCCATGAGGTCGGCGGGCGGACCCGCCGCCTCCATCGTGTCGAGCAGTTCGGCGGCCCGGCGTTCCGCCATCGGCCGCAGCCGCTGCATGGCCCGCCCGGTGAAGGCCCGGGCGACGACCCGGCGCAGCCGGTTGTGCCGGGGCGGGTCGATGTACTGGAGGCCGGCCGTCTGCGAGGCCACCGGCTCCGGACGCATGCTGGTGACGTCGCGGCCGACGACCTGTTCCCGGGAGAACCGGGGGTCGGAGGTGACGAAGCGGACGTCCTCGTACCGGGTGACCAGCCAGGCGTGGCCCTCGCCGTGCGCAAGCCTGATCCGGGTGACCGGCTCCTCGCGCAGCAGCTCGTCCAGGAACGGGTCGGGGTCGAGCGCGGGCAGGTCGTCGACGGGCCAGAACCGCACCGGCGGAGGCGTCGGGACCGGGGACGGGGTGGCGGCCGGGGCCGGGTCGAGGGGCATGGGCAGACTCCCTGCACGTCGGAGGACACGGCGTCCTCACAGGGAGTCTCCCTCCGGCCCGCACGACCCTGCGATTTCTGGTGCGGCATCCGGGGGCGGACATGCCGGTGGGCCCACGCCCTGCGAAGGACGGGGCCCACCTGTGACAGTCGTACGGCAGCCGGTGAGGCGACGGCCGGTGAGGCGGCGGCCGGTGGTACGACCGCCGGTGCCGGAGCCGGGGCCCGTGCCGGAGCCGGGGCCCGCGCCGGGCTGCCTCAGCCGCTGCCGACGAACAGCACCATCAGCAGCCAGACCACCGGCGCGGTCGGCAGCAGCGAGTCCAGCCGGTCCATGATGCCGCCGTGGCCCGGCAGCAGCGTGCCCATGTCCTTGATGCCCAGGTCGCGCTTGATCATGGACTCGCCGAGGTCGCCGAGCGTGGCGCTGGCCGCGACCGCGAGGCCCAGCACCAGGCCCTGCCACCAGGTGCCGTCGTCGATCAGGAACTGCATGCACAGCGCGCCCGCGACCATGGCGAACAGCACCGCTCCCACCAGGCCCTCGCGAGTCTTGCCGGGGCTGATCCGCGGGGCGAGCTTGTGGGTGCCGAAGCGCCAGCCGACCGCGTAGGCACCGGTGTCGCTGACCACCGTGAGGAGCAGGAAGGTCATGACCCTCAGGGGGCCGTCCTCGGCGGTGAGCATCATCGCCACGAACGTGGCCAGGAACGGGACGTAGAACGCCGCGAAGAGACCCGCCGTGACGTCCTTGAGGTAGCCCTCCGGCGGTTCCGTCATCCGCCAGACCAGGACGGCGAGTCCGGTGAGCGCCAGTGCCACCCAGGCGCCCTCCGCACCGCGCGCGTAGCCGGCGACGACCATCGCCGCGCCGCCGAGCGCGAGCGGGACCAGGGGCGCCTTGATGCCCTTGCGCTCCTGGAGCCTGCTGGTCAGCTCCCACAGGCCCACCACGACCGCGACCGCCACCACGCCGACGAAGACGGCCTTGACGACGAACAGGGAGGCCACGATCACGACGCCCAGTCCGACGCCGACCCCTATGGCCGCGCCCAGGTCGCGTCCCGCGCTCTTCTTCTGCGGCGCGGGCGCCGGCTGCGGGGCGTCGGGCATGGGCTCCGGATTCTGCGGCGCGGCCGCGTGGGGCAGGGGCTGCGCCGACGGGGTGTCGTTGCGGAACAAGGGACCGCTCAGCCGAGCGGCCCCCCGGTCGTCGTCCTGGTCTCCGCCGTACGCGGGTCCGTCGTCGGACACGATGGGCATGGGGCGAGTCTGCTGCGCGTCATGCGCATCGTACGCGGGACCCGCCGGGGCGGCTCCCTGGACGTGCCCCGGGCCGTAGCCGTGGCCTCGGCCGTGGTCGTAGCCCTGCCCGGAGCCGTGGCCGTACCCCTGCCCGGTGCCGTCGACGGGACCGGGGGCGTACCCCTGACCAGTGCCGTCGGCGGCACCATGGCCGTACCCCTGGCCGGTGCCCTCGGCGGCACCATGGCCGTACCCCTGCCCGGTGCCCTCGGCGGCACCATGGCCGTACCCCTGCCCGGTGCCGTCGGCGTACCCCTGGCCGGTGCCCTGATCGGTCGGCCGCCAGTACCCGGCCGGTGCTGATCCGGCCTGCCCGGCCTGCGGCCCGGCGGGTGGCGGGGCTCCCCAGGATGAGTCGTTCATCAGACTTCGAGAAGCTCCGCTTCCTTGTGCTTGAGGAGCTCGTCCACCTGCGCGACGTACTTGTGCGTGGTGTCGTCGAGCTCCTTCTCCCCGCGGCGGCCCTCGTCCTCGCCGACCTCGCCGTCCTTGACGAGCTTGTCGATGGCCTCCTTGGCCTTGCGGCGCACGGAGCGGATCGACACCCGGGAGTCCTCGGCCTTGCTCTTGGCGACCTTGATGTAGTCGCGGCGGCGCTCCTCGGTGAGCTCGGGGAACACCACCCGGATGATGTTGCCGTCGTTGCTCGGGTTGACGCCCAGGTCCGAGTCGCGGATGGCCTGCTCGATGTTGCGCAGGGCCGTCTTGTCGAACGGGGTCACGACCGCCATGCGCGGTTCCGGCACGGAGAACGAGGCCAGCTGGTTGATCGGCGTCGGCGCGCCGTAGTAGTCGGCCACGATCTTGTTGAACATCGCCGGGTGCGCACGCCCGGTGCGGATCGCGGCGAAGTCCTCCTTGGCGACCACGACGGCCTTCTCCATCTTCTCCTCGGCCTCGAGGAGGGTCTCTTCGATCACCACTTGCTCCTGCGTGTCTTGAGTAAGGCCCGGCTGCGGTTCCGTTGCGGGGCGGCGGCCGGCTGCGTCCCGTCTTCTTCCTGCACGGTTCCCGACCGGCCGGACATTGTCCATCCCCCGGTCAGGGTCCGTCAGGCGTTGCCGGTCAGGCCCGGCCGCCCTGGTCACCCACCAACGTGCCGATCTTCTCACCCTTGACGGCCCGCGCGATATTGCCCTCGGCGAGCAGCTCGAAGACCAGGATCGGGAGCTTGTTGTCCCGGCAGAGCGTGATCGCGGTGGCGTCGGCGACCTTGAGTTCGCGGGTGATGACCTCGCCGTAGCCGAGGGCGTCGAACTTGACGGCGTCGGGGTTGGTCTTGGGGTCGGAGTCGTAGACCCCGTCCACCCCGTTCTTGCCCATGAGCAGCGCCTCGGCGTCGATCTCCAGGGCGCGCTGGGCGGCGGTGGTGTCGGTGGAGAAGTACGGCATGCCCATTCCGGCGCCGAAGATGACCACGCGGCCCTTCTCCAGGTGGCGCACGGCCCGCAGCGGGATGTACGGCTCGGCGACCTGTCCCATGGTGATGGCGGTCTGCACGCGCGAGTCGATGCCCTCCTTCTCCAGGAAGTCCTGGAGGGCGAGGCAGTTCATCACGGTGCCGAGCATGCCCATGTAGTCGGAGCGGGCCCGGTCCATGCCGCGCTGCTGGAGTTCGGCGCCGCGGAAGAAGTTGCCGCCGCCGATGACGACCGCGATCTCGGCACCGTCACGGACGACGGCCGCGATCTCGCGGGCGATCTTGTGCACCACGTCGGGGTCGACCCCCAGGCCCCCGCCACCGGAGAAGGCCTCACCGGACAGCTTCAGCAGAAACCGGCCGTGTACTTTGCCGTCGTCGCTCTTCTGGGCCTTGGTGGTCATGGAGATCCCGCCTCTTTCACGTGGTGCACATACGAAGAAGGCCATTGCCGGTGGGGTCGCTTTTCGCTGCCCATGCGCGGCAATGGCCTCCTCGTCAGATCTGCTGCCGTCCCTCACGACCCTGGCTGTGGCCGGGTACCCGGACGGCTGCTGTCGACCGACCCTACCGGGATTTCCCCGTGGGTCGCGCGTCGATCGGGGTACGGACTCAGATGCCGACCTTGATGCGCGTGAAGCGCTTCAGGGTGACACCGGCCTCGTCCAGGACCTTCTTGACCGACTTCTTGTTGTCGAGCGCGTACGGCTGGCCGAGCAGCGTGGCGTCCTTGAAGAAGCCGTTCAGACGACCCTCGACGATCTTGGCGATCGCGGCCTCGGGCTTGCCCTCGGCGCGGGTGGTCTCCTCGGCGATCCGGCGCTCGGACTCGACGACCTCGGCCGGCACGTCCTCCTGGGCGAGGTACTTCGGCGCGAAGGCGGCGATGTGCTGGGCGACGCCCTTGGCGATGTCCGCGTTCGGCTTGTCCAGCTCGACGAGGACACCGATCTGCGGGGGCAGGTCGGGCATCGTGCGGTGCATGTACGCGAGCACGAAGCCGTCGGAGAACTGCGCGAAGCGGTCCAGGACGATCTTCTCGCCGAGGTTGGCGTTGGCCTCGTCGACGTACGCCTGGACGGTCTTGCCGGGCTCGATCTCGGAGGCGAGCAGCGCCTCCAGGTCGGCCGGGGAGGTCTTGGCGACGTGCTCGGCGATGGTGTTGGCCACAGCCTGGAACTTCTCGCCCTTGGCGACGAAGTCCGTCTCGCACTTCAGCTCGACGAGGACGCCGGAGGAGTTGTCGTCGGCGATGATCGAGACCACGGCGCCGTTCTCGGCGGAGCGGCCCTCGCGCTTGGCGACGCCCTTCTGGCCCTTGATGCGGAGCGCCTCGACGGCCTTGTCGACGCTGCCCTCGGCCTCGTCCAGCGCCTTCTTGCAGTCCATCATGCCGGCGCCGGTGAGCTCGCGGAGCTTCTTGACGTCAGCGGCGGTGTAGTTCGCCATGAGTCGTTAAGTCTTTCTCGAAGTCGGGAGATCTGCCCGATCCACGATCTACAGGTAGGTGTCGACCGCGAACCTATGGGTGAACGGCGGGGGCGTCCGGGAGGCCGGTGCCCCCGCCGTCGACGCTGACGGGTCAGGCCTGCTCGGCGTCCGCGGCCGGAGCCTCGGCGGTCTCGGCGGCCGGAGCCTCGGCGGCGGGCGCCTCAGCGGCCGGGGCCTCGGCGGCCGGAGCCTCGGCGGGCTTCTCGGCCTCGTCGGCCTTCTTCTCGCCCTCGAGCAGGTCGCGCTCCCACTCGGCCAGCGGCTCGCCCGCGGCCTTCTCGCCCTTGTCGCCGGTGGCGACACGGGAGCGGGAGATGAGACCCTCGGCGACCGCGTCGGCGATCACGCGGGTCAGCAGGGTGACGGAGCGGATCGCGTCGTCGTTGCCGGGGATCTTGTAGTCGACCTCGTCGGGGTCGCAGTTGGTGTCGAGGATCGCGACGACCGGGATGTTCAGCTTCCGGGCCTCACCAACGGCGATGTGCTCCTTCTTGGTGTCCACGATCCAGACGGCGCTGGGCACCTTCTGCATCTCGCGGATACCGCCGAGGGTCTTCTCCAGCTTGGCCTTCTCGCGCGAGAGCACGAGAAGCTCCTTCTTGGTCAGACCGGACGCGGCGACGTCCTCGAAGTCGATCTGCTCGAGCTCCTTGAGGCGCTGCAGACGCTTGTAGACGGTGGAGAAGTTGGTGAGCATGCCGCCCAGCCAGCGCTGGTTGACGTAGGGCATGCCGACGCGGGTGGCCTGCTCGGCGATGGCCTCCTGCGCCTGCTTCTTCGTGCCGACGAACATGACCGTGCCGCCGTGGGCGACGGTCTCCTTGACGAACTCGTAGGCGCGGTCGATGTACGACAGCGACTGGAGCAGGTCGATGATGTAGATGCCGTTGCGCTCGGTGAAGATGAAGCGCTTCATCTTCGGGTTCCAGCGACGGGTCTGGTGACCGAAGTGGACGCCGCTCTCCAGCAGCTCCCGCATCGTGACGACGGCCATGGCCGTATCTCCTTGAATTTCTCGGTTGTGCCGCGGGGGCCGGACGGCTCCCGCGCCTGACGCCCGTGTGCGCTGTGCCGCGAAGGACCGAGAAGCGCTGACACCAGCCTGTGAGGGCCTGATGTCGGGGCGTGCGAAGTCGACCCGGTGGCCCGGATCGCCAGAAGAAGTGTACGGGACCGGCGGGGTGTCGGGTGACGCCGCTGTCCACAACCGGGGAGTGGTCCACAGGTACCGGCCATGATCGGCGTGGCTGCGGGACGGTGTCGGCATGCGACGAACGAGGTGGCGGATGTGGGCGGTGACGGTGTTGCCGCTGGTCCTGGCGGTGGCGGCGGCTGTGGCGCGGGCGGATGTCGGGGCGCCGGCGCCGGTTTCGGTTCCGGCGGTCGCCCGTGCGTGGCCGGTGGGGGTACGACCGCCGGTCCTGCGCGGCTGGGAGCCCCCGGCGTCGGTGTACGGGCCCGGGCACCGGGGAGTCGATCTGGGCGCGGCGCCCGGCGAGCCGGTACGGGCGGTGACGGCCGGCCGGGTCTCCTACGCGGGGCGGGTGGCGGGACGGGGTGTGGTGGCGGTGGAGCTGGCGGGCACGGACCTGCGCACGACGTACGAGCCGGTGCGGGCGACGGTGCGGAAGGGGGAGGAGGTGGCGGCAGGGCAGGTGGTGGGAGTGGTGGAGGGGGCG
>NZ_JAKQYH010000003.1:0-15975 GCF_022343545.1 Streptomyces arenae
CGTTTCCGGAGCGGCTGAGGTGGGGTGGTCCTTGGTTGTGGGGGTGGTGGTCCAGTGGAAGAGGTGGCCGGTCAGGGAGCGGGGGGTGCCGTAGGGGCCGGTGTCGTCGTGGGGGTGGAGGGTGATGCGGACGGGCTGGCGCATCAGGGAGGCCGGGCCGGTGAGTTCGGCCTTGCCCGGGTCGGTGGGGGGAACGGCGTGCGGGAGGGTCGCGTCGGGGGTGGGGCGGCTCGGGGTGCCGGGCGCGCGGGTGACCGGGCGCGTGGAGTCGTAGGTCTGGTCGCGGGTGAGGCGGGTGGTGGCGAGGGGGACGGTGAGGACCGGGTCCTCGGTGAGGACCGCGAAGTCGGCTGGTGTGACCGTCCAGTTGTAGGAGTTGGTGGCGGCTGTGGTCGATTCGTCCTTGACGGCGACCGAGACTTCGGCGGCGGCGGCGGCGCTGTGGGCGAGTTCCTCGGCGGGGCCGATGGCCTCCATCGACACGGCGAGGGAGGTGCCCGGTACCCGGTACGGGCGGTCCGAGCCGCCCAGTTGGTGGAAGAGGGCGGGGAGCGACTGGCCGGAGAACATCTGCCGGATCGCGAACTGCTCCTCCAACGACAGGCGTTGCTCCTGGCTGAGGTCGTGGCCGGGTCCGAGCCGGGGGTCGGCGGTGAAGGTGGCCAGGAAACGGGAGACCGTGTCGGTCAGGTGCGCGGGCAGCAGGGTGTGGGCCGCCCGGCCGGCCGCGTCGGCGCTCTGTGCGAGCGCCCAGGAGTAGTAGGCGCCGGTCCGGCCCAGTACGCCGTCACCCCAGCGGCGCGGGGTGGCCTGGACCTGGAMGGCGGTGTCGTGCAGGGCTTTGGTGTTGTCGAAGCCGACCACGTCGTGTGCCCCGCGCAGGGCATCCTGCCAGGCGGCGTACCGGGCGGGGTCGCGGAGGCGGCCGAGTTCGAGGTCGAAGGGGTGGTCGGCCAGGGGGGCGGCCGGATGTGCGGGGTCGTCGAGGACGTGCGGGGCGCCGGGACGGGGTGCGGCGGTCGCGTCCTCGGTGAGGGACTCCGGCACCCACGCCGTGGCCCGCTCCGGGCCCACGGCCGCCGGCTCCTTCGGCAGGTGCACGAAGCGGCCGGTCTCGGTGCGCCGGGTGACCGTCACCTCGTACCGCAGGTCGGCGGTGAAACGGGCGCTCGTGTCGCCGTACCCGGAGGTCTTGTGGCCGACGGTGGTGGTCACGCCGGACTCGGCGGTGCTGCCCCGGCCGCCTTCGAGGGCGCCGGTGGGGGTGAGGGAGGCCGAGTTGAAGTGGGCCACCGGGGGGCGCACGGAGGCCCGCAGGTTGCCGTCGCCGCCGAACGTGCCCTTGGCGCCGGCCTTGCCCTTGACGGTGTGGGCGGCGGTGACGTCACGGGTGAGAGGGCGCTCGGAGCGGGAGCCGTCGTCGTGCCAGCCGTCGGTGGTCGCGCGTACGAGCACCTCGGTGACGACCCGCCCGGCGCGCGTCACCTCGACGTGCCGGTCCAGGACGCCGGGTCCGACGAGCTCGTCGTAGCGGGCGGCGAGGCTGTCCGGTGCGTAGGTGTCGGCGAACGGGAGGGCGGCCACCGGGACGACGTCGTCGTTCGGTCCGCGCAACTGCTGGTCGATCTCGCGCAGAACGGCGTCGGTGCCGGGGAGTTCCACCAGGGCGCCGCCCGAGACCCCCTGGTCCAGGAGGGTGGCGCGGAGCTCCGGGGGTGCGGGGTGCGGGGCCGTCGCGGTGTGCAGGCGGGTCACGTCCTCGTCGGAGAGGAGGACGTAGACGTCGTGGTCGCGGCGGACCGGGCGGCCCGTGTGCGAGGCGCCGGAGGCGTCGGTGAGGCGTCCGGCGACGCTCAGCTCGGCTGTCGCCCGGTAGACGTGCCAGGTGCCGGTGTGGCCGACCCTGCGGGTGGTACTGGTCTGCTGCTTGAAGGTGTCGACGGTGTCCCACTGGCCGCCGACCTTGATCTTGCCGCCGCCGCGCACCTGGAAGCCGGTGGTCAGCGCGCCGGTCGCGGTCTCGGGGAACAGGCCGAGGTCCGGGCCGAGGTTGCCCTTGACGGACAGCGACGTCTGGTCGGCGAGGGTGGTGGCGCCGCTCGCCTTGAGCTCCAGCTCCAGCGTGCTGTCCCCGGACAGGGTCTCCTCGTAGGTCAGGTCGATCAGCCGGGTGCGCACCGACAGGCCCACGGTGTCGGGGGCCCGGCCGTCGCCGACGTGCCGGTCGAGCGTGTTGGCCCAGCCGGCGTGCGAGGCGGAGACCAGACCGGGCAGCTGGGCGTGGCCGGCCAGCGCCGCCACGGCCTCGTCCAGCGGCGGGCCGGGTGACGGTTCCACGGTGCCCGGCTCACGGGACCGGTACGCCTGCTCCAGCGCGGTGCGCGCCTGGTCCCGGAGCCCTGCCTCGTCGGCGACCCGCGTGACGGCGTGCAGCTGGGGCAGCCGGGCGGGCCGCCACAGATGGGGTGGCGCGGTGGCGGACCGCTCCGGGCGGCGCACCTCGACCCGCAGGCGTTCGCCGGGCGCGGGGAGCACCTCGTGCACCGTGTCCGGGCCCCGGCCGGCGGCCGGGTGGGCGGCGGGCAGGGTGCTCGGCGGGGCACCGTCCCGGTGCGGGGCGACCAGGACGCGGTACGTCACCGGGTAACTGAACGCGTCGGCCGGCCCCTTGTGCTGGAACGTCCGCTTGGCCTGCGTCTCGCTGGACGCCACGGTCCCCCGGGACGGCCCGTACGTGCCGTCGAGTCCGGCGTTCCCGAACGCCCGTACGGTGTCGGGCGGGTTCAGGGCCCTGCGCAGGTTGCCGCTGACACCGAGGGTGTGCTTGCCGCCCCGGGTCACGCCCTTGTCGGTGGCGTGGCCCCGGGCCACCGTGTTCTTCGCGGTTCCCGCCGCCGCCCCGTCGTGGCGGCCCGTCCCGGTGTCGGCCCGGACCACCACCTCGTACGTACGACCGGGCAGCCCCGGCAGATGGGAGGCGTCCAGGGTGAGCCGGAAGGTGCCGTCGAGGAGCTGTCCGCCGTCGGCGCGCAGCCCGGACCGGGAGACGCGTTCGCGCAGCAGGCGCTGGTTCTCCATGGCCTGCGGGGTGACCCGGCCCGCCGTGCCGCCGGGTGGTGGCAGGACTCCGGGAGCCAGTTCGTGCAGCCGCTCGGTGATGTGCCGCTCCAGCTCCCGGGAGCCGGGCACGTCGACGAAGGCGGTGCGCTGGGCGGTCAGGAGGGAGTTGAGATCGCCGGGGACGTGGGTGGCGGAGGCGGGAGCAGGAGCATCGGTGGTGGCGGCATCGGTGGTGGGGGTGTCGGCCGTGTGGGTGTGCGGGTCGGTGGAGGTGTGCGGGTCGGTGGAGGTGTGCGGGTCGGTGGGAGTGTGCGGGTCGGTGGGGGGTGCGGGCGGGTGGTGGCGGACGCGGAGGACCACGCCGGTGTGGGGGACGGGCGGGTTCTCGCGGTCGCGCGGCGCCTCGCCGGGCGCGGGCGCGGGGTCGGGGGCCGTACGGACCGCGTGCAGGCCGTCCGTGCCCGGGGACAGCCGCTCCCGCAGCACCTCCACCCGGAACCGGACGGCGGTGCTGACCAGGTCACCGGTGCCCGCGTGCTCCAGACTGCGCTCCAGCGAGAAGGTCTGCTTGCCCTTCTCCTGGTGGGCCTGGCTGTACGCGTAGGAGTAGCCGCCGGTGACCGTCAGCCAGGAGGACTCGTCCGTCGTGGCGCTCTGCCACATCCGCCGCGAGCCGCCGCCGTTCAGGCCGAGGCCCCAGCCGGAGGTGTCGGTACGGCCCGTGGCGTGCTCGCCGGTCTCCTTGCTGGTGACGGTGTCCTTGTCCGCGACCGTTCCCTCGCGCACCGACGCCCCGGGCTCCAGGGTGAGCCGGAGCCAGGCGTGGCCGCCGCCGGTGAGATCGAGCCGCTTGGAGGTCAGCCCCCAGCCGGCGGCGTGTTCAAAACCGTTGACGACGTTCTTCGGGGACAGGAACTCCAGGATGTCGTTGTGGGCGGTGCCGTCGGGGCGGGCCTCGCGCGGAAAATGACGGAAGACGTCGTCGTGCAGCGCGTGCAGGCCGGTGACGTCGAGCGGACGGCCCGCCGCGGGGGCGGTGCGGTCGCTCTCCCAGCCGTGCCAGCCGGCGGCGTGGCCGTCCGCCGGGGCCGGCTCCGGCCGGGTGATCTCCGCGGTCACGTCGGCGGCGACGGTGCGCCCGCCGGCGGGCCGGGTGAGCGGGGTGCCGTCGGGGCCGAGGACGGCCGCCTCGTAACGGAAGCGGGAGACGTAGGTGTCCGTGGGGCCGGTGAGTGAGGTCTTGGTGCCCGTCTCGACGCCCGTCTTCACCGAGGTGTCGGTCGCGTGGGTGGCGCCTCCCGCCTTGAGCGAAGGGGTGATCAGGGCTATCCGGTCCCCGCCGGAACCGTCCGGGCGGATCACCGTCGGGGCCAGGTCCAGGCCGGCCTCCGAGGTGGTGAGCGAGGTCTTCTGCGGCGCGACCGTGCGTTCGGCCTCGGCGGACCGCTCGAAGTCCTTGCCCTGCCTCTCCTCGGCCGTCGCCTGATCGGCGCGCAGGCGCCAGCGGTCGGGACGGGCCGTGAGCACGACGTCGTGCGGGGCGCCGGCCACCCGGAGCTGGAAACGCCAGCCACCGTTGACCATCTGCTCGTGCCGGGCGCGGAAGTTGGCCGGGTCGAACTCCGCGTCCAGCTTCTGGACGACCTGGCGGTCGGTGCGGTGCGCGGGGGGCAGGGTCGCCAGGACCTGAGCGCGCAGCTCCTCGGGGCCGGGGGCGTCGGTGATCCGGATGCCGGCCAGCGACCGCTGGTGCCGGCCGCCCAGCTCGGCGGGCGGTCCGGACGGCTCGGGGGCCGGCGCGGGGTGGTCCACGGTGGTGGGGGCGTCACCCCGACCGGCATCGCCGGCCCGGTCCGGGTCGTCGTCAGGCGAACGCGGAGCCTCGGAGCCGCGCTCGGGCTCGACGGCCGCCGACTCGTGTTTAACGGCCACCGGTTCGTGTTTCGCGGCGGACGGTTCGGGCTCGGTGGCCACCGGTTCGTGTTTCGCGGCCGCCGGTTCGGGTTCGGCGGCCGCCGGTTCGGGCTTCGGGGCCGATGGCTCGGGCTCGGCGGACCCGGTGCCGTTCCCGTTCGTCTTGCCGGGCTCCACGAGCGGAACCGTCAAAAGGGGTTCCGGTTCCGCTCGCGGGGGCTGCACCGACGAGCTGGCGCGGGTGAGGGGTTCGGGGTGGTCGGTCGGTGTTTCGGACGGTGCCGGGTGCGGCTCCGGATCCGGGACCGTGAAGCGGAACTCGGCGGGCGCGTACACGAGCTCGGCGTTGTTCAGACCGGGGCGGAAGCGCAGGAGATGCTCGCCGCCCTCCTGGTGAGACGCCACGATCTTGCTGAAGATGCCCTTGCTGAAGGGCGACTCCGGCTCCCAGTGCAGGTGCGCGCCGTGCATGACCGCCATGTCGTTGGCCATCATGGTGGTGACGACGTCGTCGTACGGCTCGCCCTTCAGCAGGGTGCCGCCCGGCGTGCTGATGGAGAACATGTCGTGGTCGCCGGTCATCGGCTGCCACTCGCCCTTGTCGTCCCGGCCGAACACCAGGCCGTCCTCGACCTTGAACCGGCCTTCGGCGCTGAGCCGTTCCATGGCGGGGGCGAGGGCCCTGAACTCCTCGGCGCGCTGCGCGTACCGCGCTTCGAGCCGGTTCCACGTGGGTTCGTCGAGGTCGCCGCGTTCGGGCAGCACCGGCTCGAAGTAGCCGATCAGACCACGGTGTTCGTCCTTGGCGCCCAGCCTGGTGTCCAGGTCGCTGATGGACTTCGCCTTGATCTCCTTGGGCTTGGGCAGCTTCCCCTCTTCGAGCCAGTGGGCGGCCGTGGGGTTGGTCGGGCGGACGTCGATCCGGAGGTTGCGGGCAGCCGCGATGTCCTGGAACTTAAGGAAGTTGGCCGTGGGCATGCCGTACCGGGACCGGGCCTCGGCCGGATCCACCACCTGCGGGGACTCGTTCCCCGAACCCTCGCCGGATCCGCGGTTCACGGGGGCGCGGGGGGTGAACTCGTCGGGGTGCGGAGCGGACGCCTCTCGGTCCACCTGTAGCACGGGGGGGATGTCCGTTCGGTGGAACACGGCCTTCACGCCGTCGGACATCGCGAGGAACTCGTTCTCGTGCTCGTACAGGAAGAGGGTGTGTTCCGGCTCCCCTGGGATCTTCGCTCTGCTCTGCAAGTACGTTCCGAAGACCTGGTGCAGCGGAATCTCCTGCGAGGTGACCCAGAACGCACCCAGCCCGTGATCGGTCTTGGTCTGGTCCTTGTACGGCTTCAGCAGGCTGTACGAATCCGCGGGCCCGCGACGCAGCTCGATCCGGGCGCCGATGTCCGGGGTGCGGTCCTCGTTGGCTTCGTCCACCACGGATCGCTTGTCCAGGCGCAGCAGTTGGACGACGCCCCGCTCCGGGTCCACGTTCGGCATCTTCACCCGGGTCAGGATCTCGTGGGTGAAGACGTGCTGGGCCACCATGCTCCGCACGTACGTCGGGTCGAAGTTCAGCACCGGCATGGCGTGCGGGTGACCCGGGTACGGGGCATCGCTGTCCTTGACTCCCGGGCCGTCGAGGCGGGGCATGTAGAAGCCGCCGGGATGCTGCGCCGGACGGAAGTGGTTCAGCATCACCTTGAAGCGCAGCGCCGGGGAGGTGTTGGAGCCGGACGACTGGCCGGAGGCCCATTCCGCGAGCCAGTCGCTGTCGCCGCCGTTCCTGTTCAGCCAGGAGTGGAAGCGCTCCGACACACCGCCCGGCCCGTGCAGCGAACCGCCGATCGGTCCCGACGGATCGGTCGGCGGGACCAGGGCGTACGACGTCACCACGTCGGCGTCGGCCGGGGACCGCTCGCCCCAGTGCTCGTTCACGACCAGCTCCCGCGGCAGGTTGTCCAGGAAGCCGTCCTGCGTCATCAGCATCTGCACACGCAGGAACTCACTGCGGTACTCGGGCAGCCAGCGGCCCTGCTTCAGCGACGCCTCCGTCCTCAGCAGACGTTCGGCACGCACTCGTTCCGGATCGCCCGGTTCCTTCGTGCGGACGATCTGCTCCGCCCGGTCGGTGATCAGACCGAGCCGGTGCCCGGCCGCACGCGCCATGGCCTTGTACGCGGCATTCCGGTAACCCGACTGCGGCCAATGGCCCTGCCCGAGATCCATCGGGAGATCCGCTGCCGTGTCCTCGTGGGAGTACGCCATCGGGGCCGTACTGATCGTCTGCTCGGACCCGCGCTCCCGGACGGTCAGACCGAAGAAGACGAAGGGTTCGTCTCCCCACAGCGTGGGTGCCTCGAACGGCCCGGACGGCAACGACTCCAGCAGGGGAACGTCCGGGGAGGGAACGGGTGCCTCCGCCGTGTCCTCCTGGTGTCCGGCTGCATCGGTGTGCTCCTGATGCTCCGCGGACTCCGGTGTTCCCGGACGGTCCGGGCTGTGTCCCTGGGCGCTCGTCCCCGCTCCGTTGCCGTGCTGCGCCAGGTGGGGGGCGGGAGCCGGTGCTGTCCACCGGTACGGTCCCGGGAGAGCGGTGGCCCGGCGGGGGCCCGACGTGTCGCTCTCCGCCTCGCTCCACTCCTCTTCCTCCTCCCGATCCGAGTCGTCGGAGTCCTGCTGCCGGCGCATTCTGTTCATCGCCGCGTTGAGCGCACTGGTGAGATCCGCCTGGGTCGTGGTGCGCGGGTCCGTGACCGCCGGCGCCTTCTGCCCGGAGCCGTCGAGCGGCTCGTAGCGCGACGGATCGGAGACCGGGTCGACCCAGGTGTGACTGCGCTTGTGGACCGTCGCCGCGAGGCGCGCCTGCTCCCACTCGACGTCGTGCGCGAGACCCGGCCCCTCGCGGTGGAGGTCGCCGACGACAGCGGAGATCAGCTGCAGATGGCGCTCGCGCAGACCACCTCGGCTGAGCCCGTCGGGCGAGGCGGTGTGGAAGTCGCCCAGCAGACTGCCCTCGACATGGGGGCGGTGCGGAACGGCCGCGTCGCGGTACTCGTCACGCAGGTTGAACACCTGATGCGTCAGCTCGTGGGCGAACTCGGCGGGTTCCGCGTTCGCCCGCCACCTGCGCTGGTCCATGACCCCGTCGGCGTCGACGAGATCGACCGTCAGGTGCGCCTCCTCACCGGGCCTCGCCCGCACCACGGTGACATGCAGCCGGTCACCGGCACCGGGAGTGTGGTCCTCACCGGGCAGGTGGTACCCCGGGTCGTTGAGGTACGTCTCGACGCCGGCCGTCACCTTGGCCCAGACGGCATCCGTGTCGTGCCCCCGGCCGCCGTCGCGGAACGCCACCTTGACGGTCAGGTCGGTGACCCCCTCGCCGCGGAACGTGAAGCGACGGGCCTCGAAAGCGGACCGGACCACGATGCGCGGCGTGCGGTCGAGCCTCATCCGAGGGGGCGGGACCGATCCGGCGGGGCGCCCGCCGGGCGGCGGACCGGGATCCGGCTCCGCCGCGGCGGCGCTCTCGTGGACGGCGGCGGCGCTCTCGTGGACGGCGGCCCCGGTCCCGGTCTCGGTGCCGGTCTCGTGGGCGGTGGTCCCGGCTTGGGCGCGGGTCTCGTGGGCGGTGGTCCCGGGTTCGGTGTGGGTCTCGTCGGTATTGGGCCCGGCCGTGGTGCGGGTCTCGTGGGTGGTGGTCCGCGCTTCGGCGCCGGTCTCCGTGACGCTCGCGGTGGACTCCGTCGGCCCGGCGGATTCCGGTCCGGTCCGCGGGTGCGTGCCGGCAGCTGCCGGCGTGCCGGATTGCGTACGGACGGACGACGCCGGGCCGGTGGCGGCGGTGCCGCGGTCGGTGCCCGGGCTCGCCGGGTCCGTGCTCACCGTGGACGGGCGTGCGGGGCCGGCGGTGGCGGTGGCGGTCGTCGTACCGGGACCGCCGGTGGTCGTGGGGCGGCTCACGCTCGCGGCCGTGGTTCCGGCCACGGCGGTGCCACCGACGCCCGTCGTGACGCGGGCCGGTGCCGGCGTGGTGGCTGCCGTGGCCGCGCGGTGGGCGGACGAGGCGCCGGCGGTGGACGTCGCCGGGTTCGACGCGGTGGCGATGGTGGTCGTGAATCCCGGCAGCCCGGTCTCGTGCTCGGCTGTGCCGGGAGCGGACATGGCGTGGGCCGCCTCGTGCACGACGGCGGAGTTCCCGGTACCGGAGGCACCGTTCCCCGCCCCGGTGGTGCGGGTGGCTGTGCCGGTGCCGGTGCCGGTGGCGGTGGCGGCGGTGGTGCCCCGGTTGGTCGTGGTCCCGGAACCTGTCGTGTGCCCGGTCCCGTTCGTGACGGCCGAGGTCGTGCTGCCGGTCGCCTCCTTGAAGGTGTCCGTGCCGGACAGCTCCGGCTTCTCCGCCGAGACCAGGGCGGGCAGGTCGGACAGGCCGAACGTGAGCGCGTCCGGCACGTTCACGTGCACGGGGTCCACCTTGACCGAGTCACCCTTGCCGCCGAACCGCCGCTTGCCCCCGCCGCCGAGCGCGCCCAGCGCCCCCGCGCTGATGGACGTGCCGAACTCGTCCTGCCCGCTGTGGTAGATGCCGTACATGATCCCGGAGGTGCCGATGCCGGTGGCCGCGCCGAGGACGCCCTTGCCCAGCAGCGTGTGCGCGAACTTCGGCGCGAGGACGCCGCCGACGCCGAAGAAGAGACCGCCCACGGCCCCGCCGATCGCGCCGGACACCACGGCCGAGACGGTGTTGTCGGTGGACCACTCGGTACGGTCGCCCTTGAGGAACTGGATGGTCTGGACGGCGACGTCGAGGCCCACGTTCATGGCGACACCGGTCGCGACCGAGATGAGCAGCCGGCGCAGGATCATCTTCACGGCGACCCGGGCCGCCGTGATGGCGAGCGGGATGACCTCGGGCGCGAAGAAGATCCATTCCGCGATCTGCGCGGCCAGCAGGATGAGCTGGCCGAGGATCATGTACTTGGAGTACTCGACCTGGACCGCGGTGTGCTTGCCGAGCTTGCCCAGCTGACCCGCGGACTCCGCCATCTCCGGGAGGCTGGACTCCAGTTGGGTGACGAAGTCCCGGAACTCGTCGGCGACCTGGCCGCCCACGCTCTCCAGGACGCTGTTACCGGACGCGCCGATCTGCCCGCTCAGGCCTTTGAGTTCCTGCGCGGCATCGTTCCACGCCTGGCCGAGGGCGTGCAGGTTGTCCTCGTTGCCCTTGGGCCAGGCCTGACCGACCGCGAGCCGGGCGACCCAGGCCAGCTCGGGGGGCATCTCGACGCTCATGTCGCGCGGTTCACCGCCGGCTGCCGTGCGCCGAGGAGCCGTGGCCGCCCGTCGTCGCGGAGTCCGTCGTCGGCGTGACGGCGCGCAGCGCCTCCACGTTCGCCTCCTCGGTGCGGGCGAACCCCTTGGCCATGGTGCGGATGCCGTCGACCGTGCTGTCCAGCACGTGGCCGGCGCCCGTGATGCCCTCGCTGAGCTGCCGTTTGGGCTCCGCGTACTGCTCCAGGAACTGCCGGCCGCTCTCGTCGTCGCCCCAGCAGGCGCCGAGCGCCTCCAGCCGGCCGTCGAGCTTGGTGGCGACGGACCGGATCCGCGCGGCCAGCTCCTGCATCTGCGGCGCGGACTGGCTGAGCCGGGCGGTGTCGACGGAGAAGGTGCCGTCACTCATGGGTCGCTCCCCGGAAGCCGTGGTCGACGTAGTCGCGTACGGAGTCCGGCATCGCCGGGTCCTCGGGCAGTACGGCGGCCGGGTCGACCCGGCCCTGGAGCAGGTCGGGTACGGTCACCCCGGGTGGCAACTGCTCCGCGAGCACGCCCGCGACTCCTTCCAGTGCCTCGGCCCTGGCCTGCCGCAGGGTGGTGAGCAGCACGTCGGCCAGCTCCTTGGGGGCCATCCGGCGGTAGGCGCCGGTGGGGAACTCGATGGCGGTGACCTCCCCCTGGGCACCGACGGTGATCTTCACCGTCTGCCGCGGGGCGGTCACGGTCGCCGTCGTCTCGTTGATCCGGCGCCGGGTCTCGGCGGCCTCGTCACGCTGGCGGCGGTACTGCTCCAGCAGATCCTCGATCTGCTGGTCGTACGGACTGGGCACGGGACTCGTCTCCTCTCGGGCCGGGTCAGAGGGTGGCGGTGGAGTCGCCGGGGACGGCGCCCCAGGTGCTCTGGTGCTGGACCAGCAGGTCCGCGATGCCGCGGGCGGCCGGTTCCTCGGCCGGCTCCTCCGCCGCCTCCGGTTCCCCGGGTTCCTCCGGCTCGGGGCCGCCGTCGCCGCACATCGCCTCGCCGAGGACGGCGGTGCCGGTACCGGCCGGGGCCGCGGCGGCGGTGCGGTCCGGCTGCCAGGTGGTGCGCGGTTCGGCGGACTCGGCCTGCTCGGGGTCCGCCTCACGCTCGCGGTCACCGCCCAGCGCCCACAGCAGGGGGACGAACGCGCCCGCGCCGGCCCCGGCCGCCTCCCACGCGGAGAAGTCCTCGGCGCCGTCCTCGCTGTTGTCGCTGCCGGGGGCCGCGGGAACCGACAGTCCGTCGGACCCGAGGGCGGCCGGGGCCGCGGGGGTGGCCGCCGCGGTCGGGGCAGTGGCGGCCGTGGTCGCCGGGGCGGTGACGTCCGCGGACGGCTCGGCGGCGCCGCTTCCGCCGGCGGTCGCGGCGGTCGCGGCGGTTCCGGCGGTTCCGGCGGTTCCGGCGGTTCCGGCGGTTCCGGTGGTTCCGGCGGTCTCGGCAATCGCGGCGGTCTCGGCGGTTCCGGCGGTCGCGGGGGACTCGGGGTCGGCGGCGGTCTCGGCGTTCTCGGCGTTCTCGGCGGTGGACGTGCGGCGGCTGTTCGTGGCGGTGCCGGTCCCGGGGGCCGTGGTGGTGCCGAAGCCGGGCAGGTACGGCACTCCGGGCAGAGCCCCGGCCGGCGAGCCGGCCTCGTCCTCGCCGGACTCCTCCGCACCGTCCCAGGGCTCCGCGCTCCCGTCGAGCAGCCCGGAGGCGTCGGTGCGTTCGCCGGCGCCGTCCCGGCCCGTGCCGGAGGCGCCGCCCATACCGCCCATGGCCGGCAGGTACGGCATTCCGGCCGTGCCGAGGCCCTCGCCGCCGGCCGCCGCGCCCAGTTCCGAGCCGACCTCGTCGCCGGGGGCCTCCTCGCCCTCCCAGGGGTCCGCGCTGGAGTCGAGCAGCCCCGAGGCGTCCGTGGGCTCGGAGGTGGCACCGGCGCCGTTCGCCCCCGTACCGCCCATCCCCGGCATGTACGGCATCCCGGAGGACGTCGCCAGCTGCGACGGCGCGACGGCGTCGGAGGCCAGAGCGTCGGTGAGGCCGCCGTCCAGGCCGTCCGTGAGGCCGTCACCCAGGCCGTCGTCGAGCCCGGTGTCGCCGAAGGCGGTGGGGTCCGCCGTGGACAGTCCGCCCAGCGAGCTCTCCCCGTCGGCCCCGAGACCGCCGCTGCCCAGTCCGGCGAGGCTGCCGAGGCCGGGGAAGGAGAGCGGGTTCAGCGCGCTGTCGATGGCCGACGGGTCGAGGCTGCCCAGATCACCCAGGTCACCGAGACCGCCCAGGTCGCCGAGGCCTCCGGTGTCGCCGAGGCCTGAGCCGTCCAGGCCGAGGTCGCCGGGGTAGGCGGTCGGGTCGCCGGAGCCGTCCAGACCGGCCAGGTCCCCGACGTCACCGATGCCGTCGCCGGTGCCGAGCCCGCTGTCCAGACCCGTGCCGAGGCCGGTGTCGGGGTAGCCGGAGAGGTCCGACAGGTTCCCGGTGTCGCCGAGGCCGCCGATCCCGCTGTCGGGCCCGCCGCCCAGGTTGCTGTCCAGGCCCTCGTTCGGGTCCGGCAGGCCGTTGTCGCCGCCGGAGTCGTTCGGGTCGCCGGTCGGCGAGGTCACCGGGGTCGGGTTCACGATGGCGTCGGTGGTGACCTGGTAGGAGTGGGCCAGACTCTTGAGCACGGCCCGCATGTCGTCGGTCATCATCGCGACCAGTTCGGGTTTCTGGCTGATCGGGATCAGTCCGTCGGACATCGGCGTGACGCCCATCGCGACGGCCTGGTCGGCATACCAGCTGTCGATCTCCGCGAGCTTGTTCTGCGCACTCTGGAAGGCGATCGCGTTGTTGGCGAGCTGGTGCGGCACCGAGTGGTCGCCGGTCGAACCCCCGGACAGGACGTCGGCGTTCGCCTTCACCTGCCGGGAGAAGTTGGTCATCATGTCGAGGAACGAGTCGGCTGCGGTGCCGCCCCATGGACCGTTGTCGCCGGCCAGCGCCTTGGCCTGGTCGACCAGGCTCTTGGTGACGCCCTCCAGGATCCGCTGGACGTGGAAGAAGGCGTTGGCCGCGTCCAGCAGCGACTGCGGGTCGGCGATGGCGCGGGCGTGGGCCAGGTTGGCGTCGGTGGAGACTCCGGACGACATGCCGTAGACGGCGGCCTTGATCTGCTTCCAGTCCCAGTTGTCGTAGTCCGTGACGCTTCCGGTGGACGAACCGTCGGGATTCCCGAAGATCGTCCCGTCCTCGCCCTGGTGGAAGCCGCCGCTGTTGTAGTCCGGCACGTTCGCCCTCCCGCGGAGCGCGTCTAAGTGGTGGGGTTCGAGTTGCCGTTACCGGTGTTGCCGTTGCCGGTACTGCCGCTGCTCGTGGTGGTGGTCATGCCGCTGCCGCCGTTGGACGTCATCATCGTGTTGAAGTCGGCGGTGGTCGTCGTGAAGGCGTCCGCGAGGTCCTGGGCCGTCATGCTGTTGGCGTCCTCGGTCGTGGCGTACTTCCGGCTCAGCCCCCGGACGCCGTCCCGCAGGTCCGTCAGGCCCCGGACCAGGGCCGAGAGGGCGTCGCCGTAGCTCTTCTTGAGTCCGTCGTCGGCGTTCGCACCGTTCACGGTGGTCCGCATCTTGTTGGCGTGGTAGAAGGCGCCCGGTGCGACGGCGACATCGCTCAGACCGGTGGCGACGTCGCGCACCGGCTGGATCAGCAGGTCGATGTTGCCGGCGAACAGGTCGAGCGACGGTGTGCTGACCGAGGTCCCGTTGTGGCCGTCGCCGCCGGGCACCGGAGGGGGCACGAAGGGGTGCAGGTCGGAGAGGATCCCGGGGACGTGCAGGACGTCCGTGCCGCCGTGGTAGTGGTGGTCGCCCGAACCGTTGCTGTTGCCGCTGCCGGTGTCGCCGTAGTCGTTGTTGTTGACGTTCGGATCGCTGCTGCCGTGGTCGCTGTCGGCGTCCGTCCTCGCCATCTCACTGCTCCCAGAGATTCACGCCGTGCCGCTCTCCCGCGTAGTAGGACTCGTTGATCTGGCCGAGGGCGTTGGTGGCGTTCTGGGCCTGGGTCACCATGTCGGCGGCGGCCGCGTCCCACTTGGCCTTGGCGACGTCATAGGTCGCGCGCGCGTCGCTGGTCCACTCGCTCAGGTGCACCTTGGCGCTGTCGTCCAGGTCGGTCAGCGCCGACTGGATCTTCCCACTGATCGCGGTCATCTCACCGACCACGTACTCGACCTGGTTCATGTTGACGGTGTACGTAGGCATGGATCGCTCCTCGTGTGTGCGGTGGGCGGGGGGTCAGAAACCGGGCAGTGGGGTGGACATGCTCTTGTGCAGCTGGGTGGCCGCGTCCGTGGTGTGCTGGTGCGTGGTGTCGTAACTGCCGGTGTTGGCCTGGAGCTTCTGAAGCATCAGCTCCAACTGCTGCTTCACCGTGCCGAAGTCGGTGAGCCAGGTGTCCATGGCGCTCTGGAAGGTGCTGGAGGCGTCGCCGGTCCAGCTGGAGCGCAGCGCCTCGATCTGGCTCTGCATCTGGGTGTACGTGTTGTTGACCTCGTCCAGGGCGGTCTGGAAGCTGCCCTGGGCGGTCCGCATGCCCGAAGTGTCTACCGATGTACTCGTGTTGGCGGCCATGGCCGCTCCTCTCGTGCCGGGGACGTGGAGGTCGTCGTTCGTGATGGTGGTCCGGGGTGGCGCCCGCCTGGGGCCGGATGCGGGACTCGCTGCCCCACCGGCCGTGATTTTCTGTCCCTGCGGCCCCTCAGCCGGCCACCAGCGCCTCCGCCGCCGGGAGTTCGCCGATCAGGTCGGCGAGGGCCAGCGTGGGGGCGCCCGCGCGTGCCGCGATCCGGTCCGCCAGCCGGTGGGCGCCGTACGCGCCGTACGACGGGTCCTGGGCGGCGAGCGCCGCGAGGACGTCGTCGGACACCTCGAAGCCGTGGGCGGTGAGCCGCCGCCGGGTCAGCTCCGCGAGGCCCGCGCCGGTCCAGGCGGGCAGCCGGAGGTACTCGGCGAACGTACCGGCCAGGTCGGTACGGGTGCGCAGCAGTTCCATCAGGCGGTGGGCGCCGCCGCAGAGCACCAGCACCGCGCCGCGCGGGCCGCGGGCCGCGGCCCGCGCGGTCAGCGCGTCGAGGACCGGGCGCCGTTCGGTCTCCGGCCGGGACCAGAAGGCGGGGTCCGCCGCCACCGTGAGCAGGCCGCCTGCCGCGCGCCGGAAGACGTCCGTGAGATAGGTGTGCGGCTGCGTGGGCCAGCGGGCCGGGACGGCCGACAGCGGTACGTGCGTGAGCGCGCCGGAGGCGACGATGCCGAGCTCGGCCAGCGCTCTGCCGTACGCGGCGGCCACGGCTCGGCGGCCGCTGCCCGGGGGGCCCTCCAGCACCACGTCCGCGAGGCCTGCGGTGCCCCGGCCGAGCTTGACGAGGGTGCCGAGGCGGGCGGCCAGGGCGTCGGTGACGGGGGTGACGCCGGTGAGGCCGGTGAGGTGACGGACGGCCTCGGCCTCGGCTTCGCCGTCGGCCCCCGTGTTCCCACCCGCACCACCCGTGACAGTTTCGTGGTCGGGTGCGGGTGGCCCCGGCGGGGCGGAACCACCGTCGGCGGCTGCGGGAGTGGGGGTGGAGGCGGGTGCGGGCTGTGAGGTGGGTGCGGGAGTGGGTGTGGAGGCGGGTGTAGGTGTGGCGCTGGGTGCGGGTGCGGGTGCGGGTGTGGGTGTGGTGTTGGGTGCTGGTGCTGGTGCTGGTGCTGAAGGTGGGGGCG
>NZ_JAKQYH010000011.1:0-15192 GCF_022343545.1 Streptomyces arenae
TCACCTGGCGCACCACCAAAGAGGAACTCACCGAGTACGCCACCGAACTGGCGACCGAGAGCGCCGCCTACATGCGGCCCAACTTCTTCGCCAACACCCCCGACATCCTGCACGCCTACCTCCAGCACGGCCACCGCCCCGCCTTCGAGGTCCGCGCCGTGCTCGCCGCCACCCTCTCCCCCACCTGGGGCATCTACAGCGGCTACGAACTCTGCGAGAACACCCCCCTCAAAGAGGGCAGCGAGGAATACCTCGACTCCGAGAAGTACCAGCTCAAACCCCGCGACTGGGACCGCGCCGACACCGACGGCATCGCCCCCCTCATCACCCGCCTCAACACCGCCCGGCGCGCCCACCCCGCGCTTCGGCAACTGCGCAACCTGCACTTCCACCACACGGACAACGACTCCGTCCTCGCGTACAGCAAGCGGACCGGAACGGACACGGTTCTGGTGGTCGTCAACCTCGACCCCCACCACACCCAGGAGGCCACGGTCTCGTTGGACATGCCGCGACTCGGCCTCGACTGGCACGCGGCCCTGTCCGTGCGGGACGAACTCACGGACGAGACCTACGCGTGGGGCAGCACCAACTACGTACGCCTCACACCCGGCCGGACACCGGCGCACGTGTTCCAGGTGGCGCGGCCGGCACCAGTGAACGGAGGGCCCAGCGCGTCATGACTGTCAACCAACCCGTCCCGGACACCTTCGAGGACACTCCCGCCAAGGACCGGGACCCGGACTGGTTCAAACGCGCGGTCTTCTACGAGGTCCTGGTGCGCTCCTTCCAGGACAGCGACGGCGACGGCATCGGCGACCTCAAGGGCCTGACCGCCAAGCTCGACTACCTCCAGTGGCTCGGCGTCGACTGCCTCTGGCTGCCGCCGTTCTTCAAGTCCCCGCTGCGGGACGGCGGTTACGACGTCGCCGACTACACCGCCGTCCTCCCGGAGTTCGGCGACCTGGCGGACTTCGTGGAGTTCGTCGACGCCGCCCACCACCGCGGTATGCGCGTCATCATCGACTTCGTCGTCAACCACACCAGCGACCAGCACCCCTGGTTCCAGGAGTCCCGCAAGAACCCCGAGGGGCCCTA
This sequence comes from Streptomyces arenae, assembly GCF_022343545.1. Taxonomy (NCBI): domain Bacteria; kingdom Bacillati; phylum Actinomycetota; class Actinomycetes; order Kitasatosporales; family Streptomycetaceae; genus Streptomyces; species Streptomyces arenae. The sequence goes on from NZ_JAKQYH010000011.1 coordinate 1,099, forward strand.
CGGCGACTACTACATGTGGGCGGACGACGACAAGCAGTACCAGGACGCGCGGATCATCTTCGTCGACACCGAGGTCTCCAACTGGACCTTCGACCCCGTGCGCGGCCAGTACTACTTCCACCGCTTCTTCTCCCACCAGCCGGACCTCAACTACGAGAACCCGGCCGTGCAGGAGGAGGTCCTGGCGGCCCTCCGCTTCTGGCTGGACCTGGGCATCGACGGCTTCCGGCTGGACGCCGTGCCGTACCTGTACGCGGAGGAAGGCACCAACTGCGAGAACCTGCCGCCCACCCACGAGTTCCTGAGGCGGGTCCGCCGCGAGATCGACGCGATGTATCCGGACACCGTGCTGCTCGCGGAGGCGAACCAGTGGCCCGAGGACGTCGTCGACTACTTCGGGAACTACGAGAAGGGCGGGGACGAGTGCCACATGGCGTTCCACTTCCCCGTGATGCCACGGATCTTCATGGCCGTGCGCCGCGAGTCCCGCTACCCCGTCTCCGAGATCCTCGCCAAGACGCCCGCCATCCCCTCCAACTGCCAGTGGGGCATCTTCCTGCGCAACCACGACGAGCTGACCCTGGAGATGGTCACCGACGAGGAACGCGACTACATGTGGGCCGAGTACGCGAAGGACCCACGGATGCGCGCCAACATCGGCATCCGCCGCCGCCTCGCCCCCCTCCTCGACAACGACCGCAACCAGATCGAGCTCTTCACCGCCCTGCTGCTCTCCCTGCCCGGCTCGCCGATCCTCTACTACGGCGACGAGATCGGCATGGGCGACAACATCTGGCTCGGCGACCGCGACGCCGTCCGCACCCCCATGCAGTGGACCCCCGACCGCAACGCCGGCTTCTCGAACTGCGATCCGGGGCGGCTGTACCTGCCCACGATCATGGACCCGGTCTACGGCTACCAGGTCACCAACGTCGAGGCCTCCATGTCCTCGCCGTCGTCCCTGCTGCACTGGACCCGCCGCATGATCGAGATCCGCAAGCAGAACCCCGCCTTCGGACTGGGCACCTACACCGAACTCCAGTCGTCCAACCCGGCCGTGATCGCGTTCCTGCGGGAGTACGAGGACGACCTGGTCCTCTGTGTCCACAACTTCTCCCGGTTCGCCCAGCCCACCGAACTCGACCTGCGGGCCTACGACGGCCGGCACCCGGTGGAGCTGATCGGCGGGGTGCGGTTCCCTGCCATCGGCGAGCTGCCGTACCTGCTCACCCTCGCGGGGCACGGCTTCTACTGGTTCCGGCTCTCCCGAGTCGCCTCCCGCACCGGCCTTCGGCGCTGAGCGTGCGGAGCCGAGGAAAGGACGCGTCACCATGACGAAGACCGTCGACCTGCCCCGGAGCGCGGCGGTGGGCCTCGACCTCGACCGGCCGCTGGCCTCACTGGGTGCGCTGTTGCGCGACTGGCTGCCCCGGCAGCGCTGGTTCGCGGGCAAGGACAGGCCCGTCACGGAGCTGTCCGTGCAGTCCGTGACCGAGCTCTTCCCCGGCTGCCTGCATCTGCTCGTCCACGCCGACCACTCGGCCGGCGGAGATCCCTCCCCGTCGGGTGACTGCTACCAGCTGCTGCTCGGGGTGCGCGAACACCGCGCACCCGAACTGGAGCGGGCGTACATCGGCCGGGCCGAGGAGGGCCCGCTGGCCGGGCTCGCGATCTACGACGCCCTGCACGACCCGCGCGCCGCCGAACTGCTGCTGGAACGGCTGCGGATCCCCGGTACGGCGGGACCGTTGCGTTTCGAGGCCGCGCCGGACGCCCGGATACCCGGGAAACTCGCACCCCGGCTGCTGACCGCGGAGCAGTCCAACTCGTCTCTCGTGTACGGCGATTCCTACATCCTGAAGGTGTTCCGGCGGATCCAGCCCGGCATCAACCCGGACCTGGAGGTGCCCGGCGCACTGGCCGCGCAGGGCTGTGCGCGGGTGCCCGCGCCGGTGGCCTGGTTCCGCACCACCGAGCCGCGGCCGGCGACCCTCGGCGTGCTCCAGCCGTTCCTGCCCGACGCGGCCGACGGCTGGACCCTGTCCCTGCGGGCCCTCGCGGCGGGGGACGACTTCGCCACCGAGGCACACGAGCTGGGGCGGGCGACCGCCGACGTGCATCTCGCGCTGGCCCGTGCCTTTCCCGCCGCGGGCCGCGACGACCACGGCCGTACGGCCCAGGCGATGACCGCGCGGCTGGAGGCGGCGGCCCACGCGGTGCCGGTGCTGCGGCCGTTCGTGCCCGGGCTGCGGGGCGCCTTCGACGCGCTCGCCGGCTGCGCCGGGGGGCCACCCGCCCAGCGGATCCACGGCGATCTCCATCTGGGGCAGGTGCTGCGGGCGGACCGCGAGTGGTTCGTCATCGACTTCGAGGGTGAGCCGTCCCGGCCGCTCGCCGAACGGCGGGGCATCCAGTCGCCGGTACGGGACGTGGCCGGCATGCTGCGGTCCTTCGACTACGCGGCCCGGCAGCGCCGCCCCTGGCGCCCGGAATGGGCCAGTCACTGCCGGGAGGCCTACTGCGCGGGCTACGCTGCCCGGGCCGGCTGGGACCCCCGTGAGAAGCACGCGTTGCTGCGCGCCCACGAGACGGACCGCGCGGTGTACGAGGTGGTGTACGAGGCCAGGCACCGGCCGGCCTGGCTCCCGGTTCCGATGGCCGCGATCGAGCGGCTCGCCCGCTGGGGAGGCTGACTTCATGGCACTGCGTGACTCTTCGCTCCCCGAGCCCTCGGGGCCCTCCCGTCCCACGGCGCCGCCGCTGGACGCGGCCGACCGCGGACGGCTGCTGGCGGGCGCCCACCACGATCCGCACGCGCTGCTCGGCGCCCACCCGGTGGACGGCGGCACCCTCTTCCGTGCGCTGCGACCGCAGGCCCGCGCGGTCAGCGTGCTCGTCGACGGAGTGCGCACTCCCCTGGCGCCGGAGGACGACGGGCTGTTCGCCGCCGTGCTGCCGTACGCCGAGGTCCCGTCGTACACCCTGCTCGTCGAGTACGAGGACGGCGAGCACGAGGTGCACGACCCGTACCGTTTCCTGCCGGCGCTCGGTGAGCTGGATCTGCATCTGATCCGGGAGGGGCGGCACGAACAGCTGTGGAAGGCGCTCGGCGCCGAGCCGATGACCCATGACGGGGTGACCGGCACCCGGTTCACGGTCTGGGCGCCCAACGCCCAGGGCGTGCGGGTGGCCGGGGACTTCACCTGCTGGGACGGCACGCAGTTCCCGATGCGCTCGCTGGGCGCGGCCGGGGTGTGGGAGCTGTTCCTGCCGGGCGTGGGCGAGGGTGCCCGGTACAAGTTCGAGATCACGTCCCGCCACGGCGGCCGGTTCCTCAAGGCCGACCCGATGGCCCGGCGGACGGAGGTGCCGCCCGCGACCGCCTCGATCGTGACGGTCTCCCGGTACGAGTGGGGCGACGCGCAGTGGATGGCGCGGCGCGGTGACACGCCCGTGCACGAGGCGCCGTTCTCGGTGTACGAGATCCATCTCCCGTCCTGGCGGCAGGGACTGACGTACCGGCAGCTCGCCGAGGAGCTGCCCGCGTACGTCACCGACCTGGGGTTCACGCACGTCGAGTTCATGCCGGTCGCCGAGCACCCCTTCGGCGGTTCCTGGGGCTACCAGGTCACCGGCTTCTACGCGCCGACCTCCCGGCTCGGCACACCCGACGACTTCAGGTACCTGGTCGACGCGCTGCACCGGGCCGGTATCGGCGTGATCATGGACTGGGTGCCGGCCCACTTCCCCAAGGACGACTGGGCGCTGGCCCGCTTCGACGGGGACCCACTGTACGAACCCGGCGACGAGCGGCGGGCCGAGCATCCGGACTGGGGGACCTACGAGTTCGACCTGGGCCGGGTGGAGGTGCGCAACTTCCTCGTCGCCAACGCGGTGTACTGGTGCGAGGAGTTCCACATCGACGGGCTGCGGGTGGACGCGGTCGCCTCGATGCTCTACCTCGACTACTCGCGGGACTCCGGGCAGTGGACGCCGAACGTGTTCGGCGGGCGCGAGGACCTGGACGCGGTGGCGTTCCTCCAGGAGATGAACGCGACCGTGTACCGGCGGGCCCCGGGCGTGGTGACCATCGCCGAGGAGTCCACCGCGTGGGACGGGGTGACCCGCCCGACGGACAGCGGCGGCCTGGGCTTCGGGCTGAAGTGGAACATGGGGTGGATGCACGACTCGCTGGAGTACATCCGGCACGAGCCCGTCCACCGCAAGTACCACCACAACGAGCTGACCTTCTCGATGGTGTACGCGTACAGCGAGACCTACGTGCTGCCCATCTCCCACGACGAAGTGGTCCACGGCAAGCAGTCCCTGGTGTCGAAGATGCCCGGCGACTGGTGGCAGCAACGCGCCAATCACCGGGCCTATCTGGGCTTCATGTGGGCCCATCCCGGCAAACAACTGCTCTTCATGGGGCAGGAGTTCGCCCAGGGCGGTGAGTGGTCGGAGGCCGAGGGGCCGCACTGGTGGCTGCTTGACCCCGGGTACGGCGCCGAGGCGGATCACCGGGGCGTCCGGGATCTGGTCCGCGATCTCAACTCCGTGTACCGCACCCGGCCCGCCCTGTGGCAGCGCGACACCGATCCCGCGGGTTTCCAGTGGGTCCTGGGGGACGCGGCCGAGGACAACGTCTTCGCGTTCCTGAGGTTCGACGCCGAGGCCCGGCCGCTGCTGGCGGTCTCCAACCTCTCCCCCGTGGTCCGTCCCGGCTACCGTCTGGGCGTGCCCAAGGGGGCCCCGGTCTGGCGGGAGATCCTCAACACGGACAGCGCGCGCTACGGCGGCGGGGACGTCGTCAGCCGGGGCCCGCTGCTCGCCGACGACGGCGCTCTGCGGCTGACGCTGCCGCCGCTCGGCACGGTGTGGCTGGAGCCTGTCGCCCCGTAGGCCGCCGACGGCGTCCGTACGTGTTTCCTCGGCCGGGGCCGGGCAGTTCGGGTGAAAGACCCCGCCGCGCCCGGTCGCGGCCCGGCCGGAGGGCGGTTCCCAGTGCTGCGTACCGTCGGAGTGGAGGAAGAACTCCTGCTGGTCCACCCGGACAGCGGGGAGCCGATGCCCCAGGCGGCCGCTGTCCTGGACCGCGCCGCCCAGGACGATCCGGGGCAGCTGGTGTTCCAGAAGGAACTGTTCGGGCAGATGCTGGAGTTCGCCACCAGTCCGCACCACCGGATGGCGGACCTCGGCGCCGAGATCGCCCGCTGCCGCAAGGAGGCGGCCCGGCTCGCCGGGGAGATCGGCTGTGCGGTTGCCGCGCTCGCCACCTGCCCGGTGCCGGTGGCCCCCGAGCTCACCCGGCACGACCGCTACCACTGGATGGCGGGCCGGTTCGGGACCGCCACCATGGACTGGTTCGTCTGCGGCTGCCATGTGCACGTGTCGGTCGAGTCCGACGAGGAGGGCGTCGCCGTCCTCGACCGGCTGCGGCCGTGGCTTCCGGTGCTGCGCGCGATCAGTGCCAACTCGCCGTTCTGGCAGGGCCGCGACTCCGGTTACGCGAGCTTCCGCAGCCGGCTGTGGGCGCGCGGCCCGTCGGCGGGGCCGACCGAGCTGTTCGGCTCGCCGCGGGGGTACCGGCGGCGGGTCGCGGACATGGTGGCCAGCGGGGTCATCCTGGACCCCGGGATGGTGTACTTCGACGCGCGCCTGTCCGAGCAGTACCCGACCGTGGAGATCCGGGTGGCCGACGTGTGCCTGCGCGCCGACACCACCGTCCTGGTCGCCACGCTGACCCGGGCCCTGGTGGAGACGGCCGCACGGGACTGGCGGGCCGGCCGGCCGCCGCTCGACCCCAGTGTGAGCATGCTCAGGATGGCCTCCTGGCAGGCCGCCCGCACCGGTCTGGAACAGGACCTGCTGCATCCCGTGACCATGCGGCCGCGGCCGGCCGGCGAGGTGGTGCGGGCGCTGCTCGCGCACACCGCGGAGGCGCTGGCCGACAGCGGTGACACCAGCGGGGTGGAGGAGGGGCTCGCACAACTGCTGCACAGGGGCACCGGTGCCCGCGAGCAGCGGGCGTTCCTGGAGCGCACCGGGAGCCTCAGGGACGTCGTCGTCGAGTGCGTGCGCCGCACCCAGGGCTGAACTCAGGTCATCGGGCGGACACGAGTTGACCGTTCCGGACACGGGCCGCCCTCCCCTGGGCTACATTCGACCCGCGTCGACAACAGTACCGATCGGGAGGGTCACCCTCCGTACAACCAGGAGCAGCGCATGCGCGACTACGCCCTCGCTCCGACGACCGCTTCGACCCTGACCGGCGGGCTCGCCGACAGCATCTTCGAGACGGCGGACCGGAACCCCACCCTGCCGGTGCTGGCGCGCCGGCCCGAGAACCTGGCCGCGGGCTGGGAGGAGGTCAGCGCGGTCGAACTCCGCGACGAAGTGGTCGACCTGGCCAAGGGGCTGATCGCGTCGGGGGTCTCGCCCGGACAGCGCGTGGCCATGATGGCGCGGACGCGCTACGAGTGGACGGTGCTGTGCCTCGCGCTGTGGACGGTGGGCGCGGAGGTCGTCCCGATCCATCCGACGTCCTCCCGGGACCAGGTCGAGTGGATCCTGCGGGACGCCGGCTGTGTGGCCGTGGTGGTCGAGGACGAACAGGCGGTCATGACCGTCGGCACGGTGTGCGAGGGACTGCCCCGGCTCAAGCACGTGTGGCAGCTGGACTCCGGGGCGCTGCCCGAGCTCGTGCAGAGGGGCACGTACGTCCCGCTGACCACCGTGGAGTCGCTGCGCCGGATCGTGATGCCGGACTCCACGGCCGCCATCACCTACACCTCCGGCACCTCGGGCCGCCCGCTCGGCTGCGCGCTGAGCCACAACGGTCTGGCGTACCCGTGCGACACGCTGCTGGCCGGCTGGGGACACACCGCCGCGCGCCCCGGCGAACAGGCCTCCGTGCTGGCCTATCTGCCCTTCTCGCATGTGTACGGGCTGATGGTCATGGTGATGTGTCTGCGCGGCGGGATCCTGATGGGCCACGAGCCGGAGATGTCGGAGGCGGCGCTGGCCGCGGCGCTCGGGACCTTCCGGCCGACCTATCTGTACGCGGTGCCCTCGGTGCTGGAGAAGCTGTACAAGACGTTCCTGCGGACCGCCCAGCAGTCCGGCCGGGGCGCGCTCTTCGAGCGGGCCGTGGAGACCGCGCGGGACTTCGCCGCCGCCGAGGAGCGGCAGCGGCTGGGCACCGGCGCGGGCCCGGCCTTCGACCTGCGGCTTCAGCACGCCCTGTACGAGCGGACGGTGTACCGCAGGCTGCGGGGGGCGCTCGGCGGGCGGGTGCTGCGGGCCACCTCCGGCGGTTCCTCGCTCAGCCGTGAGATATCCCTGTTCTACGAGGGCATCGGCATCCCCGTGCACGACGGCTACGGGCTGACCGAGTCCAGCGGCGGGATCACCATGCAACCCCTGGGCCGGGAGAAGTCCGGCACGGTCGGTCAGGCGCTGCCGGGCACCCAGATCCAGGTCGCGGACGACGGCGAGATCCTGGTGCGCGGTCCTTCGGTCTTCCAGGGCTACGTGGGTGACGACTACGCGACGCGGGCCGCGCTGCGTGGCGGCTGGCTGGCCACCGGGGACATAGGGCGGCTCGACCCCGAGGGCTACCTGACCATCACCGGCCGCAAGAAGGACATCATCATCACCAGCAGCGGCAAGAGCGTGGCCCCGGCGCCGCTGGAGCAGCGGCTGCGGATGCACCCGCTGGTGCACCAGGCGGTGGTGGTGGGTGACGACCGGCCCTGTGTGGGCGCGCTGATCACCCTGGACCCGGACTTCCTCGCGCACTGGCGGGGCGCGCTGGCGGTGCCCGGCGACTCACCGGGGCGCGAGGCGCGGGAGGAGAACGCGCTGCGGGAGGAGATCGCCCGGGCCATCGCGTCCGCCAACAGCGTGGTGTCCCGCTCCGAGTCGATCCGGGTCTACCGGGTGCTCCAGGAACCGTTCGCCCCGGGCAACGGAATGCTGACGCCGTCGATGAAGCTGCGCCGGGACGCCATAGCGCACCACTACGCCGCCGAGATCGACGCCATGTACCAGGCCCGCTCGCGGGCGGTACGACGGCCGGGTTCCCAGGAGCCGGCGGAGTGGGAGGATTCCGACGACGTGTTCCGCTGACCGGATCACGCGTATCCGGCGCGTGCGCGGGCACTCGCCGCGAAGGAAGAGATCAGCACCCTGACTGCCATTCCCCCTTCCGGGGCCAGGAGAGACGAGATGCCGAGCGGGCCACGGCGCGACCACAGACCAGCCACGGAAGAGACCCTCGACCGAACGGTCTCCTTCGCCGGTGAGCTGCGCAGCGTGACGGACGCCCGGCTCGTCACGGACGGCTACCTCGCGGACCTCGCGCGTCTTGCCCCACCCACGTCACCGGAGTACTGGGACGACATCCTGCTGGCCGTGACGGAACTGGCCGCCAATGTCGTGCAGTACGCGCCCGGCCCCTTCGAGCTGCGGCTGCGCCGTACCTACGACGGCGTGCACGTCACCATGCACGACACCAGCCGGGTCCGGCCCGAGCCGCGGCCCTTCCATCCGCAGCGCGGCGGTGGCGGCGTCGGGTGGCATCTGCTGCACACCCTCTGCGACCAGGTCAGCGTGGTCGTCACCGACACCGGCAAGGACATCCACGTCTTCCTGCCCTGGTGACGGCGGACCTCACCCGGGCAGGTGGGCGACCACCCCGAACATCGTCACCGACATGTGCAGGCCGCCCCGTCCGGCGGCCTCGGTCAGGTCGGCGTACAGGGTGTCGCGCTGCTCCGCGGTGAGCGCGCCGGTGCGTACCGCGGCCTCGCCGAGCATGCGGATCAGCGGCCAGGCGACCGTGCGGTGGTCCTGGAGCAAGGCCTGGGAGCCGCGGTCGTCCACCACGAACCCGGCCGCGCTGAGCTGGCCGACCAGCCGTCGCCCGGAGTAGGGGTTGGCTCCGTTGAGCGCGGCGGACGTCAGCGCGCGCACGACCTCGGGCTCGCCGGGGTGCAGGAGGGTGGTGCCCCAGTCGGTGTCCAGCAGGGCCACCCGGCCGCCGGGGCGCAGCACCCGGGCCATCTCGGCGACCGCCAGGTCCGGGTCGGCGAGGTGCTGGAGCACCCGCTCGCACCAGACCAGGTCCATCGACCCGTCGGGCACCGGCAGGGCGAGCGCGTCGCCGTCGGTGAAGCGCACCCGGCTGCCCGCCGACCGTTCCTCGGCTACCGCGCGCAGCCCCTCGTTGGGCTCGACGCCGATCGCGACGCCGTCCGGGCCGACGGCGGCGGCCAGCGCCCTGGTCTGCGAGCCGGTGCCGGAGCCGACGTCGACCAGTCGCTCGCCGAGCCGTACCGCCAGCGCCTCCTCGGCCCAGGCGCGCAGCCGTCGTACGCCCGGATTGGCGTCCTGCGAGTCCAGGGCGCCCACCAGCGGGGCCACGCGGTCGGGGGCGATGTGCCGCTTCTGGAAGCCCGTGCCGGGCTGGGTCTGCGCCATGGCGGGCACTCTACTGGCGCTCGTGATCGCCGTGGGCCGGTCCCGGAACGGACGGAAGTCCGGCGCATATCTGTACGACAGCCGGTTACTCCAGTCGATCGAGGGGGCATGCTGGAGCCCACGCGTTCGTCTGCCTGCTCCGCCCGGCTGGCGGAACGGCGTCGGGCACGGTGGGATCGAAGTGGTGCGAAGCAAGCGTTCCGGGGCATCCGAAGGGCGTGAATCCGGGCCTCTGGAGCAGCGGAAAGGGATGGACACCGTGACACGACCCAGGATCCTGGTGGTGGGCGCCGGCTTCGCCGGAGTGGGGTGTGTACGCCGCCTGGAGCGGAAACTCGCCCCCGACGAGGCCGACATCACCCTGGTGACCCCGTTCTCCTACCAGCTCTATCTGCCTCTGCTCCCCCAGGTCGCCTCGGGTGTGCTGACGCCCCAGTCGATCGCCGTCTCGCTGCGCCGCAGCAAGAAGTACCGCACCAAGATCATCCCAGGTGGTGCGATCGGCGTGGACCTGAAGTCCAAGGTGTGCGTGGTGCGTACCATCACGGACAAGCTGGTCAACGAGCGCTACGACTACATCGTGCTGGCCCCGGGCAGCGTCACCCGCACCTTCGACATCCCCGGTCTGACCGACCACGCCTTCGGCATGAAGACCCTGGCGGAGGCCGCGTACATCCGCGACCACGTCATCTCGCAGCTGGACCTGGCCGACGCCAGCGACGACCCGGCCGAGCGGGCCGCCCGGCTCCAGTTCGTGGTGGTCGGCGGCGGCTACGCGGGCACCGAGACGGCGGCCTGCCTGCAGAAGCTCACCCATGCCGCGCTGCACCGCTATCCGAACCTCGACCCCAAGCTGATCAAGTGGCATCTGATCGACATCGCGCCGAAGCTGATGCCGGAGCTGGGCGACAAGCTGGGCCGCAGCGCCCAGGAGATCCTGGGCCGGCGCGGTATCGAGGTGTCCCTGGGGGTGTCGATCGCGAAGGCCGGCCCCGAGGAGGTCACCTTCACCGACGGACGGGTGGTGCCCACCCACACGCTGATCTGGACGGCCGGGGTGGTGGCCAGCCCGCTGATCGCCACGCTGGGCGCGGAGACCGTCCGGGGCCGGCTCGCGGTGGACGCCGAGATGACCCTGCCGGGCCACGACGGGGTGTTCGCGCTCGGCGACGCGGCGGCCGTGCCGGACAAGGCCAAGGGCGAGGCGGGCGCGGTCTGCCCGCCCACCGCGCAGCACGCGATGCGGCAGGGCAAGGTGGTCGCCGACAACGTCATCGCGACCCTGCGGGGGCAGGCGCTGCGCCCGTACGTCCACAAGGACCTGGGGCTGGTGGTGGACCTCGGCGGCACGGACGCGGTCTCCAAGCCGCTCGGCATCGAACTGCGCGGGCTGCCCGCGCAGGCGGTGGCCCGGGGCTACCACTGGTCGGCGCTGCGCACGAACGTGGCCAAGACGCGGGTGGCGACCAACTGGCTGCTCAACGCGCTGGGCGGCGACGATTTCGTCCGTACCGGCTTCCAGGCCCGCAAGCCCGCCCGGCTCAAGGACTTCGAGTACACGGACTCGTATCTGACCCCGGAGCAGGTGAGGGCGCGCGCCGAGGGTCCCGGCGACACGACGGCATGACACAGAGCGCGGCCCGGTGAGAGCGGCGGGGCGGACGGTACGGACGGAGGTGTGGGGCCGGCTGGCGGCGGCCGACCCCGGCCTGCTCCGGTTCACCGCCGGTCTGCGCACGGTCGTCTCCATCGGACTCACGCTCGCCGTCCTCACGGTCCTGCGGGCCGATGTGCCGCACCTGGTGGCCGGGGCCATCACGGCGATGGTGGCCACCTTCGCGATCCGTGAGAAGCAGCGTCCGCGGCAGGCCGTCACGCTCGCCCTCGGCCTGCCGGTGGCGCTGGCCTCGGTGTCGCTGGGCGCGCTGCTCGAACAGCGGGTCGTGCTCGGCGACCTGTTCTTCGTGGCGCTCATCTTCTGCGCGGTGTACGGCCGCCGCTTCGGTGACCGGGGGACCGCGCTGGGTCTGATCGGCTTCCAGATCTACTTCGTCTCGTTGTTCGTGCACGCGACCGTGGCCGCGCTGCCGGGTCTGTACCTCGCGATCACGGTCGCGTTCGGCTGCGCCGCGGTGGCGCGTTTCCTGCTCGTCCGGCAGACCCCGACGGGCATCCTGGACCGGCTGCGGCGCGCCTTCCGGGCCAGGTTCGCGCAACTGGTCTCCGCGCAGATCGAGTTGCTGGACGCCGGTCCGGACGAACTGGACAAGGCGGTCGAGGAGGTCCGGGTGCGGACCGCCCGGCTGCACGAGACGGCGCTGCTCATCCAGGGACGGCTCGCGGACGGCACCTCCGACGAGGGGGTGGCCCGGCTGGTGCAGCGCCGGATCGCGGACGCCGAGATCGCCGCCGAACGGCTGGGACTGCTGCTGCTCACCGCCCGCAGCGCCCGGCGGGCCGACACCCTCACCCTGCATCTGCCGGGCGCCGCTCTCCCGTCGGCCGCGCGGGAGCCGGTGCGGGACGAGTCCATGGAGCGGCTGCGGCTGGACCTGGAGGCGCTGCGGATGCTGGTGCTGCGCCCGGCGGGTCCGGAGTCCGGGACCGCCCTCGCCCAGCTGCGCAACCGCCTCCTCGGCTACCGCGAGGAGGACGATCTGCCGCCCGCCGCCCCCGCCGTCCAGGACGTCTTCCGGGGCATCGGCGAGACGGCACGGGCGGTGCTGGGGCTGCGGATCGCCATGGACGGGCCGCAGGACGAGTCCGACGACACCCCGGCGACCTCCCGGTCCCGTGAGGAACTGGACGCCGAGGACGCGGCCATCGAGGGCGCCGAGGAGAGCGAGCCGGAGCCCGAGGAGGCGACCGGGCTGCGCCGGCCGACCACGCGGGCGGCGGTGCAGGTGGCGGTCGGGTCGGCGCTGGCCATCGTGGGCGGCGAGTTCCTGTCCGCGCAGCGCTGGTACTGGGCGGTGCTGACCTGCTGGATCGTGTTCATCAACACCGCGTCCACCGGCGAGATCCTGGTCAAGGGGTACCGGCGGCTGCTGGGCACGGTCCTCGGCGTGGTGGCCGGCATCGTCCTGGCGGGACTGGTGGGGCACCACACCTGGACGGCGTTCGCGCTGGTGCTGCTGTTCGTCTTCGCGATGTTCTACTCGGCTCCGCTGTCGTACACCCTGATGTCGTTCTTCGTGACGGCGATGCTGGGCCTGCTGTACACGCTCCTGAACACCTACAGCCTGGACGTGCTGGTGCTGCGGGTGGAGGAGACGGCGCTGGGCGCGGTGTGCGGGGTGATCGCGGCCGCGGTGGTGCTGCCGGTGCACACCGGCCGCCGCACCGACGAGCTGCTGGCGACGACGCTGGACCGGCTGGCCGACGTGACCAGGGCCGCCGCCGACCAGCTGGGCGGGGCGCCGCCGGTGGACCTGGTGGAGAAGGCGCGGGAGCTGGACCAGGCGCTGGCCGACCTGCGGGCGGCCACCGAGCCGCTGACCCATCCGATCGCCCCGCTGCGCTCCCGCCGGGACACCGCCCGCTATGTGCTGGCGCTCCTGGAGACCTGCGCCTATCACGCGCGCTCGCTCGCGGCGACGGCGGAGCTGCTGCCCACGCATCCGGCGATCGCGGCGGATCCCCGGCTGCGCGGGGCCGGCCGGCGGATCGTGCACAACATCGAGGCGATCGCCGCCCGGGTGGCCGGCCGGCAGCCGGTCCCGCCCATCGAGACCGGTTCCAGCATCGCGGCGATGCTGGAACCGGGCACGTTGCGCGCGCCGCGCTACGGCCGGGTGACCGACCGGGTGCTGCGGCACCTGCAACGCCTGGACGAGGCCGTGGTGGGCCTCGCCCGGCCGCTGAAGGTGCCGGTGGCGCAGCGCACGCCCTGACGCGTCACCGGCGGCTCCGGCGCGGCTTCGTCAACCGGCGGCTCCGGCGCGGCTTCGTCAGGTGGTCCGGCCGAGTGCTTCGGCGCGGACGCGGGCGCAGCTGCGGCTGATGAGGCGGGAGACGTGCATCTGGGAGATGCCGAGCTGGTCGGCGATGCGGCTTTGCGTCATGTCCTCGAAGAAGCGCATGTAAAGGATGGCGCGTTCGCGTTCGGGCAGCCGGCGCAGGCCTTCCTTGGCGGCTTCCCGGTCGAGGACGACGTCGTAGGAGCCGTCGCTCTCGCCGAGGGTGTCGGCGAGGCTGTAGCCGTCCTCGCCGGCGGAGAGCTCGGCGTCCAGGGACAGGGTGCTGAAGCTCTCCAGCGCCTCCAGTCCCGCGGTGACCTCGTCCTCGGTCAGGCCGGTGTGGGCGGCCAGGTCGGCGACGCTGGGTTCGGGGGCGCCGGGGTTCTCGGTCAGGACGCGGCGGGCCACCCGGACGCGGTTGCGCAGTTCCTGGACGCGGCGGGGCACCCGCAGGGCCCACATGCGGTCCCGGAAGTGGCGCTTGACCTCGCCGGTGATGGTGGGCACGGCGTAGCTCTCGAAGGCGCCGCGGGAGGGGTCGTAGCGGTCGACGGCCTTGACCAGGCCGAGGGCGGCGACCTGGCGCAGGTCCTCGACGGCTTCGCCGCGGTCGCGGAAGCGGCCGGCGATGCGGTGGGCCATGGGCAGCCAG
>NZ_JAKQYH010000031.1:0-14493 GCF_022343545.1 Streptomyces arenae
TCATGACGTTGTTGGCCGCGTACGCGGTGTTGTTGGGGCGGTATGCGGGGTCGGAGGACGTGGTGGTGGGCACGCCGGTGGCGAACCGGAACCGTGCCGAGACGGAGGATCTGATCGGGTTCTTCGTGAACACGTTGGTGATGCGGACGGATCTGTCGGGTGATCCGTCGTTCCGTGAGGTGCTGGGGCGGGTGCGGGAGACGGCTCTGGGTGCGTACGCGCATCAGGATGTGCCGTTCGAGCAGGTCGTGGACGCGTTGGTGGCCGACCGGGACCGTTCGCGCACGCCGTTGTTCCAGGCCCTGCTCAACTACGACTTCGTCGAGAGCGACGCGTCCCGGGCGGCGGCCGGACAGACGGTCGACCGCAGCGGCAGCGCCGCCGACGTCGTAGCCAAGTACGACCTGCGGCTGGTGCTCAGCGACGACGGAGACGGCCTGGCCGCCGAGTTCGAGTACAGCCGTGCGCTCTTCGACGCGACGACCGTCGAGCAGATGGCGGAGCACCTCGTCACCCTGCTGAGCGCCGTGGTCACGGACGCGGACCGCACCCTGTCACGGCTGCCCGTGCTGCCGGCCCACGAACTGCACAGGCTGCTCAGCGAATGGAACGACGCGGAGATCCCCGTCCCCCCGGCGGGTGGCGTCCACGAACTGATCGCCGCGCACGCCGCGACGGCCCCGGACACGGTGGCGGTGGTCTCAGGCGACCGCATCCTCACCTACGGCGCCCTCGTCGCCCGCGCCCACCGGCTGGCCCACTACCTGCGGGCCGTCGGCGTCGACGCCGAGTCGGTCGTGGCGGTGTGCCTGCCCCGCGGCGCCGACACGATCGTGACCGTCCTCGCCGTCTGGCAGGCCGGCGGCGCCTACCTGCCGCTGGACCCGGAGTACCCGGCCGAACGCCTCGGTTTCATGCTCACCGACAGCGGCGCCGAAGTGGTGATCGGCACCGAGGACCTCGTCGACGAACTCCCGGTCGGCCGACAGCGCACCGTGGTCCTCGACGACCCCTCGGTGCGCGCCGTCCTGGCGGCGCAGCCCACCGAGGCCCCCGACGTGCCCGTCCTCCCGGGCCAACTCGCCTACGTCATCTACACCTCCGGCTCCACCGGCCGGCCGAAGGGCGTACAGGTCACGCACGGCGGCGCGGTGAACTACGTGGTCTCCGTCGTGGACCGGGCCGGCTGGGGCGCCGGGGAACGGTTCGGACTGCTCCAGCCCGCCGTCACCGACCTCGGCAACACCGTGGTCTTCGGCTGCCTCGTGTCCGGTGGGGTGCTGCACATCCTCGACGGGGACGTCGCGCTCGACGGACGCGCCGTGGCCGGTTACCTGGCCGGCTGGGCGGTGGACTGGGTCAAGGTGGTGCCGTCCCACCTGGCCGCCCTGGCCGCCGACGCGGGCGTCGAGGGGCTGATCCCCGGCCGGGGCCTCATGCTGGGCGGAGAGGGCGCCTCACCGGTCTGGCTGGGGGGCCTGCTGGAGGCCGCCGGAGACCGGGCCGTCGTCAACCACTACGGCCCGACCGAGGCCACGATCGGCGTGGTCGCCGGACGGCTCGACACCGGCGCCCTGGCCGACGGTGTGGTGCCGCTCGGGACCCCGCTGGCGAACACCTGCGCCTACGTCCTCGACGGGACGCTGCGCCCGGTACCCATCGGCATGGTGGGCGAGCTGTACGTCGCCGGCCCGCAGGTGGCGCGCGGCTACCGGGGCCGCGCCGCGCTGACGGCCGAACGCTTCGTACCCGACGCCTTCGCCGGCGACGGTACCCGCATGTACCGCACCGGCGACCGCGTACGGTGGCGGGCGGACGGCCGCCTGGAGTTCCTGGGCCGCGTCGACGCCCAGCTCAAGGTCCGCGGATACCGCGTCGAGCCCGGCGAGGTGGAGGCGGTCCTCGCCTCCCACGCCTTGGTGCGCTCGGCCGTCGTGACCGCCCTGGGCGAGGGCCGCGACCGCCGCCTGGTGGCCTACCTGGTGCCCGCCGACCACGACGAGGGACTGCCGCCGGTGGCGGAACTGCGCGCCTACGCCGGGGCACGCCTGCCCGAGCACATGGTGCCGTCGGTCCACGTGGAGCTCGGCGAGTTCCCCCTCACCGCCAACGGCAAGATCGACCGCGCGGCCCTGCCCGAACCGGACGCCGAACAGGCCGACACCGCGACGTACACCCCGTCGACCACCGCGACCGAGGAACTCCTCACCGGCATCTGGTCCGACGTCCTGGGCCTCGGCCGGGTCGGCACCCTCGACGACTTCTTCGACCTGGGCGGACACTCCCTGCTCGCCATCCAGGTGATCTCCCGCGTCCGTGAGGTGTTCGGCACCGAGGTGCCGTTGTCGGCCCTGTTCGACGCACCCACGGTGCGCGCGTTCGCCGCCGTGGTCGACAGCTCGGCGACCGGCGTCGCCGTACCCCCCGTCACCGCGGTGGACCGCGACCGGACGCTGCCGCTGTCGTTCGGCCAGCAACGCCTCTGGTTCCTCGAACAGTTGGGCAGCGGCTCGCCCGAGTACAACCTGACGGCGGGTATCCGCCTCGACGGCGACCTGGATCCGACGGCGCTCCAGGCCGCGCTGACCCGGATCACGGCCCGGCACGAAGTGCTGCGCACCCGCCTGGTGGCGGACGCGGACGGAGTGGCGACGCAGGTGATCGACCCGCCGAAACCGTTCCCCCTGCCGGTCGTCGACGTCTCCGACACACCGCAGCCGGAAGCGGCCGCACATGCCGTCGCCGCCGCGGACGCCGCACTGCCCTTCGACCTGTCGGCCGGCCCGCTGATCCGCGGCGTCCTGGTCACCTTCGCCCCCGACCGGCACCTGCTGGCCCTGGCCATGCACCACGCCGTGTCCGACGAATGGTCCGGCCGGCTCCTGCGCGGCGAACTGACAGCCCTGTACGAGGCCTACCGCGCCGGCCGTCCGGACCCGCTGCCGCCGCTGCCGGTGCAGTACGCCGACTTCGCGGTCTGGCAGCGTCAGTGGCTGGACGGGGACGTCCTGCGTGGCCAACTCGCCTACTGGCGCGAGCGGCTGGCCGGCGCACCCGTACTGGACCTGCCCACCGACCGGCCCCGCCCCGCGGTACGGTCCAACGAGGGCGGAGTCCTCACCTTCCACGTTCCCCTGGACACGACCCACCGGCTGCGCGAGCTGACCCGCGGCAACGGCGCCACGATGTCCATGACGCTGCTGGCCGCCTTCAGCGTGCTGCTGGGGAGGTACACGGGCGCGGAGGACGTGGTCGTCGGCACACCCGTGGCCAACCGGAACCGGGCCGAGACCGAGGACCTGATCGGGTTCTTCGTCAACACCCTGGTCATGCGGACGGACCTGTCCGGCGACCCTACCTTCGCGGAACTCCTCGGCCGGGTGCGGGAGACGGCCCTCGGCGCCTACGCCCACCAGGACCTGCCGTTCGAGCAGCTCGTGGAGGACCTCGTCGTCGAGCGGGACCGCTCCCGCAGCCCCCTGTTCCAGGTCCTGTTCAACTACGACACCGCCGGCACGGAGAAGCCCGACGCGGCACCGGGCGGCCCGCTCACCGTGAGCTTCGACCTGGCGGTACGGCTCGGCGACGGCGACGACGGCCTGACCGGAGAATTCCAGTACAGCACCGCCCTGTTCGACGCGGCGACGATCGAACGGATGGCCGGTCACCTGGTCGAACTGCTGACCGCCGCCGCCGTGGACCCCGACCGTCGGGTCGCCGAACTCCCCCTGCTCACGGCCTCGGAGCGGGACACGCTGGTCAGCGAGTGCCAGGGAGCCCCGGCCGTACTGCCACCGGTGGCCGGCGTGCACGAACTCATCACACGCCGGGCGGCGCAGTCCCCGGACGCCGTCGCGGCCGTCTCCGGTGACCGGGTGCTGACGTACGGCGGACTGCTGGCCCGGGCGAACCGGCTGGCGCACCACCTGCGCGGCCGGGGCGTCGGCCCGGAGTCGGTCGTGGGGCTGTGCCTGCCGCGCGGGGCCGACATGGCCGTGGCCGTACTGGGCGTGTGGCTGGCGGGAGCGGCGTACCTGCCACTGGACCCCGAGTACCCGGACGAGCGACGCGACTTCATGGTGGCCGACAGCGGCGCCCGGGTGGTGCTCCGCGAGGACGACCTGACGCTCGGCGGCCCCCTGCCGCCGAACCCGCCCGAGGTGACGGTACGACCCGACCAACTGGCGTACGTCATCTACACCTCCGGCTCGACGGGCCGGCCGAAGGGCGTCCAGGTCGCGCACGGGGGCCTGGTGAACCTGGCGGAGACGTTCCGCAGGGAACTCGGCGTGGACCCGGGCACCCGGGTCCTGCAGTTCGCCTCCTTCGGCTTCGACGCCGCGGTCCTCGACCTGGCGACGACCCTGACGTCGGGCGGCGCACTCGTCGTGGCCTCGTCCGCCGAACGCACCGATCCCGCGGCGCTGGCCGACGTCGTCCGGGCCCACGGCGTGGGCGTGGCGAGCGTGTCCCCGTCCCTGCTGGGGGCCCTCGACCCCGCTCCACTGGCCGGGGTGCGCGCGATGCTGGTGGGCTCCGAACGGGTCGGCGAACAGGTGGCCCGTGTCTGGGCGCCGGGCCGACGCATGCTGAACGGCTACGGACCCACCGAGACCACGGTGATCGCGTCCGCCGGGCTGGTGGACGCCGAGGAGCCGGGGGCGCCCCCGATCGGCCTGCCCCTGCCGAACACCCGGGCCTACGTCCTCGACGAGCGCCTCGAACCCGTACCGGTGGGCGTGACCGGCGAGCTGTACCTCGCCGGCCCGCAACTCGCCCGCGGCTACGGCGGCCGGCCCGGTCTGACGGCGGAGCGGTTCGTGCCCGACGTGTTCGCCGCGGACGGGTCACGGATGTACCGGTCCGGCGACCGCGTGCGCCGACTGGCCGACGGACGGCTGAGCTTCGTCGGCCGGGCCGACGGCCAGCTGAAGGTACGCGGGTTCCGGATCGAACCGGGCGAGGTGGAGGCCGCCCTGGCGGCCCACCCGGGCGTGCGCGCGGCGGCCGTGACGGCCTTCGGTGAGGACGGCGAACGCCGCCTGGCCGCGTACGTCGTGCCCGCCGATCCCGCCGTGGGCATCCCGGAGGTCACGGAGCTGCGGGAGTTCACGAGCCGGCGGCTGCCGGCGTTCATGGTGCCGTCGGTGTTCGTGGAACTCGCGGGCCTGCCGCTGACCGCCAACGGCAAACTGGACCGTGCCGCCCTCCCGGAACCCGACGGCACGCCCAACGGCGCACAGGCCTACGTGCCTCCCGCCGGAGCCACCGAGGAACTCCTCGCGGGCATCTGGGCACAGCTCCTCGGCATGCACCGGGTGGGTGCCCAGGACGACTTCTTCGCACTCGGCGGGCACTCGCTGCTGGCCACCCAGGTGATGTCCCGTATCCGTGAGGTGTTCGGCGCCGACGTGTCCGTGGCGACCCTGTTCGACCATTCGACCGTACGGGCGCTCGCGACGGCGGTCGACGGAGCCGCCCGCCGCGCGGTCCTGCCACCGGTCGGCGCCGCCGGACGGGACCGCGTGCTGCCGCTGTCATTCGGGCAGCAACGGCTGTGGTTCCTGGACCAACTGGAGCCCGGCTCCACCGACTACAACCTGCCACTGCCCCTCCGCCTGGACGGCCCCGTGGACGTGGCGGCTCTGAGCTCCGCCCTGAACACGGTGACGGCACGTCATGAGGTGCTGCGCACCCGTCTGGTGACCGGACCGGACGGAGTGGCCCACCAGGTCCTCGACCCGGTGACGACACCCCGCCACCTGCCCCTGGTCGACGTGTCCGGCCTCGCCGACCCGGTCGCGGCGGCCCAACAGCTGGTCGCACAGGACGCGTCGACCCCGTTCGACCTCGCGGCCGGCCCGCTGACGCGTGCCGTCCTGGTCCGGCTGGCCCCGGACGAGCACGTCCTGGCCCTGTCGATGCACCACGTCGTCTTCGACGAGTGGTCCGGCCGCATCCTGTGGCGTGAGCTGACGGCCCTGTACGAGGCGTTCCGGCAGGGCCGCCCCGATCCGCTGCCGCCGCTCGACGTTCAGTACGCGGACTACGCCGTCTGGCAACGGCAGTCCCTGGCCGGGCAGGTGCTCGACCGCCAACTCGGCTACTGGAAGGACAAGCTGGCCGGCCTGCCGGTGCTGGAGCTGCCCACCGACCGGCCCAGGCCCCCCATGCGCTCCTCCGAAGGCGCCACCACCCGCTTCTCCGTACCGGTGGACACCGCGCAGGCCCTGCGAGCACTGTCCCGGCAGAGCGGCGCCACCATGTTCATGACGCTGCTGACCGCCTTCGACGTCCTGCTCGGACGCTACGCGGGCTCCGAGGACATCGCCGTGGGCACACCGGTGGCCAACCGCAACCGGGCCGAGACGGAGGACCTGATCGGGTTCTTCGTCAACACGCTCGTCCTGCGGACCGACTTGTCCGGCGACCCCACCTTCGCCGAACTCCTCGCCCGAGTCCGACGCACCGCCCTGGACGCCTACGCCCACCAGGACCTGCCCTTCGAGCAGTTGGTGGACGCGCTGGTCGCGGAGCGGGACCGGTCGCGCACGCCGTTGTTCCAGGTGTTCTTCACCTACGTCATGGCGGACGCCCAGGACGGCGCCCGCCTGCTCGAACAGCCCGCAGACCTGCCGCACACCACCTTGTTCGACCTCACCCTGCGGCTCGCCGACTCCCACGACGGCGGTCTGACGGGCGAGTTCGAGTACAGCACCGCCCTGTTCGACGCCGCCACTAGCGAACGGATGGCCCGCCACCTGGTCACACTCCTGAACGCCGTGGCGGTCGACGCCGGTCGGCGGGTGGGGGATGTGTCGTTGGTGTCGGTGGTCGAGGTTGAGGGGTTGGTGCGGGGGTGGGCTGGTGTGCCGGTGTCGTTGCCGTCGGTGGGTGGGGTGCATGAGTTGATCGCGGGGTGGGCTGGTGCTGTGCCGGATGCGGTGGCGGTGGTGTCGGGTGAGCGGGTGTTGACGTATGGGGGGTTGGTGGCGCGGGCGAGTCGGCTGGCGCATGAGTTGCGGGCGTGGGGGGTGGGTGCGGAGTCGGTGGTGGGTCTGTGTCTGTCGCGGGGTGTCGATCTGGTGGTGGCGGTGCTGGGGGTGTGGYTGGCGGGTGGTGCGTATCTGCCGTTGGATCCCGAGTATCCGGTGGAGCGGCTGGAGTTCATGCTYGCCGACAGYGGCGTGCGRGTGCTSGTSGGGGAGCGGTCCGAGGTCGGTGACCGGCTGACCGCGGAGGCGGTGGTGTGGCTCGACGATCTGGATCTGTCCCGTTCCGAGGAGCTCGGGYCCGTCGAGCTTCCGGCCGTGGTCCCGGACCAGTTGGCGGCGGTGATTTATACGTCGGGGTCGACGGGTCGTGCGAAGGGTGTGTTGGTGTCGCATGGGTCGTTGGTGGCGGTTTCGGTGGCGTGGGGGTCGGTGTATGCGGGTGTGGGGGTGGGGGGTGGTCGTCGGTGGTTGTCGGTGGCGAGTGCGAGTTTTGATGTKTTTTCGGGTGATGTGGTGCGGTCGTTGTGTGGGGGTGGGGTGTTGGTGTTGGGGCGGGTGGGGTTGCAGGTGGAGTTGGAGGAGTGGGTGGGTGTGTTGGCGGGTGCGGGGGTGGAGGCGTTTGAGTGTGCGCCTCGGTATGTGGAGGAGTTGGTGGGGTGGGTGGAGCGGGGTGGGTGGTTGCCGGGTTTGAGGTTGGTGGTGGTGACGACGGATGTGTGGCGGTCGGGGTCGGTGGTGCGGGCTCGGGGTGTGTTGGGTTCGGGTGTGGTGTTGGTGGGGGCGTATGGGGTGACGGAGGCGACGGTTGATTCGACGTTGAGTGTGTGGGGTCGGGTGGGGGGTGTGGACGGGTCGGTTGTGGTGGATGGGCCGGTGCCGGTGGGTGGTGCGTTGCCGAATACGCGTTTGTATGTGTTGGACGGGGGGTTGTCGCCGGTTCCGGTGGGTGTGGTGGGTGAGTTGTTTGTGGGTGGTCCGCAGGTGGCGCGGGGTTATGGGGGGCGTGCGGGGTTGACGGCGGAGCGGTTTGTCGCGGATCCGTTTGTGGGGGACGGGTCGCGGATGTATCGGACGGGGGATCGGGTGCGGTGGTCGCCGTTCGGGGAGGTGGAGTTCTTGGGGCGGGTGGATGAGCAGGTGAAGGTGCGGGGTTTTCGTATCGAGCCGGGTGAGGTGGAGGCGGTCCTGGCCACCCACCCCCGCATCCGCACCGCCGTGGTGACGGCAGCGGGGGAGGAGACGGACCGGCGTCTCGTCGCCCACGTCGTCCTCACCGACCCGGCCGAGGACATGCCGGCGGTCGGCGACCTGCGCGCCTACCTCAGTGGCCGACTGCCTGCCTTCATGATCCCCTCGGTGTTCGTCGAACTCGACGCGCTGCCGTTGACCCCGAACGGCAAGGTCGACCGCGGCGCCCTGCCGGCACCGAACGGCCAGCGGCCCGTGCTCGACGGCTTCCTGGCGCCGACGACCGCGACCGAGGAACTCCTCACCGGGATCTGGGCCCAGGTGCTCGGCGTGGACCGCGTCGGCGTCGAGGACAACTTCTTCGAACTCGGCGGTCACTCACTGCTCGCCACCCGCGTGGCATCCCGAGTACGCACGGTGTTCGGCGTCGAGCTGGCCCTGTCGACGGTGTTCGAGCAGCCCACGGTGCGGGACCTGGCGGCCGCAGTCGACGGCTCGGCCCACGGGACCGGCGTGCCGCCGGTCACCGCGGCGGATCGCGAACAGACCCTGCCATTGTCGTTCGCCCAGCAGCGTCTGTGGTTCCTCGACCAACTGGACCCCGGATCGGTCGAGTACAACGTGCCGCTGCTCGTGCGCTGGACCGACGGCGAGCTGGACGTCCTGGCCCTGGCCGCGGCGCTGAGCGCGGTCGTGGCGCGGCACGAGGTGCTGCGGACCAGGCTGGTGGCCGACGGCCCGGACGGGGTGGCGTACCAGGTGATCGACGACCCGGCACCCTTCCCCCTGCCGGTCGCCGACGTCTCCGGCGACCGTGACCCCGTCGCGGCCGCGCGCAAGCTGGTGACGGCGGACGTCATGACCTCGTTCGACCTCGCCGCCGGACCACTGATCCGCGCCACCCTGATCCGGCTGGCCCCCCGCGAGCACGTGCTCGCCGTCGCCGTCCACCATGTGGCCTTCGACGAGTGGTCCGTACGCGTCTTCCGCCACGAACTCTCCACCCTGTACGACGCCCTGCGCGCCGGCGACCCCGACCCGCTGCCGCCCCTTCCGGTGCAGTACGCCGACTTCGCCGTCTGGCAACGGCAGTGGCTCGACGGGGACGTCATGAACGAGCACCTGGCCTACTGGAAAGAGCAGTTGGCCGACCTGCCGGTGCTGGAACTGCCCACCGATCGTCCCCGCCCACCCGTGCGTTCCTCGGCGGGAGCGGCGGTCGGTTTCGCCGTGCCCGAGCAGACCGCGGACGCCTTGCGAATGCTGTCCCGCAAGAACGGCGTGACGCTGCAGATGACCCTGCTGGCCGCGTTCAGCGTGCTGCTGGGTCGCTACACGGGGTCGGAGGATGTGGTCGTCGGCACGCCGGTGGCGAACCGGAACCGGGCCGAGACGGAGGACCTGATCGGGTTCTTCGTGAACACGTTGGTGATGCGGACGGACCTCTCCGGTGACCCTTCGTTCCGGGAACTACTGGGGCGCGTGCGGAAGACGGCACTCGCGGCCTATGCCCACCAGGACCTGCCCTTCGAACAGTTGGTGGACGCGCTCGTGATCGAGCGGGACCGGTCCCGCAGCCCGCTGTTCCAGGTGTTCTTCAACTACACCCCCCAGGGTCCCGAAGACCGCCGGGACACCGACGAAGCCGCCTCCCGACTGGACGTGCTCGCGGCACCGTCGGTGAACTTCGACCTGGCGGTGGCCGTGGGGGACAGCCGCGGCGGGCTGGAAGGCGAGATCGAGTACAGCACGGCACTGTTCGACGCGGGGACTGTCGAGCGGTTGTCGGGTCACCTCGTCCAGCTGCTGGAAGCGGTGGCGGAGGACGCGGGTCAGCGGCGAGTGGGGGAGCTGCCCCTGCTGTCCGCCGACGAGCGTGACCAACTGGTGCGGGAGTGGAACGGGGTGCCGGCTCCGCTTCCGTCGGTGGGTGGGGTGCATGAGCTGATCGCCGCCCGCGCGACCGAGACCCCGGACACGGTGGCTGTGGTGTCCGGTGGCCGGGCCTTGACCTATGCCGGGTTGTTCCACCGGGCCAAGCAGCTGGCGTACGAGCTGCGCGGTCGGGGTGTCGGGGCCGAGTCGGTTGTCGGCCTGTGTCTCCCGCGTGGTGTCGACCTGGTGGTGGCGGTGCTGGGGGTGTGGCTGGCGGGTGGTGCGTATCTGCCGTTGGATCCCGAATATCCGGCGGAGCGGCTGGAGTTCATGGTCACCGACAGTGGGGCGCAGGTGGTGCTTCGCGAGGGTGATCTCGCGCAGACGAGTGACCTGTCGTCGACGGCTCCCGACATCGCCGTGACACCTGGCCAGTTGGCGTATGTGATCTATACGTCGGGTTCGACGGGGCGGCCGAAGGGCGTGCAGGTCTCCCACGGCAGCGTTCTCGGCATGGTGACCGCGTTGGGCCCGGAGCTGGGTGCGGAGCCGGGTGTGCGGGTGTTGCAGTTCGCTTCGTTCAGTTTCGACGCGGCGGTGCTGGATGTCGCCGTGACCCTCGCCCAGGGCGGGACCTTGGTGATCGCCACGTCCGCCGAGCGCGGAGAGCCGGAGGCGCTGACCGCCATGGTCCGCGCGGAAGGCGTCAACGCGGCGAGCGTCGTGCCGTCCCTGCTGGGCGTGCTGGATCCGCAGCAGGTGCCTGGTGTCGAAACGCTGTTGCTGGGTGCGGAGCGGCTGACCGAGCAGGTGGCGCGGGCCTGGGCGCCGGGCCGGCGGCTGGTGAACACCTACGGCCCCACCGAAGCGACGGTGATGGTCACTGCTGGCTGGGTCGAAGGGGCCGAGCGTGTGCCGCCGATCGGCTCTCCGGTCGCCAACGCCCGCCTGTACGTCCTGGACGCATCGCTCGATCCAGTCCCTGTGGGTGTGGCGGGTGAGGTGTTCATCGCGGGTGCGCAGGTGGCCCGTGGCTATGCCGGCCGCCCGGCTCTGACCGCGGAACGCTTCCTCCCCGATCCGTTCGCCGCTGATGGTTCGCGTATGTACCGCTCCGGTGACCGTGCCCGCTGGCTCCCCGACGGACAACTGGACTTCGTCGGTCGCGTCGACCAGCAGGTCAAGGTCCGTGGCTTCCGCATCGAACCCGGTGAGATCGAAGCCGTCCTCACCGCACATGCCCAGGTCCGTACCGCCGTCGTGCACCCCTTCGGTGACGAGGACGACCGTCGACTGGTGGCCTACCTCGTCCCCGAGGACCCGACCACAGGCATCCCGCCCGTCACCGACCTGCGTGCCCACGCGGCTTCCCACCTGCCCGCCTTCATGATCCCGTCCGTCTTCACCGAACTCGCCGCCCTGCCCCTCACCCCCAACGGCAAGCTCGACCGGGCCGCCCTCCCCGCCCCCGACGGCGGGCGCGCCGGGCTGGACGAGTTCGTGGCGCCGTCGGGCGATGCCGAGGAGGCGCTGGCCAGGCTCTGGGCGCAACTGCTCGGGAGCGAGCGGGTCGGGGCCACGGACAACTTCTTCGAACTGGGCGGGCACTCGCTGCTCGCCACCCAGGTGATCTCCCGCATCCGGGAGATCTTCGAACTCGACATCCCCCTGTCCGCGCTGTTCGACCAGCCGACCGTGCGCGGTCTGGCCGAGGTGGTCGAGGAGCGGATCTGGTACGAGATCGAACACATGTCAGAGGCCGAAGTGCTCCAGAACCTGGACGCCTACGCGCAGGGCGCACAGTCTGACGAGAACGGGATTTCCTCATGAGCAACTCCCCTGCGGAGGTCTTGGCGGAGCTCGAGGGCCGAGGCGTGCGCTTCGCCCTCACCGACGGCCGACTGCGGGTGTTCGCACCCAAGGGCGTCCTCACGGAGGAACTGCGGAACCGGCTTCGTGAGTGCCGTGACGAGATCCGGGACCTGGTGGCCGAGCGCCGCTCCGCCCGTGACACCGGTCATGCGCCCGCCATCGCGGCGGCCGACCGCGCCCAGCGCCTGCCGCTGTCGTTCGCGCAGCAGCGCCTGTGGTTCCTGGACCAGCTGGACCCCGGCTCCACCGAGTACAACGTGCCGATGCCGGTACGGCTGGGCGGGCCGCTCGACGTGGCTGCGCTGAGCGCTGCGCTCGACGGGGTCGTGGCGCGCCACGAGGTGCTGCGGACCCGCCTGGTGGCCGGCCCCGACGGCGTGCCGTACCAGGTGATCGACCGCCCCACGCCCTGCGCGCTGCCACTGGCCGACGTGTCCGCCGCCGCCGACCGCGGGGCCGCAGCGTGGGCGCTGATGTCCGCGGACGCGGCCCTGCCGTTCAGCTTGTCGGACGGCCCGCTGATCCGCGCCCTGCTCATCCGGCTGGCTCCCGACGAGCACGTACTGGCGCTGTCGATGCACCACGTGGTGTTCGACGAGTGGTCCAAGCAGGTCTTCCGGCGCGAGCTGTCGGCGTTGTACGAGGCGTTCCGCGCCGGTCGCCCGGACCCGCTGCCGCCCCTTCCGGTGCAGTACGCCGACTTCGCCCTCTGGCAGCGCCAGTGGCTGGAGGGCGAGGTGCTGGAGGGCCAACTCGCCTACTGGCGGGAGAAGCTGGCCGGAGCGCCGGTGCTGGAACTGCCCACCGACCGGACGCGTCCTGCCGTGTGGTCACCGGCTGGTGCGGCGATCCGCTTCACGGTGCCCGAACGGACCACGGACGCCCTGCGTGCGTTGTCCCGCCGCCGCGGAACCACCATGTTCATGACCCTGCTCGCCGCGTTCGACGTCCTGCTCGGCCGGTACGCGGGCACGGAGGACCTGGTCGTCGGCACACCGGTCGCGAACCGGAACCGTGCCGAGACGGAGCAGTTGATCGGGTTCTTCATCAACACCCTGGTGATGCGGGCGGACCTGTCCGGCGACCCCTCTTTCGACGACCTCCTCGCCCGGGTCCGCGACACCGCCCTGGACGCCTACGCCCATCAGGACCTCCCCTTCGAGCAGCTGGTGGACGCGCTGGTCATCGACCGGGACCGCTCTCGCAGCCCCCTGTTCCAGGTGCTCTTCAACTACTTCACGGAGACCGGGGCCGACGCCGGCCGCCGGGGCCGCCCGGACGGCTCCGGAGTCTCCGAAAGCTCCGAAGGCTCGGACGGGCTGTCCGTCGGCACGGTGCAAGAGGACGTGGTCGCCAAGTTCGACCTGAGGCTGATGCTCACTGACGACGGCCGGGAGCTGACCGGGGTCCTCGAGTACGGCACCGCACTGTTCGAGACGTCGACCGTGCAGCGGATGGCACGGCACCTGGTGGCCGTGCTGGACGCCGTGACGACCGACCCCGGCCAGAGCGTCGGCGACCTGCGCCTGCTGAGCACGGACGAGGAAGACCTGCTGCTGCACGGCTGGAACGACACGTCCCGGGCGCTGCCCTCGGTGGGCGGGGTGCACGAGCTGATCGCCGCCCGTGCGGCCGAGGCTCCGCAGGCGACGGCCGTTGTGTGCGGTGAAGCATCGCTGACCTACGGCGAGTTGATGGAGCGGGCCAACCGACTCGCCCACTATCTCCACGGTGCGGGCGTCGGGCCCGACACCCTCGTCGGGCTCTGCCTGCCGCGTGGTGTCGACATGGTGGTGGCCGTGCTGGCGGTGTGGCAGGCCGGCGGCGCGTATCTGCCCCTCGACTCCGAGTACCCGGCCGAGCGGCTGGCTTTCATGCTGGCCGACAGCCGGGCGACGGTGCTCGTGGGCACCGAGGACATCATCGACGACCTGCCGGTGGGCCGGCTGCGCACGGTCGCACTGGACGACCCGGCCGTCAGCGCCGGCCTGGCCACCATGCCCGTCGAGTCCCCTGCCGTCGTCGTGCATCCGGAGCAGTTGGCGTATGTGATTTATACGTCGGGTTCGACGGGGCGGCCGAAGGGTGTGCAGGTTGCTCATGGTGGTGTGGTGAATCTGGCGGTGGCGCAGGGTGGGTTGTTCGGTGTGGGTGTGGGGGAGGGTGTGTTGCAGTTCGCGTCGTTTGGTTTTGACGCGGCGGTGTCGGAGTTGGTGGTGGCGTTGGTGGTGGGTGGGGTGTTGGTGGTGGCGTCTGCTGAGGAGCGGGCGGATGTGGGGTTGTTGGCGGGGTTGGTGCGGGGGTGTGGGGTGCGGGTGGCGACGTTGCCGCCGTCGTTGTTGTCGGTGTTGGAGCCGGCGGATCTGGTGGGGTTGCGGACGTTGGTGACGGCGGGTGAGCGGTTGGATGGTGGGTTGGCTGGGGTGTGGGGTGAGTGGTTCCGGTTGGTGAATGCGTATGGGCCGACTGAGGCGACGGTGTGTGCGAGTGCTGCCGTGCTGGAGGGTGGGTCATGTC
This sequence comes from Streptomyces arenae, assembly GCF_022343545.1. NCBI lineage: Bacteria > Bacillati > Actinomycetota > Actinomycetes > Kitasatosporales > Streptomycetaceae > Streptomyces > Streptomyces arenae. The sequence goes on from NZ_JAKQYH010000031.1 coordinate 14,448, forward strand.
GGTGTGGTGGAGGACCTCGTTCATGCCGTCGACGGCATAGGACATG
>NZ_JAKQYH010000041.1:0-7757 GCF_022343545.1 Streptomyces arenae
CAACGCGTCCACGACCTGCTCGCAACGCGTCCACGACCTGCTCGAACGGCACATCCTGATGCGCGTACGCACCCAGAGCCGTCTCCCGCACCCGCCCCAGCACCTCACGGAACGACGGATCACCCGACAGATCCGTCCGCATCACCAACGTGTTCACGAAGAACCCGATCAGATCCTCCGTCTCGGCACGGTTCCGGTTCGCCACCGGCGTGCCCACCACCACGTCCTCCGACCCCGCATACCGCCCCAACAACACCGCGTACGCGGCCAACAACGTCATGAACATCGACACACCGCACTCACGCGACACCGCACGCAGGGCTTCCGTGACGTCGTCGGGCACGGTGAACCTCAGGGACGCGCCGGCGGACGAGCGGACCGCGGGACGGGGCCGGTCGACGGGGAGTTCGGTGTCGGGGATGCCGGCCAGCCGCTCGCGCCAGTACGACAGCTGCCGCTCCAGCACGTCGCCGTCCAGCCACTGCCGCTGCCACACCGCGAAGTCCGCGTACTGCACCTCCAGCGGCGGCAACGGGTCGGGCTCCCCGACTCGGAACGCCTCGTACAGCGCCATCAGTTCACGGTGGAAGACCTGGTCGGACCACTCGTCGAACAGCACGTGGTGCAGGGCCACCACGAGGACGTGCTCCTCCTCGGCCGCGCGCAGCAGGGTGCCCCGGATCAGGGGTCCGGACGCCAGGTCGAAGGGGACCACGGCGTCCGCGGCGGCCAGGTCGCGCAGCGCCGCGTCGGAGTCGTCGCCGGAGACGTCGACCACCGCCAGCGGGAACTCCGCGGGCGGGTCGATCACCTGGCAGGCCACACCGTCCGCGCCGGCCACCAGACGGGTGCGCAGCACCTCGTGGCGCGCGACGACACCGCCCAGCGCGGCCTGGAGCGCCGCGACGTCGAGGGCGCCGTCCCACCGGACCCGCATCGACAGGTTGTACTCGGTGGAGCCGGGCTCCAGTTGGTCGAGGAACCACAGCCGCTGCTGTGCGAAGGACAGCGGCAGCGGCCCTCCGGGGCGCGGTTCCCAGGCCCGGCGCGATACCTGCTCTCCCTTGAGGCGTCGCTTCAGCAATTCCCGCTTGGCATCAGAAAGCATCAGTTGTCCCCTGCGAATGAGAAAGCTGAAAACGGTGCGATGACGGTGCGCTGCGCTGCCCTGGGAGAAAAGTCCGCTTCACGATGGCACACCGCTGGATCATTCATCCAGCGGTGTGGTGTTCAACGCGTTCAACTGCGGCGGGGCGTCATTCGAACACGTCAGAGGGTACGGCCGACGCCCTCGTCGGCCGGGCGTGCCCCGGCCGTGCGTCGGGCGGCGAGCTCGTACAGGTCCGTGCCGGCCAGTTTGGGGTCCTGGCTGATCCCGACGGTGAACCCGCGGCCTTCGAGGAGGTGGCGGATCTCCGCCAACCTGCCTTTTTCGTCGTGGACTTCGGCAACGACGTGGCCGATCAGCGGCCAGTGGTCCGGTTCGACGCCGGCGAGGACGAGGTGTTCGGCCCGCTCCACGTCGATCTTGAGCAGGTCGATCCGGTGCAGCGCGTGCTGCCGGATCAGATCGGAGACGGTCAGGGTGCGGACGGTCATGTCGATTCCGCGGTGCAGGCCGCTGACCATTTCCCCGATGTACTCCTCGGGGATTCCGGAGTTGCGGAGGAATATCCGCGTGTTCTCGTCGTCGGCCCGCTGGTCGGCGAACAGGCCGGAATTCCCGGTGGACTTCGGATAGTAGGTGAAAGTGCGGTGTCCGGCACGGTCGGACACCGCACTGCACACACTGACGGACTCCGGCAGATGTCTGCGCAGGTTGGATTCCAGGCACGCGAACGTGGCCGGGGCGGGTTCGACGGCGACGACCCGCAGACCGGGCACGGCCCAGCCGAACATCAGGGAGACGATCCCGATGTTCGCCCCGACGTCGAGGACGGTGTCGCCGGGGCGCAGCGCGGTCGCGGCCTTCGCGTAGAGGCCGTCGGCGGTGGCCTCCGCCCAGAGGACCTTGGCCTCGGCGGGGCTGACGCAGGTGATGCCGCGGCCGTTGGGCAGTTCGTAGGCGCCGGCCCCGGCGGCCGGGGACCGGCCCGTCATGCGGTCGCCCCTCCCTCGCGCCGGGCGGTGCCCGCGCGCCGCTGCCAGCGGTCGATCTCAGCGCTCAGGTAGGCGCCGACGGCGCGGGCGCCGCCCTCGTGGAAGATGTCCGAGTGCTTGCCTGGCACGTCCACGACCTCGGGTTCGGCGGACAGGGGGCGCCGCCACTGCTCCAGGGTCCACTCGTATGCCTTCTTGGGGTCGTCCTGTGGCATCAGCAGCACGACGCGGCCGTCGTAGGTCCGCATGCCGCGGTGCATCAGCTCGCCGTAGTAGGCGTACGTGTGCCGGTTGATGATCAGGGCGCGCATGATCCGCAGGGCGTGCTTGTCGCCCTCGCGGACGCCTTGTCCGATCTCGTCGTCGGGTGCGCCGTACTTCTTCAGCAGCCGCTTCTCGTCCTTCGGGGGCAGTGTCGTGCCCGGCGCGGCGGCGAGGGCGTGCTCGACGCTGTCCAGGAGCCTGCGGGCCACACGGTCGAAGGGCTGGTTGGGCAGGCGTCGGGCGAAGGGCTGACGGGCCGGCGCCATGAGCAGCACGCCGCCCACCTCCTTGCCCAGCGCCCGCAGCTGCCGAGCCATCTCCAGCGCGACGTAGGAGCTGCCGGACTGGGCGGTGAGCAGGTACGGCCCGTCCTGCTGCAGCCGCAGCACCTCACCGATGTACGTCGTCGCCATCTCCTCGACGGAGGACGGCGGCGCGTCCTCGCCGGTCAGTCCGCGCTGCTGGAGCCCGTAGAGCTGCTGGCCCTCGGACAGGTACCCGGCGACCTCCGCGAAGGCGGCGACCTCACCGGTGAAGGTGTGGACGGCGAACACGGCCGGCCGGACGGTACCGGCCCGGACGGTCACCGCCGAGCGGACCTCGGGGTCCTCGGTGTGCAGCTGGACCAGCGGCGCGGCGGACGCGATGGTCGGGTGGTCGAAGAGGTCACCGACGCTGATGTCGTGCCCGGCGCCCCGGATGCGGCCGACGATCTGCGTGACCAGCAGGGAGTTGCCGCCCAGCTCGAAGAAGTTGTCCTGGGTGCCGACCTGGTCCAGGCCCAGTACCTCGGCCCAGACCTCCGCGAGGAGTTCCTCGGCCGCACCGGACGGCGCGACGTAGGTGCCGCTGCGGGAGCGGTCCGGCTCCGGCACCGGCAGCGCCGCCCTGTCGACCTTGCCGTTGGTGGTGAGCGGCAGCCGGGACAGTTCCAGGTAGGCCGCGGGCACCATGTGCTCCGGAAGGCCGCGCAGCAGCAGGGCGCGCAGTTCCGCCGTGTCGGGAATGCCCTGGCTGTGGTCGGTCGGCACCAGGTAGGCGGCGAGCGCGCGGTCCGGGCCGTCGCCGTGTGCGGTGACCACGGCCGTGCGGATCGCCGGGTGGGCGGCGAGGGCGGTCTCGATCTCGCCCGGTTCGATCCGGAAACCGCGCACCTTCACCTGGTCGTCGACGCGGCCCAGGAACTCCAGCCGTCCGTCGGCCCGCCAGCACGCCCGGTCCCCCGACCGGTACATGCGTCCGCCGTCCCGTGTGAACGGGTCGGGCAGGAATCGGCCGCCCGTCAGCGCCGGCCGCCCGAGATAGCCCCGGGCCACCTGAGCGCCGGCGATGAACAGTTCGCCCGCCGTCCCCACCGGCACCGGGCGCAGGGACGCGTCCAGCACGTACACCCGCGTGTTGGCGACGGGCCCGCCGATCGGCGGGGCGTCCGCGTCCTCCTCCGCGCACACGGCCACCGTCGCGCACACGGTCGTCTCGGTCGGGCCGTAGGCGTTGACCAGCCGTCGCCCGCCGGCCCAGCGCCGGGCGACGCGTCCCTCGAGCCGTTCCCCGGCCGTGAACAGGGTCTGCACTCCGCCCAGGTCCGCCGGTCGCAGCACGTCCAGCAGCGACGGCGGTACCGTCGCCACCTCCACCCCGGCGCGGGCCAGCAGCACGGCCAACCGTCCCGGCTCCGCCCGCTCCCGGGGACCGGCGATCACGAGGCTGCCGCCGCCGGTCAGCGCCATCAGCATCTCCCACACGGAGGCGTCGAACCCGAACGGCGCGAACTGCAACACCCGGACGCCCGTGTCCGAGCCCAAGTCCGAGCGCGTGTCCGAGCCCTTGTCCATGTCCAGCATGGCTCGCTGTGCGACCGCCAGGCTGACGGCACCCCCGTGGGTGACCTGCACGCCCTTCGGACGCCCGGTCGATCCCGACGTGTAGATGACGTACGCCAGCTGCTCAGGGTGTACGGCCACTTCGGGCGCCCGGTCGGGCTCACCGGCAACCTGCGCCCGTACGGCCGGGTCGTCCAGGACGACCGTCCGCAGCCGCCCCACCGGCAGCTCGTCCACCAGGTCCTCGGTGCCCACCAGCAGCGACGCACCGCTGTCGGTGAGCATGAACTCCAGTCGCTCGGCCGGGTATTCGGGATCCAGCGGCAGATAGACACCACCGGCCTGCCATACGGCCAGCAGTGCCACCACCATGTCCACCCCGCGCGGCAGGCACAGCCCCACCACCGACTCCGCGCCGACACCCGCCCCGCGCAGATGGTGCGCCAACCGGCCCGCCCGCGCCATCAGCGCGCCGTACGTCACCACCTCGTCGCCGAAGACGACCGCCACCGCGTCCGGAGCCGCGAGGGCCCGCGCGCCGATCAGCTCCTGCACACCGCCCACCGCCGGCAACGGCACCACCGTGTCGTTCCAGTCGTCCACCACCTGCCCGAACTCGGCGTCGGTCAGCACCGACAGCTCCCCCACCGGCCGGCCGGCGTCCGACGCCGCGGCTCCCAGCAATGTGACCATGTGCCCCGCCATCCGCTCGACCGTCACCGCGTCGAACAACGCGGTGCTGTACTGGATCTCGCCGGCAAGCGCGCCGTCGTCCTCCACCAGCGCCACGACCATGTCGAACTGCACCGGCAGCACACCTGTGCCGGTCTCCACCCCCACACCGGCAGAGGCGCCGACTTCACCAGAACCGCGGGCGTCCGGCACGTAGTTGAACGACACCCGCCCGAGAGGACTACGGGTACGGTCCCGTACGTCGGCCATGGCGTCCACCACCTGCTCGAACGGCAGGTCCTGGTGCGCGTACGCGCCGAGGGCCGTCTCCCGGACCCGGCTCAGCAGTTCCACGAAGGACGGGTCACCCGACAGGTCGGTCCGCATGACCAGCGTGTTCACGAAGAAGCCGATGAGTTGCTCGGTCTCGGCCCGGTTCCGGTTCGCCACCGGCGTGCTCACCACGACGTCGTCCGACTCGGCGTAGCGGCCCACGAGGACGCCGAAGGCCGCCAGGAGCGTCATGAACATCGTCGTGCCGTGCTCACGCGACAGGGCACGCAGGGCGTCCGCCGTCCGCGCCGGCACCGTGAACCGGGCCACCGCCCCCTCGGTGGACCGCACGGCCTCACGCGGCCGGTCCGTCGGCAGTTCCGGATCCCGAGCGCCATCCAACTTCCGGCGCCAATACCGCAGTTGCTTTTCCAGCTCATCACCGGAGAGCCACTGCCGCTGCCAGGCGGCGACGTCCGCGTACTGGATCGCCAACGGCGGCAACGGATTGGCCCGGCCGGCCCGGAACGCCTCGTAGGCGAGGGACAGTTCGTGCTGGAAGGCGCGGTCGGACCACTCGTCGAAGACGACGTGGTGGAACGCCAGGGCGAGCACATGCTCGTCGTCCGCGACCCGGACCAGCGTCGCCCGGACCAGAGGTCCCCGCGCCAGATCGAACGGCGTCAGCGCGTCCTCGGTGACCACCTCACCCACCGCGCCCCGCGGATCCTCGCGCTCCGACACGTCGACGACAGGGAGGGGGAGGGAGGCGGGCGGGTCGATGATCTGGTGGGGTACCCCGTGGGTGTCGGCGACCAGGCGGGTGCGCAGCACTTCGTGGCGGGCCACGATCGCGTCCAGGGCCGCGCCCAGGGCGCGCAGGTCCAGCTCGCCGGGCAGGTGCAGCCGGGTCGACATGTTGTACTCGGTCGACCCGGGCTCCAACTGGTCGAGGAACCAGAGCCGTTGCTGCGCGAACGACAACGGCAACGGCTGCGTACGGTCGGCCCGGCTGATCGGCCCGCTCCCGGTGCGCGCGACGGTGTCGACCAGCGCGGCGAGACTCTGGATCGTGGGCCGGTCGAACAGGGCGGCGAGGGGGATGTCGGCCGCGAACACTTCGCGGACGCGGGTGATGACCTGGGTGGCGAGCAGGGAGTGTCCGCCGAGTTCGAAGAAGCTGTCCCGGGTGCCGATCCGGTCGACGTCCAGTACCTGAGCCCAGATACCGGCCAGCAGTTCCTCGGTCGCGGTCGCCGGGGGCGTGTAGGAGGAGCCGGCGTGCGGGGCCTGCGGCTCGGGCAGCGCGGCACGGTCGATCTTCCCGTTCGGGGTCAGCGGCAGCACCGCCAGCTCGACGAACAGSGAGGGCACCATGTACTCCGGCAGCACCTCACGTACATACTCGCGCAGTTCGGACACCGGTGGCATGCCGTTGGCCGGGTCGGCCGGGACCACATAGGCGACCAGACGCCGGTCACTGTCCGCGCCCTGAGCGGTCACGACGGTGGCATGGACCGCCGGGTGCGCGCTCAGGACCGTCTCGATCTCGCCGGGCTCGATACGGAASCCRCGGACCTTGACCTGATGGTCGGCCCGGCCCAAGTACTCCAGACGGCCCTCAGAAAGCCAGCGCACACGGTCGCCGGTGCGATACAGCCGGGAGCCGTCGGCGGAGAAGYGGTCGGGGACGTAGCGCTCGGCGGTCAGCGAGGGACGGCCCAGATAACCRCGGGTCACGCCCGTGCCGCCGATGAACAACTCCCCCGCCACGCCYACRGGGACCGGCTCCAGCCGCTCGTCCAGCACATACACCTGGGTGTTGGCGATCGGTGAGCCGATGGACAGCGGTGCATCTGTCACCCGGTCGCAGGTGGACCAGATCGTCGTCTCCGTCGGACCGTACATGTTCCACACCTCAGCRCCGCTGTCCAGCAGAGCCCCGGCCAGCCGGGGCGGCAGTGCCTCACCACCGGACAGCACCCGCAAGCCCTCGATACCCGGCCAGCCGTCGCCCAGCAGCATCTGCCACAACGACGGAGTCGCCTGCACCACCGAAGCACCAGACCGGGCCAGTTCGCTTTCCAGCAGACCGGGATCAGCCACTGCATCGCGCGACGTGACAACGACCCGAGCCCCCTGCACCAGCGGCAACCACACCTCCAACCCCGAGATGTCGAAGCCCAGGGTCGTCACCGCCAGCAGAACGTCATCAGCGCTCAGACCCGGCCGCTCCCGCATCGCGGTCAGGAAACCGACCAAGTTCCGCTGCCCGACCAGCACCTCCGCCCTCGTCGTCGTCGCCCTGGTGATCCAGGTGAGCGTCCTCGCCCGCCTGCACCTGCCGGGCGCCGTCCCCGACCTGATGCTCCTCACCGTCCTCGGCCTCGCCATGGTCTACGGCCATGTGGGCGGCGCCCTCGTCGGCTTCGGCGCCGGACTGCTCGCCGACCTCGCCCCGCCCGCCGACCACGCGGCCGGCCGCTACGCCCTGGTGCTGTGCGTCGTCGGCTACTTCGCGGGCCTCATCAAGCCCGAGAACGGCCGCCTGAAGTCCGCGACCGGCCCGATGCTCGTCGTGGTCGCCGCCGCCATCGGCTCCACGCTGCTGTACGCGGGCGTCGG
>NZ_JAKQYH010000027.1:0-6567 GCF_022343545.1 Streptomyces arenae
CCGGACGCGGTTCGCGCACGGTGACCGCCCACACGTACACCCCGTCACTCTGCGCCGACTTCACCGGCTCGGGTCTGACCGACGGCACCGACTACTACAGCCCCGGCAAGCTGGCCGGCGCCTACGGGATGAGCAGCTCCGCCCCCCGGGTCACGCCCGGTGCTCCCACCCGCCGGACGGCGTTCGATGCCCCGGCCCCCCGAGCCACACCGGACGCCCCCGCCCGCCGACGCACGACCGATTCCCCCGACCGCTGCTCCGGCTCCGCGATCGACGCCTTCGCCTGCCGGGCGCGAACCGATCCCCAGGTCCGCCGGGCGGCGTTCGACACCTCCGGCCCCCGACCCGTGCCCGACACCCCCGCCCGCCGACGCACGCCCGACGCCCCCGCCCCCCGGACCACGCTCGGTGCTCCCACCCGCCGGACTGCGTTCGACGCCCCAGCCCCCCGAGCCACACCGGACACCCCCGCCCGCCGACGCACGCCCGACGCCCCCGCCCACCGGGTCACAGCCGACGTCGCCGGCGTTCGCCGCGCAGCCCGGCCCCCCGGGCGCCGGCTCCCGAGTCGTTCCCCCGGCCGGCGGTTCGTACCCGAGCCCCCGGTTCGCCGAGGCGCAGCCCGTCCTCGTGCCGCCCGACCCCCGGTCGGTGTCGGCCTGGGGGCTTCGGGAGCGGCAGGGCGGGGAGGTGCCGGCTCAGTTGCCGGTGGGGGTGCGGGGGTTCATCGGGCGGGACGCGGAGATGGCCCGGCTGCTGGCGATCCTCGACGATGCCCGCGGGGAGTCGCCCGCGGTGGTGATATCGGCCGTCTCCGGCATGGCCGGCGTCGGCAAGACCGCTCTCGCCGTGCACTGGGCGCGCCGGATCGAGGGGGAGTTCCCCGACGGGCGGCTCTACGTGAACCTGCGCGGGTTCGATCCCCGCGGTTCGACGGTCACCCCGACGGAGGCGGTACGCGGGTTCCTGGCCGCGTTCGGCGTCCGCCCGGAACACGTCCCGCCCGGTCTCGACGCCCAGGTCGCCCTGTACCAGGACCTGTTGGCGGGGCGGCGGGTCCTGGTCGTACTGGACAACGCCTGGGACGAGCGGCAGGTACGGCCGCTGCTGCCGGCGGCACCGGGCTGCATGGCGCTGGTGACCAGCCGGAACCGGCTGGCCGGACTCGCCGCGTCGGACGGCGCCCACCTGCTGTCCGTGGACGTGCTCGGCCCCGACGCGGCCATGGGGGTGCTGGCGGAGCGGATCGGGGCGGACCGGCTGACGGCCGAGCCCGACGCGGCGCGGGAGATCGTCGCCCACTGCGCCGGGCTGCCGCTGGCGCTCGCCGTGGTGGCGGCCCGGGCGGCCGGCTCACCGCACCGGCCGCTGGGCACGCTGGCACGGGAGCTGCGGGAGGAACGCAACCGGCTCGACGCGCTGGACGCGGGCGAGGTGGCGGCCCAGGTACGGGCTGTCCTCTCCTGGTCGTACCGCGCTCTCAGCCACGGCGCGGCCCGGCTGTTCCGGCTGCTCGGCCTGCACCCGGGCCCGGACGCCGGACTGGCCGCGGTCGCCGCGCTGGCGGGACTCCCGCCGTCGGAGACCCGGGAGCTGCTGTCCGAACTGACCCGGGGGCACCTGCTGTCCGAGCACCCGGCGGCCCGGTACACGTTCCACGACCTGCTGCGCGTGTACGCGGGAGAACTCGTCGCCGAGCGCGACGACGAGCCGGTACGGCGGGCGGCACTGCACCGCATGCTGGACCACTACCTGCACACCGCGCGGGCGGCCGACGCGCTGGTGACCCCGCAGCCCAATCCGATCGACCTGCCGCCGGCCCGGCCGGGGGCGGGCGCCGAGGACCCCGCGGACTACGACCGGGCGCTGGCCTGGTTCGCCGCCGAGTGCACGGTGCTCCTGGAGACCGTGCGCCAGGCACCGAAGGGCTTCGAGGCCCACGTCTGGCGGCTGACCACGGTCGTCACCACGTACCTGGACCGGAACGGGTACTGGCAGGCACTGGAGGAACTCGGCCGCAGGGCGACGGCGGCGGCACGGCTGGAGCACGACCGGGCCGGACAGGCCGGCGCCCACCGCACCCTGGGACTGGCCCTCGACCGGCTGCGGCAGCCGGAGGCGGCCCACGAACACTACGCGCGGGCACTGGCGTTGTACGCCGCGCTGGGCGACGAGGCCGGCCAGGCCCGGACCTGCCAGCACCTCGCCCGGCTGTCGGGGACGCGGGGCGACCGCCGGCAGGCCCTCGAACACGCCCGCCGGAGCCTGCGGCACTACCGCGCGGCGGGCGACCGGGCGGGCCAGTCGGCGGCGCTGAACCACATGGGCTGGCAGCTGGCCCACCTGGGCGAGCACCACCGGGCCCTGACCCACTGCGAACAGGCGCTGGCACTGGCGCTGGCGTCCGAGGACTTCAACGGGCTGGCCCACACCTGGGACAGCCTCGGCTACATCCACCGTCTGCTCGGCCACGACCGGGAGGCGGTGGACTGCTACCGGCAGGCGGCGGAACTGTTCCACGCGACCGGGGAACGCAACCACGAGGCCAGGTGCCTGACCCGGCTCGGCGACTGCTACGACAGCACGCACCAGCCCGTCCGCGCCCGGGACACCTGGACCCGGGCGCTGCTCATCACGGACGAACTGGGCCTGCCGGAGCACCGGTCGCTGCGGCGGGAGATCCGTCAGCGGCTGCTGCGGTGAGACAGCGGCGCCGACGGGGCGGCGGGTCCCGTCGGCCGGGGCAGCAGGGCCGCCGCGGCGAGACCGCCGAGGCCGGCGACGGCCAGCACGCTCATCGCGGCGGCGTAGGCGCCCCGGTCGAGACCGGCGACGAGGATGGTGCCGGCGACGGCCGTGCCGAACGACGAGCCGAGGTTCGACACGCTCCGGGACAGACCCGAGATCTCTCCCTGCTGGTCCTCGGGGAAACTCGACTGCACGATGTTGACCGACGGGGTCAGCATGACGCCGAGACCGAGCCCGATGAGGAGCAGGCCGGGGACGAAGGCCCAGGCGGTGGCGTAGTTTCCGGCCAGGACGATCAACACCGCCACCCCGATCACGGAGACGGCGAAGCCCGCCATGACGAGCGTTCGCTGGGGGTGGCGGCGGGCCAGGCGTTCCGCCGACAGGGACGTGGCGAGCAGACCGAGGGTGGCCGCGGTGAAGACGACACCGGTCTGGATGGCGTCGTAGCCGCGGACGACTTGGAGATAGGCCGCCACCGTGAACGACGTGCCCATGAGCAGCAGCCATTGCAGGTTCTGGGTGACGAGCCCCAGGTTGGAGGTGTGGTTCCGGAAGAGGCGCGGGGACAGCAGCGGCTCCCGGCCGGCGGCCTCGTCGGCACGGGCGGAACGGAAGAACCACGCGAGCACGAGCGCGCCGGCCACCAGCAGGGCGGCCATGAGCCAGACGTTGTTGTCCGCGGCCAGGATGCCCATGACCACGAGGACCAGCCCGACGGCGGAGAGCACCGCCCCCTTGGTGTCGAAGTGACGGCCGGGGTCCGGGGGCAGCGGGTCCTCGATACGGCGGCCGAGCAGCACGATCACCCCGATCACCAGGGCCTGGAAGACGAAGGCGGCCCGCCAGCTGACGAAGGTGGTGATGAGGCCGCCGATCAGCGGCCCCGCGGCCGCGCCGATCCCGCCCAGCGCCATGACCACGCCGAACGCGCGGGCCCGGGAGGTGACGTCGGGATAGAGGAGGGTGGTGAGGATGTACACCGGCGGGATGAGCAGCGCGGTGCCGACGCCCTCGAGGATCGAGTTGCCGAGGATCAGCACCCCGAGTCCGGGGGCGGCCGCGCTCAGCAGGGCGCCGACCGCGTAGACGAGGAGACCGGTCAGGAAGCAGCGTTTGCGGCCGTACCGGTCGGTGAGCTTGCCACCGGGGATCATCAGAGCCGCCATCACCAGCAGGAAGACCGTGATCGCCACCTGGACGCCCTGGACGGTGGTGTCCAGGTCCCGGCTGATGTCGTTGATCATCACGTTCATGTTGGAGCCGGCGAAGCTGCAGATGAACTGGGCGAGGGCGAGCGCGGCCAGCACGCGCCCCGGTCCGGCCGGCTGCCTTCGGCCGGCGTCCTCAGCCATGCGGGGCGCTCCCGCCCGCGTCCTCCGCCGGCGCTCTGAGGCCGTAGATCACCGGACGCCGGCGGCCGAACCGGTGCGGTGCGGTCCGCTCCTTCGCCAGTTCCTCGTCGAGGGCCATGGCGGCGGTGATCAACGAGAGGTGGGTGAAGGCCTGCGGGAAGTTGCCCAGTTGCTCGCCCGAGGGACCGATCTCCTCCGCGAACAGGCCGACGTGGTTGGCGTAGGTCAGCATCTTGTCGAAGGCGTGGCGGGCCTGCTCCAGCCGGCCGCTGCGGGCGAGCGCCTCGACGTAGAAGAAACTGCACAGGTTGAAGGTGCCCTCGGAGCCCCGTAGGCCGTCGGGGGAGGCCTGCGGGTCGTAGCGGTAGACGAGGCTGTCGCTGACCAGTTCCTCGTCCATGGCGTCCAGGGTGCTCAGCCAGTCCGGGTCGTACGGCGAGACGAACCCCACCTTCGGCATGAGCAGCAGGGACGCGTCCAGGACGTCGGTGTCGTAGTGCTGCACGAAGGCCTGCCGTTTGTCGTGCCAGCCGCGTTCGACGATCTGCCGGAAGACCGCGTCCCGGGCGCCGGTCCAGCGGGCGAGGTCGGCGGGCCGGGAGAAGCCGGTGGCCGCGCGTACACCGCGGTCGAACGCCACCCATGTCATCAGCCGGCTGTAGGTGAAGTCCTGGCGGCCGCCCCGGGTCTCCCAGATGCCCTCGTCGGGCTGGTCCCAGTGGTCGGCGAGCCAGTCCAGGACGCCGCCCAGCGCGCCCCAGCCGCGGATCGCTCCGATGTCACCGCCCACGACCAGGGCGTCCGAGGCCTCGCCGTAGATGTCGAGCTGGAGCTGGTCGGCGGCCGCGTTGCCCGCCCGTACCGGACGGGAGCCCCGGTAGCCCTCCAGGTGGTCGAGGGTCTCCTCGGTCAGGTGGGGGTCCCCGTCGACCCGGTACATGATCTGCAGCGGGTCGCCCGAGGCGGCGCCGTTGGCATCGATGCGGTCGCGGAGCCAGCGGCGGAAGGCGTGGGCCTCGTCCTGGAAGCCGAGGTCGATCAGGGCCCGGACGGACAGCGACGCGTCCCGTATCCAGGTGTAGCGGTAGTCCCAGTTCCGCTCCCCGCCGACCTGCTCGGGCAGTCCCATGGTGGCGGCGGCGACCGGGGCCCCGGTGGGGGCGTAGGTGAGCAGCTTGAGGGTGATGGCGGAGCGGTTCACGATGTCCTGCCAGCGCCCCTTGTAGGTGCACGAGCGCAGCCACGACAACCAGAAGGCACGGCAGGTGTCCAGGTCGTCGGCGACCCCTTCCAGGGACGGGCGCGGCGGCGCGGCGGTCCCGGCGGGCCCGCTGGTGAGCACGACGGCGGCGGCCTCGCCTGCGGAGAGGGTGAAGCGGGCGCTGATGTCGTCGCCGTCCGCGTGCAGGCGGACGCCGGTCGTCGACTGGAGATGCAGGTCCGCGGCCGCGCTGTGGAAGATCGCGGAGTGCGGGTCGGCCGAGGAGAGGGTGTGCGTGGCGCGGCCGTAGTCGAAACGCGGCCGGCAGCTCAGGGCGAACGGCAGGCGGCCCCTGACGACGCGTGCGACCCGCACCAGCCGGTGGACGCCGGTCGGGACGCCGGACTCGTCCGGCACCATGAAGTCGGCGACCTCACCGACCCCGCCGGCGCCCATGAACCGGGTGATCAGGATCGCCGTGTCGGACAGGTACAGCTGCCGGACGGTCACGTCGTCGCCGTCCGGGAACTCCGCGGCCAGCCGGCAGTGACCGCCGCGGTCGCGGTCGAGCAGCGAGGCGAAGACGCTGGGCGAGTCGAAGCGGGGGGTGCACCACCAGTCGACGGTGCCTTCGGACGACACCAGGGCGGCGGTCTGGAGATCGCCGACCAGGCCGTGCTCGGCGATGGGCGGGTACCGTTTCACAGTCTCTCCCAGCTCGGTCCGGCGCGCTGCGGCAGCTCGGCCGGCACAAGCACCGACCTGTCCAGACCGACGGTCCCCCGCCCCCGCCCCACCCGCCTCACCCACGACGGGTGAAACGACACGATGAACCGACGACGACCGGTGGGACGGCGAGGGGCGCGACCGCGGCCGGTGGGACGGCGAGGAGTGAGAGCACGGCCGGTGGGATCGCATGGGGTGGGGCCGTGGCCGGTGGGAGCGCGGCGGGTGAGACCAAGGCCGGTCGGAAGGCGACCGGTGCGGCCGGTGACCGTCGAGACCGCGGCCGGTGGAACACGACGGGTGCGACCGCGACCGGTGGGACGCGACGGGTGGGACCGTGACCTGACCGGTGGGACGTGACGGGTGGGACCGTGACCTGACCGGTGGGACGTGACGGGTGGGACCGTGACCTGACCGGTGGGACGCGACGGGTGGGACCGTGGTCGTGGCCGGTTGGTCACGGCGGGTGAGGGCGGGGGTGTTGCAACCCGGGCGGGTCTCCGCCGGGGGCGGCGGGTGGTGGCGGTGGGGAAGGGG
>NZ_JAKQYH010000035.1:0-6085 GCF_022343545.1 Streptomyces arenae
CCTGGCGGCACAGGGCCCGGGGGGCACGGGGGCGAACGGCCAGGGGAGCGACGGCACCGGGACGGACAGCGCGGGGCAGGCGAGCGTCGGGAAGGCGGGCAAGGGACAGACCGGCGCTGGGCAGGCGGGCAACGGGCAGGCGCTTGTCTTCGGTGAGGCCGCCGCCGCGCTCGCTGGGCTGCCCGCCGACCGGCAGGTGCTGCTCAGCGGGCCCTCGAAGACCCGGTACCTGTTGCTGCGCGGCGTCAAGTACCCCGTCCCCGGCGACTCGACGCTGATCGCCCTCGGTCTGGACGACCAGGCGGCGCTCCCCGCCACCGCCGACTGGCTGGCCGCCGTGCCCACGGGCGCCGCGCTCGCCGCGCCTGTGCCGGCCGGTGCCGGGAAGACGGCGGGCCAGGTCGCCGGGCTGCCCGCGAAGGTCGGCCAGGTCTTCCGCACCAGCACCAGCACAGACGGCACCAGCGGCACGGTGCACTACTACGTGATGCGCTCCGACGGCCTCGCCCGCGTCAACGCCACCGAGTACGCCCTGCTCGCCGCCCGTCCCGGCGCTCCGGCCCCGCGGCAGGTCGGGCAGTCGGACATCGCGGCCGCGCCGGTCTCGGCGGACGACGCCACGACCGGCCGGGTACCGGACCTGACCGGCGTCCACGCCCTGCCCGGCGGCACCGTCTGCCTGACGCAGGCGGCGGACGGCCGGGCCAGGATCACCGTGGGCCCGCCCGGCGCCGGGGGGATCGTCCTGCCGGCCGGCGGCGGGGTCCTGGCCGTCCCCGACAGCTCGTCGGCCGGCACCGGGACCGGGACCGGGACCGGGACCGGGACCGGAGCCGGAGCCGAGTACCTGATCACCGAGCAGGGCCTGAAGTACCGGATCGCCGACAGCGACGCCGCGCGGGCCCTCGGATTCGGCGACGCCAAGCACCGGCTCGCGCTGCCCGCGGGCGTCCTCGCCCTCGTTCCCGACGGACCGGCGCTCAGCCGCGCCGCCGCGGCGAAGGGCTGAGCCCGGTGGCCCGGCTCCGCCTTCGCTCGACACTCGTGGGCGAGACCCTGCTCATCCACCCCAAGGGCAGGTTCGACCACCGGGCGGCCGCGTTCGCCGGCGGGATCGCCCCGGACCCGCTGCACACGCTCGCCGTGGTGGACCTGCCCGGCAGTTCGCCGGCCACCGAATGGGAGGCGGTGGCCCGGCTGCTGTCGGCCGCGCGGTACGGCAGCCCGCGGCTGGTCTTCGGCCGGGGCGCACCGGGCGACATCCGTACCGCGTGCCGCCACATCGCCGACCGGCTCGGGCGTGAGGTGCTGGCCGCCGACGGCGACCTCGTGCCGACCGTCGACGGCGGCCTGTTCGTGCCCGGCGACGACGGCGCCGCCTGGCTGCGGTTCCGGCCGGGCCACGATCCCGAGCCGGTGGCGCAGCGCTTCCCCAAACCGCACTGGGAGTTCTCCGCGCCGGTCCGCACCACGCCGGCCGGCACCGGCACCGTGGCGCGGCCGCTACCCGCGGGCGTATGGCTGCACCACGCCGGCCCAGGCCCAGGCCCCGACGCCGATACCGACGCCCGTGCGACGCGGCACCGGTACGCGGTCGAGGCCGTACCCATCGACCCGCACCTCTACCTGGTCGTCCTCGGCAGCCCCGGCACCCCGCCGCTGCCCCTCGGCGACGTGGCCCGCTTCTGGGACACCGTGCTCCCCGGCGCCCGCCCCGCGGTGCGCTTCGTCCTGTACGGCGCCCTCGACGTGCCCGGCGACCGCACCGAGCCCGGGCAGGCGCTCGCCGACGCCCTGGGCCACCCCGCCGTCCTGTACGACGGGCTGCCCCGCACCGAGCCCGGCGACCGGACCGTCCCGGCCGGTACGACCTACCTCCCCACCGCCCAGGCGGCCCCGGCACCGGCACCGGCCGCCGACGACTCCCCCGCACCACCCCGGCCGTCCCTGCCATCCCTGCCGCCCATCCGCACGGAGTCCGGCGACGACGCGTCGGCGTCACCCATGGCGCGTCCTCCGCAGCGGCCCGCCGAACACGGCACCGGGGATGCGACAGACCTCTCGGAGGCCCCGACAGTCCGCAACGCGACCGACACGGCCACGGACACCGACACCGACACCGGCACCGGCACCGGCACCGGCACCGAGAGCAGGGACCCGGTCAGGGAGCCCACCCTCGGCGCGGCGGACCTCGACGAGGCCCCCACCGTCCGCAGCAGATCCCGCGCGACGCGCACGAGACCCCCCGCCGCCCCGAAGGAAGCGGACGCCGAGCCTGCACTGGCACCTGCACCGGCACCCGGGACCGCCCTCACAAGCGCGCCCGAGCCCGCAGCCGAACCCACCCCCGCCCCGCTCCCAGCACCCGGGACCGCCCCGCCGCCCCGACCGGTGCTCCCAGCCACCCCCGCAGGCGCACCCGAGCCCGCGGCCGAACCCACGTCCGCCCCGGTGGCCGCTGCCTCTCCCAACGTCACCACCCCTGACGCCACCGCCTCCCCATCTCCCCCTCCAGGCTCCGGTCTCAGCCCCGGTGCTCGGCCCGTGCCGCCCGCCGCGCCGCGGTTCCGGTTGGAGTCGGCCGCGCCCGATGCCGAGATCGGCGGCATCCCGGACGCCTCAGCCGTCGCCGATGCCGACGACACCGGCGACGACGGCCTCCACGCTCCCCTCCCTTCGGCCGGTCCCGAGCGCGGCACCGGCGGCACCGGCGACGTCGGCGCCCCGGCGTCCGCGGGAGCGGAGGCCGTGCGGGTGCAGCCAGTGCCGCGGGCCGCGGCGCGGGCGCTGCCGCCGGAGCGCGGTGTCGCGCAGGAGCGGGACTGGATGCGCCGTACCTTCGGCGAGCAGTACAACGCCCTGGCCGGCTCCGTCTCACGCGTGATGTCGGAGACGCCCGGACTGCGCGGCCGGTCCAGGGCGGAGGCGGCGGACGCGCTGACCGACCTGGTCGCCGTACGCCTGTACCTGTCCGGTGACTCCCGCCGGGCCGACGCCGCCGTGCGCGAGGCCGTACCGGGACCGCACGTGCCGCTGGCGCGCTGCGTGACGGCCGGGCTGCGGCGGCTGCCCTCCTACCGGGGCCCGGCCCTGCTCCGTACCCGGCTCACCGACGCGGAACGCGCCTGGTACCGCGAGGGCGGACGGGCCACCGAGTGGGCCTTCTGCCACGCCCGTACGTCGCTGCACCCCGGCCCGCGCGGCAGCGGCGCCACCGACGTCCTGATCTGGTCGATGACCGCGCGGCGGACCAGTTCGCTGGACCCGGCCGTCCCCGACCGGGTGGTGTTCCTGCCCGGCACCGTCTTCAAGGTGCTGCGCGCCGAGGGCCCCGCCCTGCTGATGCGTGAGCTGTCCCCGTCGGAAGCCGCCCGCAGCGGCGACGGCGGCCCGGACGAGGTGACGGCGAAGCTCGACGAGATCGCCGTACAGGGCCTGGCGAAGATTCTGGACGCGCTGGAGCGGGCCGGCACCGACGCCGCAACCGAGAGCGCCGATCCCCCCGGACTGATCGTGACCCCCCGTGCGGTCCGCACAGAAGGAGCCCAGCCGTGAGCAGACAGGTCCTGCTGGTCTCCCCGGACCGCCCGGGCGCCCACCGTACGATCGCCGGCGCGCTGGCCGAGGCGGCGGAAGGGGCGCTGATCACGGTCGCCCCCGGCCGCTACGAGGAGGCGCTGGACATCGTCCGGCCGGTGTCGCTGGCGGCGGAGGGCGGTGCCGGGACCGTACGGGTGCACGCGACCGCCGGGAGCACGGTCGTGGTGCGGGCCGAGGCGGTACGGCTGTCCGGGCTCGTCCTGTCGGGCGCGGACCGGGAGGCCCCGGTCCTCGACCTGCGGCGCGGGCAGTCGGCGCTGGACGACTGCCGGATCGAGGGCACGGCGTGGACGGCCGTGCTCGCCTGGGACGAGGGCACGCTGGCCGCCCGCGGCTGCCGGGTGACCAACCCGCACGGCGCGGGCGTGGTGGTCACCTCGCACGGTGGCAGCGTGCTGTCCGGCACCGAGATCACCGAGGCCGGTTCCTCGGCGGTGGTGGTCGCCGAGCACGGCCGCCTCGACCTCCGGGACTGCCGGCTGGACCGTCCCCGGGGCAACGGCGTCTGCGTCAACGGCAACGCCGCCGCGACCGTCGAGGACACCGTGGTCACCGGCAGCGGCAAGCCCGCGCTCGCCGTCGAGCAGGAGGCCCGCGCCGCCCTGCGCCGGGTCACCGTGACCGGCAGCACCGCGCTGGACGCGTACCTGACCGGGCGGGGCGAGACCACGCTCACCGACTGCGCGTTCTCCGGTTCGGGCGGGCAGTCCGTGCACATCGCCGACGGGGCGGCGCCGCACCTGTTCGGCTGCACGGTCACCGGCGCGGCCCGCAGCGGGGTCCAGGTCACCGGGGGTGCCCGGCCCCGCCTGGAGGACTGCGAGATCACCGGTACCCCGGTCGGGCTCCACGTCACCGGTGCGGCGACCGACGTCCGGGCGACGGGACTCGTCGTCCGGGACGCCGCCACGGCGGCCGTGCAGGCCGTCGACTCCGGGACGGCCGAACTGGAACGGCTCACCGTCACCGGCACCGGGGGCGCCGGGGTCCGGGCGCAGGGCGGTGCCCGGGTGACCCTGCGGGACGCCGAGATCGCGGTGAGCGGCGACGGTCAGGGGACAGGCGGGCCCACCGGGACGAAGGGACCGACGGGACCGAGGGGGACGACGGGGACGGCGGGGCAGACGGGGACGGCGGGGCCGACGGGGCTGGGCCTCGGAGGGTCGGCGAGCGTGTTCGTGGCCGGGTCCGTCCTGCGCGGCTGCGGCGCGGTCGTCGGGGAGGACGCGGAACTGACCGCGCACGACACCGAGTTCACCGGATCTCCGGGTGACGCGGTGCGGGTCCTCGCGGGCGGTTCGTTCACCGCCGTCGGGTGCCGGATGACCGGCGCGCGGGGCCGGGGCGTCAACGCCCACGCCGACGCCCGTACCGACCTGGGCAACTGCGTGCTCCAGGACAACGCCGGCGACGCACCCACCGACCGGACGGACACCGACGCCGGCCGTGACTCCGGCCACGGCGCCGACCGTGACTTCGGCCGTGACGCCGGCCGGGACCTCGCCCGTGGCGCCGGCCCGGACGGTTCCGGGGCCCCCGGCCCGCCGCCCGCGGACCCGGACGTCTCGCGCGCCGCCACCGGCCCGCTGGCCGAACTGGACGCGCTGGTGGGCCTGGAGAGCGTCAAGCTGGAGGTCACCGGGCTGATCAACCTCAACAAGATGACCAAGCGGCGCACCGAGATGGGCCTGCCCATGCCGCCGATGAGCCGCCACCTCGTCTTCGCGGGACCGCCCGGCACCGGCAAGACGACCGTGGCCCGGCTCTACGGCGCGGTCCTCGCCGAGCTCGGCATCCTAGGCCAGGGGCACATCGTCGAGGTGGCCCGTGCCGACCTGGTCGCCCAGATCATCGGCGGGACCGCCATCAAGACCACGGAGGTCTTCAACCGGGCACTGGGCGGGGTGCTCTTCATCGACGAGGCGTACACGCTGACCAACCAGTCGCGGGGCACCGGGCCGGACTTCGGTCAGGAGGCCGTAGAGACGCTGATGAAGCTGATGGAGGACCACCGCGACGAGATCGTCGTCATCGCGGCCGGCTACTCGGAGCACATGGACCGGTTCCTCGCCTCCAACCCCGGTATGGCCTCCCGGTTCGCCCGGACGATCGAGTTCCCCAACTACGCGCCGGAGGAACTGGTCACCATCGTGCGCGGCCTGTGCGCCAAGCACTACTACGAACTCTCCGACGACGCCCTGGAGACGCTGTCCCGCTACTTCGAGGACGTCCCCAAGGGCCCGACCTTCGGCAACGGCCGGGTGGCCCGCCAGGTCTTCGAGTCGATGATCGGCTCCCAGGCGTCCCGTCTGGCCACCCACGCCCCGGCCCACGACAACGAACTGAGCCTCCTGACCGCCGCAGACGTCCCCTCAACCCCCCGCCCCACACCACCACCAGCACCCCCCGCCGCCCCGCCCCCACCTTCAGCACCAGCACCAGCACCAGCACCCAACACCACACCCACACCCGCCCCCACACCCAC